>DUPE01000165.1 GCA_012838475.1 Clostridiaceae bacterium
ATGAAGGGGATCGGCAGACGCCTGCCTACGCCTAAAGGGGTTCTCTGTATTTCTGCTCACTGGTTTACTCCCGGAGTATATGTCCAAAGTGATCCTGAGCCGAAACAAGTGTATGACTTCTACGGATTTCCTAAAGAGCTTTATGAGCTGAAGTATCCGGCAAAAGGTTCCAAGGCATTGACAGATCGAGTTCTGGAGCTTCTTCCAGGAACGCTCAGTGTCGATGACAGTTGGGGGATCGATCACGGCACGTGGAGTGTACTTGTTCATTTGTTCCCCGACGCCTCTGTTCCGGTCGTGCAACTCAGTGTTGATCGGGAGGCTGAGCCTGAGGACCTTTTTGAGATCGGAAAGAAACTGCGGCCTCTCTCAAAGGAGGGCTGGCTGATTCTTGGAAGTGGAAATATTCTACACAACCTTCGCACCGTCATTTGGAATATGGTGGAAGCGACGCCGGAGGGAACGCAGTTTGATCTTTGGGTGAAAGATGCTGTGGAGCTGAAGATGCATGAGGCGCTTCTGCGCTACAAAGACCATCCCAGCTCAGAGTATGCTGTACCGACCCCTGATCATTTCTATCCGCTTTACTATGTGCTTGGGGCGTCGGAGCCTGACAGTGAAATAGAAGTGTTTAATGAAGTGAGGATGATGGGCTCTCTCTCCATGACTTCTTATATATTCTGGCCTGATGGCAAGAAAAGATAAACTATGGTATACCTGCGGCGAGTCAATCCCGCAGTTTTTTATTTTATAGTCTATCCAATATCAACAATAGACCCTGCTTCATATTTATCTTTGCAACAACATGTGATAATATAATGTTGAAGTTCGAATGCAAATGCCTAAAGGCAGACTACGGGTTTGCATCGGGGAGTCGTGGGAAACTGTGGTTCCTTCCATGTTCGAAAAGAAGTTCCCTTTTTTGCGTACAAGAAAAGAACAGCTCTTAAGGAGGCGAAGAATGAAACACAGAACTCAGCTGTTATCTCTACTGATAGTGCTATTACTTATCGTCACTTCGTGCACACCACAAAGCGCCGCTCCAGCACCGCAAACACCGGCTGAGGTTGAAACGCCTGCCACAGAGGTCACAGAGACACCCGCTGAAACCGTCGTGAATGTGAAGATCACCGGCGAAGGAGTCGATCTTACGCTGGATCAAGCTACCTATGATTCCTTAGAAGAGGTTAGCGTACAAACCACAAATGTGGACTCAAAAGGTGAAGTCAGCGATGTCGAGGTCACAGGTATTGTCCTGTTTGACTACTTGAGCGCCAACGGCGTAGATGTCGAGAAAATTGCCGCTGTCAATCTGGTGGCTGATGACGGTTATCAGATCTCTGTGGAGAAAGCCATGTGGGAAGACAGTGAGCTGATGGTCATCACCAAATCAGATGGAGAGGCAGTGGACATGGCGCGCTCAGCTCTACCCGGCAAGAGAGCCATGTACTGGGTCAAGAACTTGACTGAAATTCAGCTCGACACAAGCGCAGTGGAAGAGAATCAGTCAGACGTAGACACTGTCCTTGTTGTACGAGAACTCATCCACGAGATGGATGATGAAGAGTTGAACAACTTCGGCTATGAGGTGGACGCATACTCTTTGCGAAAACTCTTTGAACAGTTCGGTAAAGTACCCACCCAAGCGGTCAAAATGATCGCCGAGGACGGACTGGAGAAAACAGAAACGGCCGATGTCTTTTTAGCACAGTACGTAACGTTTGAATTCGAAGACGGCACAGAAGACAATACACCACTATATTTTTCGGAAGAAATCTCTGACGGAATGCGAGTGAAGTTCCTAAAACTTGCTGTCGCTGAAAATCAGGCTCTTTTCTTCGGTAAAGAAATCTCATTTCAAGACCTGTTTGAGAGCGTCGGGATGAAGAAAGCCGACTCATATCGTCTCGTGGCTATCGACGGATTTTCTGTCGAGGTGCCGGCAGAAGCGATAGAGTATGGCAAGATTTATGTAGACGACGATGAGCATTTGAGAACAGTGTTTGATGGATATGACCTTTCAGAAGTAAAAGGAAAGGGCAGTGTCAAGACCATCAGCAGGATTGAGGCGATTGGTGGAACCACAGAAGCATCCGGCGACACCGGCACGCCCTTATTAAAGGTCTTTGTCGGGGATGATCGCAGACAAGTAAGTGAAGAAGAGTTTTTAGCTCTGCCACAGATCGAGAAGCATCTCTCGAGAACCAACTCAAAAGGTGAGACATCTGAAGCAGACTACTCCGGTGTTCACTGGAGTGAACTGGCTAAAGCCCTGAACTTTGATCCCGACACTACGGTGACGCTGGTGGCATCAGATGGATATGAAGTGGTGCTGACGTCGGATATACTCAATGACCCCGACTCTTTGTTTGCCATCACACAAGACGGTGCACCGATCGAGAGTGAAGGAGACGGGAAAGTCTGGTTCTGCGCCTCAGAAAATTTTACTGCCAACTATTGGGTGAAATACGTCGCCAAAATCGTCATTGAGTGATGAAGAGACGTTATCGTCTGGTGGATTATATCTTGATGGCGATGCTGGCGGCCCTTGGCATCGCTGTCAAGACCATTATCGTGCCTTTAGTGCAAATTGTGACGGGACCTCTTTTCATCCCCGGTGGGGTGATGGCAGGCGGCATCTACATGCTGTTTTTGGTACTCGGAAAGGCGATCATTCGAAAACCTTTTGTGGGGAGCATCATCTCGCTCATTCAGGCGGCTCTGGTCATCTTAAGTGGTAGCTTCGGAGCGCATGGAGCGGCAAGCCTTCTTACCTATGCCCTCCCGGGGCTGGCGGTTGATCTGGTGTTCTTTCTCATCGGAAGAGGAAACAATCTGAAGCCGGCATGTTTTATAGCGGGCATGGCAGCCAATATGGCAGGAAGCTTTGCTGTCAATCTGGCCATCTTTAATCTAAGCTTCATCCCTCTGATGCTTGCGCTCACGGCTGCAGCTCTGTCCGGCGGACTGGGCGGTCTGATTGCCGCAACACTTGCCGTGCAGATTGCCCGATTGGAGATCTGGCGATGAAAAAAATCCTACTGGCTCTTTTCATATTACTCCTGCTTAGTGCCTGCTCGACAGGCAGCGTGGAGATACAGACACCTCCAGAAGCAGAGGAAAAAGCGATGACACAAGATCCTCTACTCATCACAGGAGACGTCCTGGAACCTCTGGTCCTTGAAAGCTCGATAGGGGAGGTTTCTATCTATGATGTCCTTCAAGATGCCAAACCAAAAGGAGAAGAAATCACTGTCATTGTGGAAGCGTCTGATGGCGTCATGGCGGAATTTTCCTATGAAGAGTCGGATCAGGTGATGCTCCTGCATTCGAAAGAGAAGGGATGGCATGTCAGTGCCCCGAATCATCCTCCGCAGACCGGCATCCGCGAGATTGAAACAATCGTGGTGCGCGCAAAGACCTTAACTAGTGAGCAGAGCTCTGTAGCCCTGCTATCTGCAGAAGAGGTCCTAAAGATCTGGAGCTATGGCGATCTGTTCATGACGCCCGGCCGATCGGTGGTGATTGAAGAAGGTACTGCCGTAAAAAACGACTACACAACCACCGCGTATACTCGCAGAAATCTGATCCCGCTCAGCGATTATGTTGAGGAGGGCACGACATTACAGCTTTACAGCCGTGATGGCAGTGTGCAGGAGATTCTGCGTGATGGCTATCTGGAGTGGCGCGGAAATAAGGCGGATTACTTAAGTCCAGACCTAAAAACCCGTCTTCCCGATATTTTTGGTGTTTGGGGTGATGCGCCATCGATAAGGATTGATCATATAGCCAAGCGAGTGCTTCAGCACATTGAGGAAGAACCTGTCATGCTGGTACTGGTTGATGCGATGGGGTGGATGCAGTATGAAGCGCTTCGTG
>DUPE01000068.1 GCA_012838475.1 Clostridiaceae bacterium
GCCAATACCGATGCCTCTGAGCGGTCATCAGGCAGAGGGCAGCGAAAGGCCGGTGCAGAAAGTGCTGATGAAAAAACAGCTAAGGAAGGCGAAGATGATAAATTCAGCCGTGAAGGCTGGGTTGACCGCGGTCATGACGGTAACGGCCTGAGAAAGACGAAAATAAGTCACAAAGGCGAACAGATTCCACTGTTTACTGAATATAGATCTTTCCCCCTTAATTTATTGAAGGCGGATAAATTTCGTCAGCCCTCCCGTGAGGACATTCGCAGCATTCAGCAGATGAGCAAGAAGCTGGAAGATACACTACAAAGTTTTGGCGTGGAGGCGAAAGTCACAAATTATACTACGGGACCCACACTGACCCGTTTTGAGCTGACTCCGGGCTTAGGAGTTAAGGTCAGTAAAATCGTGAACCTAAGCGACGACATAGCCTTGAATCTGGCTGCTTACGGTGTGAGGATCGAAGCGCCCATACCGGGTAAATCAGCCATAGGCATTGAGATTCCCAATAAGAATACTCAGCCTGTTTTGCTGCGCGGCATTATCGAGGAGCCTTCCTTTGGTCAGCAATCTGAGAATAATCCTTTGCTTTCCGTAATTGGTCGTGACGTTTCCGGACAGCCGATTTATTGTGATATATCAAAGATGCCGCATGTTCTGATAGCAGGAGCCACCGGAGCCGGAAAGTCCGTTTGTATCAATTCTATTTTGATTAGCCTTTTGTACCACTCTTCGCCGAAGGATCTGCGTTTGCTGCTGATTGACCCTAAGGTTGTGGAGCTGAGCGTCTATAACGGGATTCCCCATTTGTTGCAGCCGGTAGTTACGGATCCTAAGAAAGCCTTTGGCGTTCTCAATTGGGCAGTGGTGGAAATGGATCGCCGCTACAATCTTTTTGCTGAGCGGCAGGTGAGGGATATTCGCTCCTACAATGATGTTATCAAACATTTTGAAGATGAGGACCCTGAGCATTTGCCCTTGATCTTGATTGTAATCGATGAGTTGGCAGACCTGATGGCAACTACTTCCAAAGAAGTAGAAGATGCTATCCAGCGACTGATGGCTAAAGCGAGAGCAGCAGGCATTCACTTGATCATTGCTACACAGAGACCTTCCGTTGATGTCATTACCGGTGTGATCAAAGCCAATATACCTTCACGTATTGCCTTTAGCGTAGCTTCACAGGTAGATTCAAGAACGATTCTTGATACCGGAGGAGCTGAGAAATTGCTGGGTAAGGGAGACCTGTTGTATTTCCCGCAGAGCGCGCCCAAGGCTACACGGGGCCAGGGAGCCTTCGTGACTGATTCTGAAGTGGAAAGCGTCCTAAACTATATTAGAAGTCTGTATGGCGAAAACTACGACGAAAGCGTAGCGGAGGCAATAGCAAATCCTGAGGCAGTCGGTAAGACAGCTGTGGGCGGTAATGGAGCTGAGGAAGAAGACGAGTTGTTTGATGATGCGCTAAGGCTGGTGGTCGAGACGGGCTACGCCTCTATTTCTTTGCTGCAGAGGAGGCTTACCATTGGTTATCCGCGAGCAGCGCGCCTGGTAGACCGTTTACACGATCTGGGTTATGTTGGGCCTTTCGATGGCAGCAAGCCGCGTAAGGTTCTGATCTCTATGGATCAATACCTTGCCCGACAAACGGATGAGAACTAGCACTATGATCAGCGATGCGTATCGGATGAGGATCAGCGATTAGAGCTAGCGCTGTGAACAGGCGATGAGAACCAGCGCTGAGAACTTGCGGATAAGAACTGGCACTATGATCAGCGATGTGAATCAGATGATGGGGACCAGCGATTAGAGCTAGTGCTGTGAACCAGCTGACAAGCAATAATATTTATCTGGAAGCAAAAGTTTATAATATGGGAGGGTTTATTATGGCGTTCATAATTGAGGGTAAGAAGCTGGCAGAGCAGATAAGGACAAGCCTAAAGGCGGAAGTGACTGGCTTGGTTGCCAAGTATGGACGAGCTCCCGGCTTGGCGGTTGTCCAGGTTGGCGAAGATCCGGCCTCTTCAATTTATGTCAATAGCAAAATTAAGGCCTGCAGGGAAGCGGGTATTGAATCCTTTGGCTATATTTTGCCAGATGATACAAGTGAAACATATTTGCTTAATCTCATTTCTGAGCTGAACGCCGATCCTCTGGTGGACGGAATACTGGTTCAACTACCCTTGCCAGCACATATCGATGAGGGCAAAATTACATATGCAATTGCTCCTGAGAAGGATGCCGATGGCTTTCATCCCATAAATGTAGGGCTGCTTTCTCTGGGCAAGAAGGCGTTGGTTGCCTGCACTCCTTTAGGCATACTGGAAATGCTAAAAGCTTCGGGCATTGAGTTGGAAGGAAAGAACGCGGTAGTCCTGGGTCGCAGCAATATCGTTGGCAAGCCTGTCGCGCAGTTGCTGCTCAAGGAGAATTGTACCGTGACGATTACCCATTCCAGAACCAGAGATCTGCCAAAGGTTTGCAGTCAGGCAGACATCCTGGTGGTTGCGATTGGCAGAGCCAATTTCGTCACTCCGGATTTCGTTAATCCGGATCAGGCCATTATTGATGTCGGTATTAATCGTAACGAAGAAGGGAAAGTTGTGGGAGATGTCGACTTCAAGGCAGTAGAGCCCATCGTACGCGCAATCTCTCCTGTTCCGGGCGGAGTGGGTCCCATGACTATCGCAATGCTGTTGAAGAATACTGTTACTTCTTATTGCAGACGGATGGATACCCCGTGAGCCCCTTCATAGCAGAGTTGCCCATCAGAGGACGGAAGATTAATACTGCGGAGATTATCACTGTTGGCACCGAGTTGTTACTTGGGCAAACCCTGAACACCAATGCGCGTGATTTGGCGCTTGAGCTCTCAGAGTTGGGGATCAGCTCTTTTTATCAAGTAGTTGTCGGCGATAATCCTGAGCGCTTGGAAAAGGTTTTAAGGCAATCGCTTGACCGGGCTGATCTGGTTATTACTACCGGCGGTTTAGGTCCCACGGAAGACGATATCACAATGGAGATATCCGCTAAAATCGCCGGTACTGATTTGGTTTGCAGTAAGCAGGCAGAAGGATGGATTAGAGAGTTTTTTGCCGTTCGCGGCAGAAAACCGTCTGGCAATAATTGGAAACAAGCCCTGCTGCCGCTTAAGTCAAAAATACTCTATAACTCTGTAGGTACTGCCCCGGGGGCTTTATATCAACTTGATCATGAAGGAACAAAGAAATATCTGGCTCTTTTGCCGGGGCCTCCCGCTGAGATGAAACAGATGTTTCAACAGGAGTTGAAGCCCTGGCTCGAGACATGTGCAGATGAGAGACTTTACCATGTTTATTTACGCACGATCGGCCTTGGCGAAAGCAGCCTGACAGATGAAATAGCCGATGTCATCCACGCTCAAAATGAGATCTCCATCGCTCCTTATGCCTCGCTTGGCGAAGTAATGCTGCGCTTGAGCCTGATGGGGCCGAAAGAGATTGCCACTGAAGAATTGGAACAACGTTTTAGTCCTGTTATTGAGCAGATTAAGTCTCGTGTTGGTGAGTATATATATTCTGAAGACAACAAGACATTGCCTGAGGTAGTCTTGGATCTTCTGGCGGAAAGGCAGGCCACTGTCGGTTTCGCGGAATCTTGTACAGGTGGATTAATCTCAGCGGAGTTGACAAAGATTCCCGGTGCATCCAAGGTTTTTACCGGGGGAGTAGTAAGCTATTCAAATGAAATCAAGAAATCGCTTTTGGGCGTCTCCTCCGAGGTTCTCAGAGACGAAGGCGCAGTGAGTGAGGGATGTGCTCTGGCCATGGCCGCCGGTGCCAGATCTTTGCTGGGGGTTGACTATGCAGTTGCGATTACGGGTATAGCAGGACCTGAAGGCGGCAGTAAGGATAAGCCCGTGGGCACTATCTGGATTGGCCTGGCAGATGAAGAAAAAACTACTGCTCAACATTTCCTGATTGGTGGTGACCGCGCTCAAATTCGTAAAATAGCTACACTGACAGCGCTGGATGTCTTGCGTAAGAGATTGTTGCGGATAGTATAGACGCGTCTGGAACACTTGACTATCTGATAGGCGCCTTCATATTATTTTGGCTATTACATAGGTTATACTTGCTTTTTATAGATGCGGATACATTATATTCGGACTGGTGAATGAATGAAGAAAAAGAAACTCTCTAAAGATCTCTCGGTAATGACAATAGCCATGATGGTTAGCCTGGCGGCAACAAAAGTCGCAGGCTTTGTCAGAGAGATTCTGATTGTTCCTTCTTTGGGCTATGGTGTCAACTCAGATGCTTACACTATCGGGTTTCAAATTCCCGATCTTTTTTATCAGATGCTGGTCGGCGGAGCAATCAGTGCTGCGATCGTTCCCTTGCTGAGTTCAGCAATAGCCAGAGGCCAGACCAGACGTTTTTGGAAAAGTCTCAGCACCTTTATAACCGTATTGACGCTGATCTTTATTGCAGCCAGTTTAATCGGTATTATCCTCGCACCCCATCTAATCGGAGCTTATAACACCAAACAGCCGCAAGAAGTAATTGATTTGGCTGCAAAAGTTAGCAGGGCCTTATTCCCACAGACTATCTTCATGATGCTAAGTGGAGTTGTTGTCGGAGTTATGCATGCCAACAAAGCCTTTCATAAGAGCCTTTTTCATGCGTTTATCTACAATATAGTCTGTATTTTCTTTATCGTTTTCTGGGGTGAAAAGACCAGCGCCGGGCCTGTAAAAGTTGCATTTGGTGTAGTTATTGCTGCCTTTGTACAATTCATGTATGTTCTGATCAGGGGTCGTCAGGAAGTAAAATTCTTCAGACCAACCCTGGATCTCAAGGATCCCGGCTTTAAAAGAATCGTGAGATTGGGTATTCCCACTTTGTTGTCGGGCTCTGTCATGCAGATTAATGCCATTGTGCAGACGCATTTTGCTCACCAGTTTCCCGGTGCTGTTACCGCTCTAAGGCATATCAATGTCACCCGCAATCTACCGCTGGGTATAATGGTGGTAGCAATTGCCAATATGATGCTGCCTATCTTGTCAGAAGCTCACGCCAAAAGAGAATACAAGTCAATGCGTCGTATCTATACTAATTCTCTGCGCCGTTCCCTCTACCTGATTATTCCCTTTACCTTGATTTTCTTTGTCTTGTCTCAGGAAACAATACAAGCGATTTTCCAGTGGGGAGGAGCTATTCCCGAAAATAATCTGGCGGTCGAGGGTGGTTTGCTTCAAATTCACAGCATATCGATGGCTGTTTCTGCATACATAAATATTACAACTACTGCATTTTATGCACGTAAAATAACCCGTATCTCTATCTTGACCTCTGTCGTGTCTTTGGCACTGAACCCTATCCTATGTGTATATTTCGCCAACACTCTGGGGCTGGGTCTGTATGGAATCCCTGTAGCTAATATAGTCAATGAAGTGGTTAGAGCAATGGTTCTGGGTTTTTTGTACAAGCGTCATATCCCGGAGGCGAGACCTTATCGCATGTTGCCCTTTTACTTGCGCACCCTAGGCATATCGATCGTTACGGTCATTGTCCTGATGGGCTTAAACACTCTCCCTGTTTATCCCGTCGGCAAATTGTGGCAACTGTTCTGGTATTTCTTTAAAGTCATCATTGGTCTTTTGACCTGGTATTTTGCCGGCCTGTCTATCAATTTGCGGGAAGCAATATTTGTACAAAAGGAAGTAAGAAGAATACTAGGATTTTCACCGATTTCAAAGTGAGTCATAATGGCTCAGGTAAGGGCAAAACAGTCAGCGATACCTGCGTTAATCTTGACTAAGCAAATAATGATCAGCATGATTAAAGTAATTGACAGCCCCTGTATCATAGGGTATGCTCAATTAAGAACATACGTTCTTACAGGCTAATAAGATCAATTCGTGAAATAATACGCAGTGTTAAAGGAGTTAATATGGCAAGGGCAAAAAAATCATCAAAGCATAACCAGACTGTCGAACCTAAAGCAGACGAGGCGAGAAAAAAGGCACTGTCGGTTGCGCTTAACCAAATTGAAAAACAATATGGCAAAGGTGCTATCTTAAAATTAGGGGATGAAGCTGATTATGAGATGGCGTCTATTCCGACGGGTGCGCTTTCACTTGACATAGCTTTGGGCATCGGCGGCCTGCCAAGAGGTCGCGTCGTCGAGATCTTCGGGCCGGAGTCTTCGGGTAAGACTACCGTTGCTTTGCATTGTATTGCCGAAGCGCAGAAGTTAGGCGGGATTGCAGCTTTCGTTGATGCTGAACATGCCTTAGACCCACACTATGCCAGCAAACTCGGCGTAGATATTGACGAACTGATCGTATCGCAACCGGACTACGGCGAGCAGGCTCTGGAGATAACTGAAGAACTGGCCCGCAGCGGCGCTGTAGACATCATAGTAATTGACTCAGTTGCAGCTTTGGTACCCAGAGCTGAAATCGATGGCGAAATGGGAGAGTCGTCAATGGGATTGCAGGCCAGACTGATGTCACAGGCCTTGCGCAAATTGGCGGCAGTCCTCAATAAATCTCAGACTTTGGTGATTTTCATTAATCAGTTACGCGAGAAGATCGGTGTCATGTTTGGCAGTCCTGAGACTACCACCGGTGGGAGAGCCTTAAAGTTTTATTCTTCTGTCCGTTTGGATATAAGAAGAATCGAAACCTTACGCAGCGGTACTGACATCATCGGCTCACGCACAAGAGTGAAAGTAGTTAAAAATAAGGTTGCTCCACCGTTTAAAGAAGCAGAGTTCGACATTCTTTATGGAGAAGGGATTTCTCAAGAAGGCTGTCTAATAGATATTGGTGTGGATTTAGACATCGTCGACAAGAGTGGTTCCTGGTTTTCCTATAAGGGCGAACAGCTGGCTCAAGGCCGTGATAACACTAGACAGTATCTCCTTGCAAATCCTGAGATCGCTAATGAGATCGAAGAACAAATTAGAGATTATTACATAAGTTTGGATTCTAAGGTGCCGTCAGAGACGGTAGATTTGGGCGAGCAGTCTAAATCCGCGGAGATTGAAGATGTTGACGATCTTCTGGGGCTCGACTAAAGCGACAGGTCTTTAAATGGCTAGAGAAGACTTTGAACTATTGCGGGAGAAGGCAGTTAAATTTATTGGCCTTAGACGGGGAAAGTCCAGTGGGCAGGTGAGACAACGCCTATTGCGTGAGACCTCGGATGGGGATTTAATTGAGTCAGTTATCTCGTATTTAGAAGAAATTGATTATGTGAATGACCGGCGAGCGGGCGAGATGATGGCTAGACAGTATGTCGGCAAGAAAGCCTGTTCTAAATTTGCTGTTCAATATAATCTGATCAAAAAAGGCGTAAAAAAAGAAATTGCAGACGAGATCGCTGCTGCACGTCCTTCAGACTATGATACCGCAGCTGAATTATTGACAGCCAATTATTCCGGTCAGACAGAATATCCTGATCAGCGCATATCCGGACTGCTCAACAGAAGAGGGTACAGCTATTCTGTAATATCTGAAGCTGTTGCCAAATGGACGGCAGAGAATATAGAATAGCTGTATGAAATTTTACTTATTGTCACTTGGCTGCCCTAAGAATCAGGTGGATGCCGAATATATGAGTGCGCAGCTGAGTGCTACGGGGCATACTGCTGTTGCGATTCCTGAAGAAGCTGATGCGTTAATTGTAAATACCTGTTCTTTCATTCAAGATAGCAGGGAAGAGGCTGCAGAACATATATTAGATCTTATCCCTTATAAAAAACCGCAAGGGAATGCTTCTTTTCTGATTATCACCGGTTGCCTGCCACAAATGATAGACTCCGAAATTTATGATGCTTTGCCTGAGGTAGATACTATTCTCGGCACGGCTGAGTATGACTTGATTGTCGCAGCACTGGCTGGTTTGGCTCAAGGTAATTGGCCGCTCCACAGAGTTCCTGCCGGGGTGGGAGGTATTTCGCATCTGCACGGCTCGCGAATTCCCGCTGATCAGCAGTATGCCTGGCTAAAAATTGGAGAAGGCTGCTCTAATCACTGCACTTATTGTACGATTCCTGCTATTCGCGGTCCCTTAGTCTCCAGGCCATTGGAAGATTTGGTCGAGGAAGCTATGTTCTTGGCTGAACAGGGAATAAATGAAATTATCCTTGTTTCTCAAGACACCACACGATATGGTGAGGACATCTGGCAGCGCCCTTCCCTGGACGTGCTCTTACGTGAGCTTGATGCCCGGTTACCAGAAAATATGTGGATTAGGATTATGTATTTTTATGCAGATGCGATAACAGACGAACTGATCGATGTTATGGCATCTTCGCAAAGGATTCTGAATTATATTGATATGCCTATCCAACATGCAGCGGATAAAGTCTTGAAGATGATGGGCAGATCTGAGAATAAGACTCTGATTAAAGAAAGAATTGACAAGCTGAGGGAGAGTTTACCGGATCTTATTTTGCGAACTACCGTCATGGTCGGGTTTCCCGGAGAGACGGAAGAGGACTTTGCTGAGCTGTTGGAATTTATCAATGAGGTGAAATTTGATCGCCTGGGTTGTTTTGTTTTTTCTCCTGAAGAGGGGACAGCGGCGATCAAGCTGAAGGGCAAAGTTGATCCCCAAGTCGCTGCAGATCGGTATAATAAGGTCATGTCTCTGCAAAAGGAGATTGAGTTGGAAAAGAGTAAAGCACGTATTGGAGCTGTCTTGAAAGTGATTTTCAGCGGTCATGCAGAGGGAGATATTTTTTATCAGGGACGCAGTTACGGTGAAGCGCCCGAGGTTGATCCTGTTATATGGGTTGCAGCCAATGTTCCTGATCTGGATTTAAGCAGAAAGCATCCGGTACGCATAATAGATGCGGACTATTACTCGCTTGTGGGGGTTACTGAATATGAATATTGCCAATAAGCTTACTGTCAGCAGAATTTTGATTATACCCTTCATTATTTTATTCATTTTACCTCTCCCTTTTGAAGGTGCTGCAGGCTGGAATGATTTTGTCACTGGCCTAGGGGGCAGTATAATCGCATTGGTCTTGTTTTCTCTGGCATCACTGACCGACTATCTGGATGGACATTTTGCTCGCAAACAAGACATGGTTTCTAATTTTGGCAAATTTCTGGATCCGATAGCAGATAAATTATTGGTTATTTCTACCTTTGCCTGTCTGGTAGCACTGGATCGCGCTAGCGTGATAGTTTTGATAATCATTATTGCCAGAGAGTTTATAGTTACCGGTTTGCGCCTGATGGCAGCGGAAAAAGGTGTAGTTATCGCTGCCAGTATGTTCGGTAAAGCCAAGATGGTTGCGCAGTTGGTTACAATAATCTATCTTCTGACAGAGCCGATTTTTTATCAACTTACCGGTATAGTGCCTCCTTCTCAACCGGTTGAGATAATTGAAGCCGTACTTGTTTGGGTTACGGTTCTTATGACAGTGCTGTCAGGTGTTGATTACCTTTGGAAGAACCGCAGGTTTTTCCTGGATGTGCAGGATTAAGTAACATATTTCATAAATAGACGGCTCTTACTTGACTTTTTTTGTCAAGATAACTAATAGTATTATATTGTCGTGAGTATTGAGCAAATTATTTACAGTACACACAGGTTTTACAGGAGGGATAATTATGACTGCAGAGCAGATCTTCGAGCGAGTTCGTGACTTATTGTCTGAGCAATTGCGCATTGATGCTGAAAGCATCACCATGGAGGACAATTTCATTGATGACATGAATGCTGATTCCTTGGACATCGTAGAAATGGTTATGGCTATGGAGCAAGAGTTCGACGTCTCTATTCCGGATGAAGAAGCAGAAAGAATCAAGACAGTAGGTGATGCTGTAGCTTTCATCAAGGAAAATATCTAATTCTTAGAAAAGTAAACAAGAGCCCCTGCAGTTAAGGGGCTCTTTTTTGGAGAGGTTTAAGTAGATGAAACCAGAAGATTTATGTGCATTCATGGATATCATTTCCTATTCTTTCCAAAATCCACTCCTGCTGGAAACAGCTTTAACACATTCAACTTTCGCTTATGAGAATCGCAACTACATTGAAGATAACGAGCGTATAGAGTTCCTGGGGGATGCGGTGCTACAGCTGGTGATCAGCGAGCAGCTATATCTCTTGGCAGAAAAGCTCAAAGAAGGCAAGATGACAAAGACACGAGCCTTGGTAGTGTGTGAGCAGACTTTAGCTCAAGCAGCGAAGGATATTTCTTTAGATAAATATTTGAGACTTGGTAAAGGTGAGCTACAGACAGGAGGAGCTGAGAAACCGTCTAGTCTCTCTAATTCTCTCGAAGCGGTTTTTGGCGCGATTTATCTCGACGGTGGTTTAGACGCTGCTAAGCGTGTGATCCTTTCGCTGCTCAGCCCTTATCTCGAGCTGGCTTTGCACGGCAAAATTCAATATGACTTTAAGAGTCGGCTGCTGGAATTAGTCCAGATGACTAAAGGACAGAGCACGTTGAGCTTTGCCATTGTCAACGAAGAAGGTCCGGTACATAACATGAAGTTCACAGCCGCAGCGATCCTGGATGATGTTGAGATTGCTTATGGTGTTGGCAGCAGCAAGAAGGAAGCGGAACAGATGGCTGCGGAAATGGCTCTGTTATCGATGCCGAGCGCTGTCACTGACGATGGAGGGGAAGAATAATGCATTTAACCTCTCTGGAGATGCAAGGCTTTAAATCATTTCCCGAACGAACAGTAATTGAGTTTCATGAAGGCATCACTGCCATAGTGGGTCCTAATGGTTCAGGTAAATCCAATGTCACCGATGCGATCCGTTGGGTACTGGGTGAACAAAGTGCGAAATCATTGCGTGGCGACAAAATGGAAGATATCGTTTTTAACGGTACTGCCAATCGGCGGGCGATGGGTTTTGCTGAGGTCGCGATAAATTTTGATAACAGCGATAATGTCTTGCCTGTTGAGTATAATCATGTTCGCATCGTTAGACGCTATTACCGTTCCGGTGAGAGCGAGTATATGATCAATCAGACGCCTTGCCGCCTCAAGGACATCACAAATCTGCTCATGGATACGGGCATCGGCAGAGACGGTTATTCTTTAGTCAGTCAAGGAAAAGTTGATGAAATACTGAGCTCAAAGTCAGAAGACAGGAGGCGTATCTTTGACGAGGCCTCCGGCATAGTAAAATATAAAACGCGCAAATTGGAAACAGAGCGCAAGTTATCCCGAACTGACGCCAATCTTATTCGTATCAACGATATAATAGGTGAGCTTTCGACCCGCATAGATCCCCTCAAAGAACAAGCTGATAAAGCCCGGACATATCTGGAGATTTCAGCTGAATTGAAGAAGCTGGATATCGCTCTACTTTTGCATCAGCTTACGGCCAGGGAGGAAGAGGCTGCAAAACTGGAGGAGTTGAAGCAGCAATTGGCTGCAGATCTATCCGATGTTGAAGCTAATATCCTTACGATCAGACAAAGAAACGAGGGCATTGGGCAAAGCATCAAAGAAAAGGAAGCCTGCATTGAGAAGCTGCGTGCCGACCACGGCGAGAAATTGGATCGACAATCCTTGTTGACTAATAATATCGGCTTGCTCAGAGAACAAAACAAACATCTGGAGAAAGAGAAAAGTGAAGCTGTCGCCGAACAAGAAAGGCTTGCTCGTAGCCGGGAGTTGCTGGAAACGGAAAAAGAGACCAGAGAGCATAAGAGAAAAGTCCTGGAACGCCAAAGGGAAGCCTTCAGCACTCAACTGCTGGAGGTAGAAGCGGAGTATCAGGCGATCTTGGCTAAGATGGATGAACAGGCCAGAGATCAGGAGATACGTCGTCAAGTGCTAGCGGAGACCAGAGAGAAGATTTTTGCAGCTGATACTGCTAAAGTCAAGCTTGAAAGTGAAGCGGAGCTACATAAGCGGCAAGTTGAAGACATTGGTTCGCATAAGACTGAATTGGCAGCAGAGCTAACTGCACATTATCAGGAAAGAGATGCCAGAAAAAGGGAACTCGAAGCCGATCTGGCTAAAACGACTCAGATAGAGGAAGAAAACAATAACAATATGCGGTTGCTTCAAGAGAAGAATGACCGGCTTATGTTGTTGAGAGATGAGAAACAAAAGTGCGATCAAAATATCAGAGATCTTGAATATCAGCAGTCCACCTTGATGAAGCTGGAGGAGAGTCTGGAAGGCTATCATGCCCCGGTGAAAAAGATCATGCAAAAGGTTCAAAGTGATCCGGGCTTTGCTCCTGACGTCAAAGGACCTTTAGCTTCACTTATTGAGGTTGAACAGGCATATGCCACTGCCATAGAAATAGCTTTAGGCGCGAGCGCAAACCATATCGTAACTGCAACTGAAGATAGTGCAAAGAACCTGATCGCCTGGCTGAAGGACACGAAGAACGGCCGTGCTACCTTTTTGCCTGTTGAGACGATTAAGTCACGTCAGTTTGATAAACAGACACTGGAAAGCGCCGCAGGACATCCGGGATGTTTGGGTGTTGCCGCTGATTTGGTTACAAGCTCCGCAGAGATTGATGAGATCATCGGCAATATTCTTGGTAAAACCTTCGTTGTAAAAGATCTCACTCAGGCACTGAGTCTGGCTGATAAGTTGCGGCATAGCTGCAGGATCGTAACCCTCGAGGGCGAAATCATTAATCCGGGAGGCTCCATAACTGGAGGCTCAATCAACCGCAGTTCAACAGGAATCATTGGCCGCAGCGGACGAATTACAGAGCTTGGCCGGGATATCAAAAAATTACAAAACCAAAATTCCGATTTGTCAGATCAGATTACTATTGCCCAGAAAGAACTAAACAGCGCAGAAGAGCTAAACAAAGAACTGCTGCAAAAACTGCAGGAAATAGAGGCGGAAAGCAAATCTATTACACTGCAGATAGAGAACATTGAGCAGAGAATTGAAAAGCTTGAGAGCGAAAAACAACAGCAGGAGAAACGACAAGCTGATCTTGAGACCGCAATGGAAAAGATTCTCCTGGATCTGCAGACAAGACAAACAGAAATTAGCGAGAATGAGAATCGTCTGGGAATATTGTCCAGTGAGATTGAGCAAGAGAGCTCACAGCGTGAAGCAGACAGAGCAAAACGGAATTCCTTGCGCGAGCGCGTGACAGATCTAAAAGTTTCTTTAGGTTCGATAGAGCAGACTCTTTCGGGTATCTTGGATTTCGTCTCGCATCTGGCTGAACAATCAGCTGCGGACAGTGTCAGGCATGGTCAACTGGATGATATCATCAGCGATTCTACAAAGGCCCAAGCGGAAAATTCTGTTAAGCTCCTTAAATATGAATCAGATATTGAAAAAATCCACAATGAGATCTCCGGTTTGACCGGCGATGTAACGGACCATAATAAAGAAAAGGAATTGTTGGAGTCCGAAAGGCAAAGACTATTCCAGAATCTGGAAGCGCAGGCGGAAAGCATGGCCGCAGTAAAAGGTGAGCTGGGCAAGGCTGAAGAAGCTTTCCTCCGATTACAGCAGAATAATGATCTACTTAGAAACCGTCTCTGGGAAGACTACGAGTTGACTTTCGCGACCGCAGACGACTGGCGCCAGGAGATGACTAGTGTACATAAGAGCCAAAGGGAGTTGAACCAGTTAAAGGTAAAGATCAAGGATCTGGGGTCGGTCAATATAGATGCAATTAATGAGTATGACGCTGTTTCAGACCGCTATAGTTTTATGGAACGGCAACGTAACGACATTGAGCAGTCACGCAAGGATCTGACTGACCTGATCAGAGATCTTGATAAGGCGATGGAAGAACAGTTTAACCTCTACTTTAAAGAGATTAGCCAAAATTTCGACACCGTATTTCGTGAGCTTTTTGGTGGCGGCTATGCGGAACTGTTATTGGAGGATCCTGAGGATATGCTGGCTACAGATATAGTTATCAAGGCGCAGCCGCCTGGTAAACGCCTGCAAAACTTGAATCTGCTTTCCGGTGGTGAACGCAGCCTTACAGCCATCGCCCTCCTCTTCGCAATATTCAAGCTTAAGCCGGCACCGTTTTGTGTTTTTGACGAAGTTGAATCCACACTTGACGACGCTAATGTTCTTAGATTCACAGACTATATCAGCCGATATGCTGACGAGACGCAGTTTATCCTGGTTACTCATCGCAAAGGCACAATGGAAGCATCTGAGCGCTTATATGGCGTGACGATGCAGGAGCGTGGCGTCTCCAGCATTTATTCTATGAAATTATCCGATTATGCCAATAATAATTAATGAGCGAAGACGCTTAGCTTTTGCCCGTATAATATTTTGAGGAGATCATTCAGTGAGTTTATTTGATAAATTCAGGTCCGGACTATCCAAGACCAGACAAGCCGTTACCGAAGGCTTTAACCGTGTCGCTGCCAGTTTTGGCGTATTTGATGAGGATTTTCTCGATGAGTTGGAGATGATCCTGATTCAGGCTGACTCGGGAGTTCAGGTCGCAACCAAGCTGACAGATTCAATCCGTGAAAGGGTTCGTAAAGAAGGAAAAGTTGACCGGGAGTATGTCTTGGGAACACTCAAGGATGACATGTTGGCAATTCTTGAGACCAAGCCTTTCCGGCCAGATTTTGAACACTTGAACGTTGTATTCATCCTTGGTGTTAATGGCACCGGTAAGACAACAACAGCTGGCAAGCTTGCCGCCTCTTTTCAACGCCAGGGCATCAAAACAATGTTAGCAGCAGCCGACACCTTCAGAGCGGCTGCTATAGAACAACTGCAAGCCTGGGGAGAGAGAGCCGGTGTGCCGGTCATCTCCAATACTCTGCGATCCGATCCTGCCTCGGTGGTCTTTGATGCCATGCAGTCAGCCAAAGCCAGAGGAGTTAAGCTTTTGATAATTGACACTGCCGGCAGACTGCACAACAAGCCGAATTTGATGAGCGAGATGGAGAAGATGCACCGGGTCGCCGCCAGAGAAGGGGAAACGGTTGGAGCAGTCATTCATAATTTCCTCGTCCTTGATGCTACTACCGGACAGAACGCTGTAATACAGGCTAGAGCCTTCAACGAAGTGACAACATTGGATGGTCTGATTATTACAAAGCTGGACGGCAATGCCAAAGGCGGTATTGCCCTGGCCGTGGTTGAAGATATGGATATTCCTCTGGTTTTTGCAGGTCTGGGGGAAGGTATTGACGATCTAGCACCCTTTGATGCGGAGCTGTTTGTCGACTCTCTCCTGCCGGAGGCATAAAAATTTATTCTGTCAATATTTTATCTTGACAGTTCTTCATCTTCTCTATATTCTTTCATTATGTCCGAGATAATTGACCTGGAAAAAAAGCATCTGCGCATTTGTACATTGTTAGATTTTTATGGCAGCCTTCTGAATGAAAATCAAAGAGAGATAATGACTTTGTTCTATTATGAGGATCTGTCTTTGTATGAGATCAGTCAGATCAAAGGCATCTCCCGTCAAGCCGTAAATTCCGGTGTTCATCGTGCTGTTGAGAATCTGGAGGATTTTGATCGGACACTCAAACTGGTGGAGATATTTTTCCACAATAGGATTCTTAGAGCCAGACTGGGAAAAGCAATAGAGCAGGCGAACTGGCCGGAAGTAGAGCAAGTACTGGCCGAATGGCGGGAATTGGAAGAACCCGGCAAAGTGGACAGAGCTTAAGGACTACACAGCAGATTGGAGAGATTATGGCGGTTTTTCAAGGATTATCTGAGAAACTACAGGCGATAACGGATCGGATGCGCGGCAAAAGCCGAATTACTGAGAGTGACCTGAAAGAAATGATGCGCGAAATCAGGCTGGCTCTGCTTGAGGCTGACGTGCACTACCAAGTGGTAAAGGATCTTACTAAGGAAATATCCGAAAAGTCTGCCGGGACAGAGGTTATGCAGAGCATTACTCCCGGTCAGCAGATCGTAAAGATTGTTCATGATTCTTTAACCGAAATCCTTGGAGGATCAGAGAGTAAACTGGCGGTTAGTCCTAAGGGTTTTACTGTCTATATGCTTTATGGTCTGCAGGGCGCGGGAAAAACGACGACAGCGGCTAAGCTGGCCAATTACTTGAAGGATCAGGGTAAGAAACCAATTCTGACCTCGGTCGACGTTCATCGCCCTGCTGCTGCCGATCAGCTGAATATCTTAGCGAAGAGTATTGACGTTCCCTGTTATATAAACAAAGAGGAAAAGCGAGCCGAAGTCATTGCCAAGGAAGCTATGGACAGAGGGCGTTATCTGCTTGCAGACACGTTGATTGTTGACACAGCCGGACGTATGACCATAGATGAAGAAATGATGACGGAATTAAAAGCAATCGCCTCCGCCGTAAAACCTGATGAAAAATTACTCATCGTGGATGCCATGATTGGCCAGGAGGCAGTCAACATCGCTCTGGAATTTGATCGGGAGATCGGACTTGACGGCTTTATAATGACCAAGCTGGACGGTGATGCTCGAGGCGGAGCGGCGTTATCTATCAGACGTATAACCGGCAAGCCCATAAAATTAGTAGGTATGGGAGAGAAGATCGACCAGTTGGAGGTTTTCCATCCTGAACGGATGGCGTCTCGTATCCTCGGTATGGGCGATGTGCTCACTTTGGTGGAAAAGGCATCCAGACAGATAGATGAAGAGAAGGCGCAAAAGACGCTGGAGCGTCTACAGAAGAACAGATTCACTCTTCAGGACATGTTGGAACAGCTAGAACAGGTTCGAGATATGGGCTCAATTCAAGATATGGTTTCTATGCTTCCCGGTGCAGGCGGGAAATTAAAAGATGCCGAGGTAGACGAGAAGGAATTTGATCGGCTGGCTGCGATAATCCGCTCCATGACAATACGTGAGCGGGAGAATCATAAGATCTTGAATGCCAGCCGCAGGCGGCGGATCGCTGCGGGTTCAGGAACTTCTATCCAGGATGTCAATAAGTTGATTCGTCAGTACGAGCAGACGCAGAAGATAATGAAGCAGTTCTCCGGCTTTGGCAAAAAAGGCGGTAAACGAGGTTTGTTCAGTCAATTTGGCTTGTAGGTCATTAGTTTGGCTTGCAGGTCATCAATTTGGCATGAAGGCCAAATGACTGTTACTAAATAAGAATATTAATCTTTGGAGGAAAAGATGGCAGTAAAAATTCGCTTAAAGCGTACAGGGGCAAAGAAACAGCCCAGTTACAGGATTGTGGTAGCAGATTCCAGAGCTCCGCGTGATGGTAGATTCATTGAGGAGATTGGTTTCTATAATCCCCAATCCAATCCTAAGCAGCTTAAGGTTGATGAAGAAGTGGCCAGAAGCTGGCTGGATAAGGGAGCCCAACCTACCGATACTGTTCGCAGTATCCTGAAAAAAGTTGGCGTGATCGAAGATAATTCCAGGAAGGAATTTGCACCCAAAGTAGAAAAGGCAGAAGGTGAAGCTGCTCCGCAAGCAGCCGAAGAGGCTGAAGTAGTAACGCCGGAAGAAGCTGAAGTAGAGGAAGCTAAGACGGAAGAGGCTGCACCGGAGGAAGCTAAGGCTGAAGAAGCCGAAGTAGAGGAAGCTAAGACGGAAGAGGCTGAAGTAGAGTCGACCAAGACTGAAGAAGTTGCACCGGAGGAGGCTAAGGCTGAAGAAGCCGAAGTAGAGGAAGCTAAGACTGAAGAAGCTGAAGTAGAGTCGACCAAGACTGAAGAAGCTGCACCGGAGGAAGCTAAGGCTGAAGAAGCCGACAAAGAAGACAAAAAGAATGCTGAATCTGATGCCACTAAGGATGCAGAGTAATGAAGGATTTTTTACGCGCTTTGATTACCCCTTTGGTTCGTTATCCGGAAGAGATCTCGATTGTCAGTTCGCATAAGAATAGACAACAAGTTCTGGAGATACATGTAGCACCGGAAGACATGGGAAGAGTTATTGGCAAGGGCGGCAAACGTGCCAACGCGATCAGAACGATTATGAAGGCCAGAGTCTCACAAGAAGGTGGACGTGTTCTGGTAGAAATAGTTGATTGAGGTTCGAGCTTATTATTAATCGTTTGATTATCGGGGTGATAACCGGCACACACGGCGTTAGAGGCAAACTTAGGATTAAGCCTCTTACTGACGAGCCGGAGAGATTTCTGCGGCTCAGTCACTGCCTGCTTTTTGCTGATGGCCAGTTTGTTCGTGAATATGACCTTGAAGACGCTCAAATCCACGGCAGACAAGTTCTGCTGCAATTGTCCGGAGTAGACAGCAAGGAAGAGGCACAAAAACTTTTTGGTCTGGAGATTGCAGTTGATCGCAGTGAGGCAATCGAACTTGGTCCTGACAGTTGGTTTATTCCTGACCTGATCGGCTGCGAAGTGAATGATGAAGAGAAGGGCTATCTGGGCAAAGTTAAAGATGTTTTGGCCCAGTCTCATCACGATGTGTATATAGTACAAGACAAGGGCAAGAAGGATTTGCTCTTTCCCGCGCTGAAAACAATCATTCGTGATATTGATCCGGAACAAAAAAGAATTGAGGTAAAACTTCCGGAAGGCTTGTATGAGATCTACCGGGAAATAGTGCCTGAGCAGGAACTGGAACGATCTCCGGAGCAGGAAACCGCGCTGGAATCAGAGCAGGAACAGGAGCAAGTCCGAGTACGGCAAGATGATCTATAAAGTGCTGACATTATTTCCGGAGGTAATATCTCCTTATCTGGAATCCTCAATTCTTGGGCGTGCTCAGGAAAAAGGCTTGATTCAAGTGGAGCTGTGCCAGATAAGAGATTTCGCCGTAAATACTTACGGTAAGGTTGACGATCTGCTTTATGGTGGCGGGACAGGCATGCTTATGATGGCCGAGCCTATCTGGCAAGCCTGGTGTCATTGCCGGGGGCTTGATCCGGATAACCCGGATTTAGCTGTCAGCGCAGCTAAGATGTCAGTATTAAACGCGGCTAAAACGTCTGCATTAAGCGCTGATGAAGCAACTGCATTAAATGCTACTAAATCGCCTGCACCGGGAGCTGCAAAAGCGACAAGCCTGCAGGTAGACGAGAGACTCAAATTGAACCAGTCTGACACCCAATCAGGTGAAGAGGTGAAATCGCTGACTTTGTTTATGTCACCGCGTGGACTGGTTTATGATCAGGATCTGGCACTGACGTTCTCAAAATATGATGAACTGATTATCATATGTGGCAATTATGAAGGCGTAGACGATAGAATAATCGACAAAGTCGGCGCATTGGAAGTGTCTATGGGCGATTATGTGCTGACAGGCGGTGAATTAGGAGCCCTTACTGTAATCGACACTGTAAGTAGATTAATCCCCGGAGTTTTCACTTCAGACGAAGTTTGGCAGGAGGAATCACATGCTTCCGGTTTATTGGCGGAGCCTCAGTACACCAGACCCGCAGATTGGCGAGGACTGCAGGTACCGGAGGTGCTTTTATCCGGGCATGAAGCCAAAATACAACGCTGGCGTTATTTGTCCGCCCTAAATACGACTTTGGAGCGCAGGCCCGATATGTTTGCCAAGGTCAAGCTGACGACCGAGGTGTGGAAAGAATTATTGGAATTTCGTTCCAGACTGGCTGAAGATTAAGCATGTACCCGGGGGTTCTCAGATTGAGTACTGATGAGTTTTCGGCTTGCACAGATTGGAAATATCTGATAAAATTCACTTTGGCTTATTAATAGGATGGTCCGCTGCCATTGCGTGTATGAACATCCGCAGGAAAAGGAGGAACGCAATATGAGTATCGTTAAGGCAGTTGAAAATGAATATATTCGCAATAATTACGATAATGTCGACATCGGTGATTTTGTCCGTGTCCACCTAAAAATCAAAGAAGGCGCCCGCGAGCGTATTCAGATTTTTGAAGGTACAGTTATCGGTCGCCGCGGCCATGGGGTCAATGAGACTATCACGATCCGCCGCATATCGTATGGTGTCGGAGTTGAGCGAATATTACCGGTCCATTCACCGAAGGTCGATCGTATTGAGATAGTGCGCAAAGGACGCGTCCGCCGCGCTAAACTTAATTACCTGCGCAAGCGTGTCGGCAAAGCGGCCAAGGTTAAAGAAAAGTTGCCTGCCCGCAAGCAAGACTAAGTATACAGCTCCGTACACCGGAGCTTTTTTTACGCTTTGTCCCGGAGGGAAACGTAGTCATGGAAATTAACTGGTTCCCGGGTCATATGGCCAAATCGCGGAGGGAATTACAAGAGAATATAAAACGGGCAGATTTGGTCTTGGAAATCTGCGATGCCAGATTGCCCTTATCCTCCAGACATCCAGATTTAGTAGGTATCCTGCAAAAAAGACCGGTCTGGACTATTCTGGGCAAGGCGGACTTGGCAGATCCTCTTTGCACAAAAGCATGGCTGGAAACGGCTGCGGAACGTAAACAGATCTGGCTGGCCATGGACTTGTTTTTTGAGCCGGACCTCAAAATCTTAAGGAGCATGCTTCAGGAATTCAATGCAAAATCACTGGAGGAGGCAAAAACCAAGGGTAAAAGAATATCCCCCCTGCGGATTGTCGTAGCAGGAATTCCCAATACCGGCAAATCAACATTGATAAATCGTTTAGTGGGCAAGAAAACTACTCAGACTTCCAATAAGCCTGGCGTGACCCGCAAGCTGCGCTGGGTCAAGGGCGGGACAGATTTTGAGGTGCTGGACACGCCGGGAATACTTGCTCCTAAGCTGGATACCAGAGAAGCTAAGATAAATCTGGCAGCTACCGGGGCTATTCCTGATGATATTTTGCCGTTAGAAGAAGTGGCCTTCGCATTATTTACTTTTTTACTGCAAAGATACCCTGAAATGATGGAAAGCAGATATGAAGTAAGTGTTCAGGCTGAGGATCTTGAATATGTGGATAATGTTGAATATTGGGAGATATTTCAACAAGCGGCCATTAAGCGCAATTGTCTCAGCAAGGGTGGCAAGCCCGATATCGATCGCTTCAATAAATTGTTCTTACAGGAGTTTCGCAGCGCCAGGATAGGCAGAATCAGCTTAGAGTTCCCGGCAAATAAGTAATCATTAATTTTGCGTCTTCGTAACGGCAAAACAGGCCGGAATTTTTATAGGATGCCACAGAGTATAGTATAGTAATATCCATGACGGACGATGATAAAACAATTAAGTCTGTTGACCACGCCGGCAGTAGCTATAAGATGCGGATCAATGACAGCGACAGAGAGCGTTGGCAAGAGATGCAATCTTATACTGACGAGCTTGTCAGCCAGGGATATCAGGCTATAGCCGGCGTGGATGAAGCCGGCAGGGGCCCGCTGGCAGGACCCGTTGTCGCGGCAGCCTGTATTCTGCCGCCGGACAGGGAGTTTCCGGGGCTAAATGACTCCAAGAAAATGACACTCAAACGCAGAGAAACTCTCTATCAGAACATTATTGAAAGCGCTATCGCATACAGCATAATACCGGTATCCGCAGAAATCATAGATTTGATCAATATTCGCAATGCGACATTACAGGGCATGGCCGCTGCCGTTAGAAATCTAAAACATGAACCTGATCTTGTCTTGACAGATGCGATGGCTCTGCAAGGCTTCACTATCCCGGTGCAGGCAATAGTAAAAGGAGACAGCAAGGTCAACTGCATAGCAGCAGCTTCTGTTCTTGCTAAAGTTTCCAGAGACCGCCTAATGGGGGAGTATGATATTTCTTTTCCCAATTATGGCTTTGCTCAGCACAAAGGCTATGGCACCAAGGCGCATTATCAAGCCTTGGAAGCTTTGGGACCTTGTCCGATTCATCGACAGAGCTTTCTTAAAACTAAGCTGGGAGAGGCTTGTAATGCAAGAGCGGGCGAGCTGGGTGAGAAGTGCGAAAGAGAAGTAGCCCACCATTTAGCCAAACAGGGCTTTGCCATTATCGGGCATAGATTCAAAATTCACAATGTGGGCGAAATTGATTTGGTCTGTCTCAGAGATGATATGGTCTATTTTGTAGAAGTCAAGGCCAGATCTGACAGCTCTAACTATGGTGGTCTTGCCGCAACCATCACAGCGGAGAAAATAAGACACATCCGCGCGACAGCTGCGATTTTTCTCCGGGATAACAAAATGTCGGACAAAACTGCTGTGCTTCTCGCTGCCTTGGTAAGCCTCAATAATAATCAAGAAGTTGAACATATTAAATATTTGCCTATTTATTGATGAAGTTTCAGTGGATTGGTTGTCATGACCAAAAACATTCGCTTGTTTTTGATTCGTTCTATGATATGATGTAAAGACATCTTGCTAGAATTTACATGTATGGGGGAGTTTGTATGAAGTTGGATAAACATAGCAGTGTGCCTCTCTATGCACAGTTGCGTGAACTTATTGTTGAAAGAATTCAAAATGGTGAGTATGAACAGGGGGACAGGATCCCTTCGGAAATGCAGCTTTGTAAGGAGCTGGATTTATCCAGGCCCACCGTCAGACAGGCGATTTCTGAGTTAGTTTCTGACGGAATACTGGAGATTCATAAGGGCAGAGGAACCTATGTTGCAACAGAGCCGGAAAGACTATCCATTCCTCATTTTAATTCCTTAAGCTTTTCTTTCCTTAATTTGAACTCATATGAAGACATTGAATTGCGTCCGATTACACTGGTAGAACCGGATAATGAATTGGATGAAATCTTTGGCTTTACCGGCAAGCATCCAGGCTATTGGCTTGCTCAATGGCCAATATTTTATGACAATCAGATTCATGGCTGGTGTTCTTCATACATACCGGTATCTATCTTTCCTGACTTGGGTCAAAGCATCAGCTCGGGAAAAAGGATGGTAGACATTAAGTCTAATAAATATGCTTTTTTGCCCAATAAAGGCAGTGTCAATGTTGTTGCGCGTCCTGCCCGCAACAGAGAGGCTTCGATGCTGGAGATCCCACGCCGTTCATTTGTCCTGGCCGTGGAAGGCCCCTTGTATGCTCGTAACAGCAGCGTTTGTGAAGTAATCAGAACGGTTTTGAAACCGGAATTGATTGAGCTTGAAATTAATTAGCAATGTCAGAGAAAAAGATTTATCTGGATAATGCTGCCAGCAGACGGATAAAGCCCGAGATACTTCAAGAATATTTTACAGATCTGAAAGAGATTTATGCCAACCCTGCATCAAACCACAAAGCGGGGCAATGTGCTTCAGAAGTCATTTCTAAGTCCAAGGATGTTTTGGCTGAGGTTTTATCTGCCAGCCCTGAAGAGATTTTGTTCACTTCGGGAGGGACGGAATCTATTAATCTGGCTTTAAAAGGGCTCAAAGGCGGATATCCTAGAATTCCCGCCCGTATTCTCGTGTCTAAGGGTGAACATGAAGCAGTGCGCAAGACCGCCCGGGCGCTGCATTGGGAAACCTTTGAAATTGAATTGGATCCCGCTACCGCGACTGTAGACAAAGAAAAGCTTATTCAGACAGTATCTATGAACAGCATTGGTATCGTCAGTCTGATTGTTGTCAGCAATGAAACCGGAGCAGTTAATCAGATTGCAGATCTGACGGAGGCGATCCGTGAAATAAGTCCCAGAACAAAAATCCATCTGGATGCGGTTCAAGCCGTAGGGAAAATTGAGCTTGATTTCTCCAGTCTCAACTGTGATCTGATGTCTATTTCCGGACATAAAATAGGCTCTCCAAAGGGAGTAGGCCTCCTGCTCAGAAAGAAAAAGACTCTTCTTGAACCTTTGATCCATGGTGGAGGGCATCAATATGGGTTTCGCTCCGGCACAGAAAATGCACCTTTGTTCAGAGCCATGGCCAGAGCCGCAAAAGATGCTGTCAGCAATTTGGCTGAGAATAATCTGAAGTGTCGACAACTAAAAGATTTGTTCCTTTCCACCCTCAGTAATGTAACGGGGGAATATAAATTACTGTCTCCACCTGAGGCTGTACCGCAGATCATTTCTATAACATTTCCTAATCTGCGCGGCGAGACACTGGTCAATGCGACAAGCGCAAGAGGGGTCTATATCTCACATGGTTCTGCCTGTTCAAGCATTCATAGTGAAAACCCTGCGTTAAGTGCATTGGGAATATCTGAAAGGGAGGTTCTTGGTGCTGTCAGAATAAGCCTTTCTGAGGATTTAACTGAAGAAGAAATTATTCTGGCTGCCGAGATAATTGGTGGCGAGTATCTTAGGTGGCGCCTGTGATATGAGTAGGATATTTTTGAGAGGAATTAACTAATGAGTGAAGCCAGTAATCCTGAATATAAAGAGATCGTTTTGGTAAGAATTGGCGAAATTGCTCTCAAGGGGAGCAATCGTACCAAGTTTTACCAGCAATTGATCAAAAATATCCGCTATCGTCTGCGCGACTTAGGGAAGTTTTCTATCGTACAAAGCCATACTCGTATTTGGATTAGTGCCAAGGACGATGACTTCCCCGGACAAAAAATACTGGAACGTCTGAGTAGCGTCTTCGGCATTGTCTCTGCCAGCATAGTAAGATCATTTCCCGCCGAGGAAGAAATGCTTTGGCTGCAACTGAAGCACTTTGGAGAGAGCATTTTTGCTGCAGGCGAGGAGAAAACCTTTAAAGTTGAGACCAGAAGAGTCAATAAGAAATTCCCCTTAAATAGTTACGAGGTTTCCAGTGAGGCGGGCAGTATTCTTCTGGATTGCTTTGCCGATGTTCTGTCGGTAGACGTGCATAACCCCGATACCACCGTTTATATAGAGATTAGAGATGAAATATATTTGTTCTCGGACAAAACGGACGCACCCAAAGGTTTACCAGTGGGGATTAGCGGCAATGGTCTGGTATTGTTATCAGGCGGCCTTGATAGTCCGGTTGCAGCTTGGATGATGGCATCACGCGGTATGAAGTTAGACATGGTATATTTCCATACTCCGCCCTATACCAGTGAGAAAGCGCTGGATAAAGTGGTTTCGTTAGCGGCTATCTTAGCGGGTTATGTTGGCAATCATACACTTTACATTGTCAATTTTACCGACGCTCAGTTAGAACTCAACGAAAAATGCCCGGCGGAAATGCTGACTATTGTTATGAGGAGAATGATGATGAGGATTGCCTCTGAACTCGCAGTCCAAAACAAGGCAAAGGCGCTGATCACCGGGGAGAGTCTGGGACAGGTTGCCAGTCAGACGTTAGAAGCTCTGGCAGCTACTAATTCCGTCACAGATCTGTTGGTGTTCAGACCATTAATTGGCACAGATAAGGACGAAATCGTCTCGCTGGCAAGAAAAATTGGCACTTATGAGACCAGTATTGAGCCGTTCGAAGATTGCTGCACTGTGTTTGTGTCGCGGCACCCTAAAACTCATCCCAGCCTTGAAGATGCTGCCGGAGCAGAGAGAAATCTGGATATAGACGCTTTAGTAGCAGGGGCTCTTGCCGATACTAAAGTACAAGAAATATATCTGCGTGACAGTTTCAAATAATGCTATCATGGATGGCGGGTTTAATAAGCAAAAGTAGTTGAGGAGGCTCGTATGACTTGTTTTCATATCCAAAAAAAAGACCCCGAACTTTATAACGCAATTAAGGGCGAATTAGGTAGACAGCAGACAAAGCTGGAGCTGATCGCGTCAGAGAACTTTGTCAGTACGGCAGTAATGGAAGCCTGCGGCTCAGTATTGACTAACAAATATGCTGAAGGTTACCCGGGAAAGCGTTATTACGGCGGTTGTGAGTTTGTTGATATTGCTGAGCAATTGGCAATTGACAGAGCCAAGGAAATTTTCCAGGCAGAACATGCTAATGTACAGCCACATTCCGGAGCATCTGCGAATACAGCGGTCTTTTTTTCTGTTCTTAATCCCGGTGACACCATTTTGGGTATGGATCTATCACATGGCGGGCATTTGACCCACGGCATGAAGATTAACATCAGCGGAAAGTATTTTCAGTCGCACAGCTATCAAGTCGATCCCGACACCTGTCAGGTTGATTATGACCGGTTGTTAGAGACGGCCAAAACTGTCAAGCCTAAAATGCTGATCGCCGGCGGCAGTGCTTATCCGCGCAAACTGGATTTTGCGGCTTTCCGCAGGGTTGCCGATGAGGTCGGAGCTTATCTGCTGGTTGATATGGCACATATTGCGGGACTTGTTGCTGCCGGTCTGCACATGAATCCTGTTCCTTATGCAGATTTCGTTACTTCTACAACACATAAAACTCTCCGAGGTCCCCGTGGCGGTATTATCCTTTGCAAAGAGCAATATGCCAAAAAGATTGATTCAGCGGTTTTCCCGGGCACACAGGGAGGTCCTCTGATGCATATTATTGCTGCTAAGGCGATCACCTTTAAAGAAGCCATGGAGCCGTCCTTTATTGACTATCAGAAGCAGGTACTAGCCAATGCCAAGGCTTTGGCAACCGGTTTGCTAAAAAGGGGAGTAGACCTTGTTTCCGGTGGCACAGATACGCATTTATTGCTGGTAGATTTGAGCAATGCAGGTTTGTCGGGCAAAGAACTGCAAGAGAAGCTTGATAGTGTGAATATCACCTGTAATAAAAATACAATACCTTTCGATCCTGAAAAACCGACAATTACTTCCGGCGTACGTTTAGGGACACCGGCCTTGACAACCAGAGGCTTCAATGAAGAAGACATGGATCTGATCGCAGGACTGCTCAGTGATGCCATCTTTGATTATGAGGAACAAAAGGAAAAAATCATACGCGAAGTTGCTGTCATGTGTGAACGATATCCGCTCTATGCAGAATTATAGTGCAGAAGATAAGATTAACCCGGCACGGCGTGAGCCCTTGGCTTATCGCATGGCACCCCGCACCCTCGATGAGATTGTAGGGCAATCCCATTTGCTCGCCCAGGGGCGTATGCTGCGCCGTATGGTTGTTGCTGACCGTCTGTCGACCATTATTCTCTTTGGGCCGCCTGGAACCGGGAAGACTTCGTTAGCGCGTGTAATTGCGCAGACAACCAAATATAAATTCGTGAAATTGAATGCCGTAACCTCGGGGGTAGCAGATATCAAGAGGGTCGTAGCAGACGCGGAGAACCCAATCTTGACACCTGAAGGCAGGACCATTCTCTTCATCGATGAGATTCATCGCTTTAACAAGGCCCAACAGGATGCCCTGCTGCCTCATGTGGAGAGTGGTACCTTGATATTGATTGGCGCGACAACGGAGAATCCTTTTTTTGAAGTGAACAAGGCGCTTATATCTCGGTCTACAGTCTTCCAATTGTACCCATTGACACAGGAAGACATTCTTGTCCTGTTAAAAAGAGCAATAAATGATTCTGACCGCGGGTTTGGATATCTGGATATCGATATCAGTGACGAGGCTCTGGGATTTGCCGCCGCACTGGCCAATGGAGATGCCAGAGTTGCCTTAAATGCTTTGGAATTGGCCGTGTTGACTACAGAGCCTGAAGAGGTCAGGATTAGAATTGATCTGGAGATCATGCAGGACTGCATGCAAAAGAGAGCGCCGCAGTATGATAAGTCAGGAGAGGGGCATTACGATACGATAAGCGCCTTCATCAAATCAATGAGAGGCAGCGATCCTGACGCTGCTTTGCATTATTTGGCAAGAGCTATCGAGGCTGGGGAGGATAGCGGTTTTCTGGCCAGAAGGATGGTGATTTGCGCCGCTGAGGATGTCGGCATGGCAAACCCGCAAATGCTGTCGATAGCAATGTCCGGCTATCACGCTGTTGAAGCAGTGGGCATGCCGGAGGCGAGGATTATCCTGGCACAGGTTGCGGTTGCCATAGCCACCAGTCCCAAATCTAACAGTTCATATATCGGGATAGGCAAGGCCTTGAGCGATATCAGGAAGGGCAATCTCCCGGAGATTCCCTTTCATCTGCGCAATGCACCGGTTAAGGGTATGTCAGAGCTGGGCTATAGCATCGGCTATCAGTATGATCATGACTATCATCAAAGCATATCCTATCAGCGCTTTTTGCCGGAATCTTACGAAGAGGGTAAATATTATCAGCCAAGTGAGAGCGGCTATGAGGCAAAGGTGAAATCCTGGCTGGAAGAAGTTCGAAATTTACGTGAGCAAGGGCGACAAAATAAGAAAAATATCGAGGATGTCGAGTAACTTTGGTTACTTGGTGTTTGACTTAACTGACGTATTGTTTGATAGGGTAATTATATAATATAGAACAACATTTGGGAGGAATTCGGGATGGAAAAGAAACGCATCTATTTTGATCATGCCGCCACAACAGCAGTGAGGCCTGAAGTAATTTCGGCCATGCTGCCTATTTTTGAGGACGTGTATGGTAATCCTTCCTCGTTTTATAATGAAGGCTACGCAGCCAATCGCTATATTGAACAGTCGAGACAGACAGTCGCTGAATTGCTGAACGTGTCGCCTAAAGAAATATTTTTTACCTCCTGTGGCACTGAATCCGATAACTGGGCCATCAAAGGGACGGCCTTTTCTAAGCAGAAAAAGGGTAAACACCTGATAACCAGCACGATAGAGCATCATGCAGTACTGCACAGTATGCAGGCTCTGGAGAAACTGGGATATGAGGTTACTTATCTTGAGGTAGACGGCTACGGTCTGGTAGATCCCCGGCAAGTGGAAGAAGCCATACGTCCGGATACCATTCTGGTGTCAATCATGATGGCGAATAATGAAATTGGTACAATCCAGCCGGTTGCGGAAATTGCCGAGATTTGTCGGGCCAAGGGAGTGTTGTTTCATACTGACGCCGTGCAGGCACTGGGAGCTATTCCGGTATCGCCGCACGATCTGGGGGCAGACCTGATGGCTTTCTCCGGACATAAGTTTTATGCTCCCAAAGGTGTCGGCATCATGTATATCAAGCGAGGTGTGAGGATTGCCAATTTCATGGACGGCGGTGCGCAAGAAAATCGCAGAAGAGCCGGTACCGAGAATACCCCCTATATTGTTGGTATTACCAAAGCTTTGGAATTGGCCCTGGCCGCCATGCCGGAGGAGTCTAAGAGACTGATTGCTCTGCGTGACGACCTGATCCGTCAACTCCAAAGCACCATACCCTACACTAAACTGAACGGACATCCCGTTAAACGGTTGCCGAATAATATCAATCTTGCCTTTGAGTTCATTGAAGGAGAGTCGATCCTCTTATTACTAAATGAGCTAGGATATCAAGCTTCCAGTGGCTCTGCCTGTACGTCCGGTTCTCTGGACCCGTCACATGTGCTGCTGGCAATCGGTTTGACTCACGAAATAGCTCATGGCTCGCTGCGTCTCTCGCTGGGGAAGGAAAACACCAAGGAAGACACAGATAAGCTGGCCAATGACTTACCGGGGATTATTGAGCGCCTTCGCCTCATGTCTCCTTTGTACGCGGACTTTAAACGCGGCAAAATTAAGAATATAATACCTGAGGAAGGTACCGATATATTGAAAGGGGCTCTTACATATGAAGTATAGTGAAAAAGTAATGGATCATTTTTTGCATCCCCGCAATGTAGGTGAAATCGAAGATGCTACCGCCAGGGGCACAGTTGGCAATCCTACCTGCGGAGATATTATGCGTATAGACTTAAAAATTATTGACGGCATTATCGAAGACGCCAAATTTATGACTTTTGGCTGCGGCTCTGCCGTTGCCACCAGTAGCATGGCTACGGAAATGATTATCGGCAAGTCGGTAGGGGAGGCTCTGGAATTGACGAACAAGGCTGTTGCTGAAGCTTTAGACGGTCTGCCAGCGGTGAAGATGCACTGCTCAGTCCTGGCAGAACAGGCTGTTAAAAAAGCGCTCCTGCAGTATTATCAAGACAATGATCTTCTCACAGATGAGATCAGGGAAAAATTTGGTAATTTGGACGATGATGCCCACGATCACGGCATTGATGAAGATGATTTGCCGGGATTAGGCAACAAGTAATTTAGCAAATTCGATAGTCCGCAAATGCGGACTATTTTTTTATAGATTATATCCTGTAATTTGCACCCGACCATTTTTGCTGTTAATCTTGAACGGCAAAGTTTGGGTGATTTATCCTGCACTTACAGACCAGACAAAAGGCTAGATCTCACAGACGATACGAGAGACTTAGTCATACAGACAGAACTAAAGATTTAGTCTCACAGGCAGCGCTAGAGACTTAGTCATACAGACAGAACTAAAGATTAAGTCTCACAGGCTGCGCTAGAGACTTAGTCATACAGACAGAACTAAAGATTTAGTCTCACAGGCTGCGCTAGAGACTTAGTCATGCAAACAGAACTAAAGATTTAGTCTCACAGGCAGCGCTAGAGACTTAGTCATACAGACAGAACTAAAGATTAAGTCTCACA
>DUPE01000109.1 GCA_012838475.1 Clostridiaceae bacterium
AGACCGGCAAAGATTTACCGGGAGGTGATGTGATTTGATGCACCGCGTTATGATTGATGTCTTAGCCCGTTTTGAAAGCGGAAGAATACGGCCGATGCAAGTAATCTGGCATGACGGCAGGAAATACGGTATTGATAAAGTATTGGATGTGCGCAGGGCTGCCTCCAAGTCGGGCGGCAGCGCTATCCGCTACACCTGTTTAATCGCACAGCGACAAGTCCCTTTGTATTTTGATGAATGGGAGAATGTCTGGTGGTGTGACAGCGAAGAAAGTTGATGACACAAAACAAGCATTAACGAAATAGCTACCGGGCTAAAATGGCTCTCAGTCCGCACCATACAATGCAAAGCCTTAAGTTGTACTCGCTGATTACATGATCCGGCGTTGAGGACGCCGCAGTCCGGCTATTACAAGGCGGAACCCTGATAAGATGAGGCGAGGATGGTTTCCGAGCTCTGGAGGATATCTCTTAGCTCATCAAGCCTTTGCCAAAGTCTCTCTCGCTCTCGTGTCGTAATTCTGATGCTTCCAGGCAATGGTTCACGCAAATAGATATGGAGTATGCCATAAGCGGAAGCAGCAAAATCTGCGTCGTCAAGCTTATACAGACCTTCAAAGAATAAGTTGACATTATCCAAGGAGACTGCCCGCGGCAGAGCCAGAATAGCCATCTCGGTGATAGTAAACTGAGAATCGGTGGCTTTCGTCAAGAGCGGCAAATTGTCAAGATTTTTCCTGTACTCACGACATTCACGCTGACGATATCGACCTTCCTTAGTCAAATGGCGAACTCCGGATCGCAAATACAAGAATCCGGCAGCAGGCAATAGAATCAGCAATCCGGAGATACTCTGACTCAGTACAGTAAGAACTCCCGCCAGAACAGAGAAAAAGATGGTAAAAATTGAAGTTAAACGTCGGCTGAATTTAGTCTTATTCTGATCAAATAGTCCCAATTCCAGATGCTCAGTGTTTACTAATTGCCGAAACTCCAGATAACTATGCTCAAAGTTTTTGTCTGTAACAGGGTCATAAGAAGTCTGCTTTATCTGTGAAACAGATAGAGCTGGACCATCCTTAGCTACATCCTGAAAGAGCCAATGCAAAAGATAGGTCTCCGAGGGACGGAAAGAAGAAAAATCAACTCGTCCGGATTGAGGCCAGGTAAAAACATAATCGTCCAGCCACAATTCTTTCTGATTAACGAGACTTAGCAGGGAACTGAGCAAAAGACGCTCAGGCTTATCTTTATTAAGCAGCATAGAGGAATTATATGGCTTAACTGAAGTTGGCCAGACAGAAAAATCTTTTTCTACAGGCTTTAACGTGCCTTCCAACTCGTAATAAATATAAAATCCCAACGCAAGTATCAGTCCGGCCAAAGAAATATAGGGAATAACACTGCCAACAAATTCCCGACGGTTTCTGCTAGATAAGAGAGATTGAGCTTCCAGACTTGCCTCTTGCAATTGCTGTTCAACAGATAGATCGCTTGTATCTTCTGGCAAGGAAGTAAACACAGAAGCATCGGTTGTGAACAGCAGGAGCAAATTATCCCCCGGTTCGAGATCGGTTGTAGCTAAAGATATAACTCTGTCATCTTGACTTAGATCAATCTGAGCGGAGCTGAGAGTAACTATTGATGCCCCTGAAGCTGTAATCTCCACAGGGAAGATAAGAGAAGCATGTAAGGAATCAGGCCCTTCTAAAGAATATAAAGACAAGAGAGGGAGACTCAGCAGGGCGTTGCTTCCGTTTTGCACAATGGCGTCTTGTAGCAGCCATTCTACTTTTATCAGCCATTCACCCCTTCCAAAGCGAGTAGACATCCTAACAGTAGTACTTATATCTGAGATCCTCTTTACATAATAAGCCGGGGAATTGCTGACATTATTGTCTACTTCTTCGTCAAGTTGTGTATATACCGGGATAGGATTAATTCCGCTGGCAGCAATGCCGATATTCTTCAGCGCAGCTTGCCCGTTACTCAAGGTGGGATACTCCAAATTAAGGTTCCAGGTCTCGGAAGGCGCCATAACTTCAAATATCTCTGTCAGCTGTATGCTTCCATCCGACAATACTAATACTTCAGTATTGACTGTATCAACGGAAACTCGTCCAAACAGATCGTCTATGCTGGAGCAAGCCGAAAATGTACTCAAAGCCAGCAACAGCAGAGTAATAAGCAAAACTATCCGGTTTTTTTGAGTATTAAAAAGCACTAATCACCTCAAAATATCATAAAATACATTGGTATTTGCTCACAGCAGCAGATTCTGTTTCCGCTTTACCATAATCTGATTTGCTTTAAAATGGTCTGATTGTATCTTTGGGTAATATACGTAATTATATTAAACTAATATACGGCTTAAGTCATGCGATTACGTATCAGGATTACTATACATGTGATCGCTAAGCAGGATTACTATACATGTGATTGCTAAGCAGGATTAACTATACATGTGATTGCTAAGCAGGATTACTATACATGTGATTACAAAAGCAAGATTACAATATAGGATACCGGTTAAAAAAATCTGTTGGAGGCGCTTATGGGCAAGAACGCTGGCTGGTCTGAATACACATCATCTCGGGGGCATAAAATCACTTTTCCCCTGGCAACAATTCAAGGTGCAAATCCGGGGTCACGCTTGACAGTGACAGCAGGACTGCACGGCTGTGAATACTCTGGCATAGCCGCGGCTATCGAACTGTTCAATTATTTGGATCCGGCTACTGTTAAAGGAAAGATAGATATTGTTACCGTTGCTTCAGTGGCGGCTTTTTACGAGAAAAGCGCCTTCGTCAATCCGGCAGACAAGAAGAACCCCAATCGTGCCTTTCCCGGCAGGGAAGATGGCAGCTATACGGAAGCTCAGGTCTACTTCCTGTTGAATGATATCATTCGAGGGAGCGACTTCTATCTTGATCTACATTGCGGAGATATGATTGAGATTATTGAGCCTTTTGCACTTTTCCATACAGGAGCAGGAGATGCTATTGACGCAAAGTCGTCCGAGCTGGCCTTCTATTATGGCTTGCCTAATATCATTCCCACTTCCTTCCAGGGAGTCTGGTCAGATCAGGGGACGAGCTATGCAGCTGCTGCAGAGCTCGGTATACCGAGTGCTATCGTCGAGGCAGGAGGTAATGGCGTGCTGGAACAAGAAGCCGCAGATATCCATCTCAAAGGTCTATTGAACGTATTGCGCCATCTGAAGATGATCGAGGGTGAGGCTGAAGTCCCGGATATCGGCAAGTATTATGCGGATTTCAAATGGATTTACGCACCCGTGCCGGGCCTATGGAGCAACAGTCTTCCTTTGGGATCTTTGGTGATGCCCGGCGACAGACTGGGATGTGTGAAAGATTTGTTTGGAACAGTGATTCACAACTTGACAGCACCGGTTGCAGGAAAAATTGTTTTTATGACAAGCGCAGCAGCTATGAAGGAAAATGACATCATTCTGGGCATTGCTATGAACTAGTCTGTTTCGGGCTATTGACAGCATTGCAAATGCGGCGTCATAGGTGTATCCTGAAGCGGCTGCCTGGAATTTGGCAGCAAAATGCTTGTGTACGGGGTGCTGCGTCAGAGTAATGCAAATGACTTCCATGAGGCTGCGGCCTGATGGAAACACTAATAAAGTACAGAATTGCGTTTCAGTTTAAGATGCAGTTCGTAATCAATTGAGCAATTTAAAATATTTCTTGCATTAATTATTCATCCCCTGTATACTAATCGATGCGTCTGTCGAGAAGTATGCCATATTTTCACAGGCGACTAAGCAGAGATGCCGGAGATTGCTGTGTCCTCAGCTGCGTTGAGAAACAGGTAACTTCGGCGGAGAAGTCCGACCAGGAATCGGGCGCATGGTACGCAGTCTTATGGGTTAGCCCGGCAACTGTTTACTGTACAGGAGCTGGGCATTATAGCGGAAGCGAAAGAAACACCAGAAGACGTAGTATCATAATTGCAGCAAAATCAGGAGGTTAGCATGGCAATTGAACAAAAAATCCGCATCCGGTTAAAGGCATTCGATCATCACATTTTAGATGAGAGCGCTGAAAGAATCGTTGATACGGCAAAGAGAACAGGGGCGAACGTGTCGGGTCCAATCCCGTTGCCGACCGAGAAGGAAATCGTAACGATCCTGCGTTCACCGCATAAGCATAAGGATGCACGTGAGCAGTTTGAGATTAGAACGCATAAGAGATTGATTGATATCCTCGCTCCAAGCACCAAAACTGTTGAGTCTTTGATGAAGCTGGAAATGCCGGCTGGTGTCAATATAGAGATCAAACTATAAGGCAGATGCAAACTGCCGGGTCAAGTTCACAAAGAGTGAACCAATAACCAGGAGGTAATAGTTTTATGGGAAAATTCATGCTCGGTCGCAAGGCTGGTATGACGCAGATATTTAATGAGGACGGCATAGCGATCCCGGTTACAGTGGTAGCTTGCGGCCCATTGTCTGTATTACAGAATAAGACTGAAGAAGTCGATGGTTACAAGGCTGTTAAGGTCGGTTTTGAACAAAAGAAACGCGTTAACAAACCAGCACAGGGTCAGTTTGATAAGGCTGGTATTAAACCGATGAGAATTATGCGTGAGTTCAAGACTGACGATGACTTTGATCTGGGACATGAGATTATTGTATCGGACATGTTTACTGCCGGCGATTATATTGATGTGGTCGGAACTTCAAAGGGCAAAGGCTATCAGGGCGTGATTAAGCGCCATGGCTATGGCAGAGGGCCTGAAAGTCACGGTTCAAAACACCATCGGCATGCCGGCTCTGTTGGTGCATCTGCTACTCCGGGCAAAGTTTTTAAAGGAACTAAGATGGCCGGACAGATGGGCAACAAGCGTGTTACAGTTCAGAATCTTGAAGTCGTGTCAGTAGACGGCGAGCGCAATATTCTGGTAATCAAAGGCGCTGTCCCGGGCCCAAGAGGCGGTCTCCTCGAGATCACTTCTACAGTAAAGAGAAGATAAGGCAGAGGAGATCACCAAATGGCGAAGATAGATATTTACAATATGGAAGGCAAAGTAGTCGGGGATATGGAGTTGTCCGATGAAATCTTTGCTATTGAACCAAATGAAGATGTATTGCACAGAGTTTTGGTTAATCAGCATGCCAACCGTCGTCAAGGTACTGTCAAAGTAAAAGGCAGAAGCGAAAAACGCGGCGGCGGCAGAAAGCCATGGAGGCAAAAGGGCACAGGCAGAGCCAGACAAGGTTCAACCAGAGCAGCACAATGGGTCGGCGGCGGCAGGATATTTGGACCTGCACCTAGAGATTTTAGTTATACCTTGCCGCGCAAAATGCGCCGTCTGGCACTGAAGTCTGCGCTGGCAAGCAAGTACCAATCCGATCGGATGATGGTTTTAGACGAGCTTGAGCTTGCAGAGATTAAGACTAAAAATATGGTCAAGATACTCAACGATCTTGGTATTGATGAATCGGCTCTGATTGTTTTGCCAAAGCGTAATCTGACAGTTGAGCGCTCGGCCAATAATCTGCGTGGCATTAAGCTCACCGAAGTTCAAACTCTTAATGTTACCGAACTCTTGAAATTTGACCGTTTGATTCTGACAAAGGACGCTGTAACCAGGATTGAGGAGGTATATAACTAATGAAGAGTATTTATGACGTTATCATAAGCCCGGTTATTACCGAGCAAAGCATGATAGCAACTCAAGAAGGCAAATATACCTTCCGTGTTGCTTATGATGCCACCAAACCGGAGATACGTCAGGCAGCTGAGCAGCTGTTTGATGTTAAAGTGCTTAAGGTAAATACCAGCTACCAGGGAGGCAAAACTAAACGCATGGGCGTTCATGTTGGCAAGCAGCCTGTTTGGAAGAAGGCTGTTATCTCTATTGACCTGGATCCATCCGAAGAACGCTATGAGACCAAAGGTGGGAAGGTCGGTACTACTAATAAAAAGTATAAGACTGAGATCGAAAATTTCGGGTTCGGCCAGTAAGCCGTACGCGTAATAGAGAAGGAGTAAGAAAATGGCAGTTAAGACATATCGTCCTACTTCTCCAGCTTTAAGGCAGAAAACCGTTACCGACTATTCAGGTTTAACTAAGAAAGATCCTGAGAAAGCCTTACTAAAGCCAAAGAAGAAAAATGTTGGACGCAATAATTATGGCCGCATTACCAGTCGTCACAGAGGCGGCGGCAATAGGCAAAAGTATAGAGTTATCGACTGGAAGCGCAATAAGGAAGGTGTTCGCGCTAAGATTATCGCCTTAGAGTACGACCCTAACCGTACCGCCTTCATCGCCTTGATCCAATATATCGATGGGGAGAAAGCGTATATTCTGGCTCCTGACAAGCTAAAAGTCGGTGATACCGTCGAGAGTGGTGCAAATGTAGATATTGTTGTCGGCAATTGCTTGCCTATGGAAAACATCCCTATCGGCACCGAGATTCACAATATTGAAATGCGTCCCGGAAGAGGTGCCCAAATGGTGCGCAGCGCCGGATCTTCAGCTCAACTTCTGGCCCGTGAAGGAAAGTATGTAACATTGCGCATGCCGTCGGGTGAAGTGAGAATGGTATTGGCAATTTGTAAAGCAACAATAGGCTCTGTAAGCAATCCGGAAAATGAACTTGCTAATAAAGGTAAAGCCGGATATATAAGGCATCAAGGCAGAAGGCCTCATGTTAGAGGTTCGGCCATGAATCCTGTTGATCACCCGCATGGCGGCGGTGAGGGCAAGGCCCCTATCGGCATGCCTAGCCCAATGACTCCCTGGGGCAAGCCCACACGGGGTTATAAGACCAGGAAACCCAAAGAATCGGATAAGCTGATTATCCGGAGAAGAAAAAAGAAATAAGGAGGCTTGCTAAGTAATGAGTCGTTCAACGAAAAAAGGATTTTTTGTAGAGGAAGCTCTTATGCGTCGTATCAATATGATGAATGAGAAAAATGAACATCGTGTTATTAAGACTTGGTCCCGCGCCTCCACTATCTTCCCGGAGATGGTAGGGCATACGATTGCTGTGCATGATGGCCGCAAACATGTGCCCGTGTACATTACAGAAGAGATGGTAGGCCATAAACTTGGTGAATTCGCGCCTACCCGGACGTTCCGTGGACATGCGGGCTCCGAGAAGAGATCCACTGTCCGCTAATCGGAAGTGAAGGGAGGATTAGTCTGTGGCAAAGAAGGTAATGAGCAAACAAGAATTACTCGCCAATAAAGAAGAACTGGTAGCAAACTATCGTGCAGATCAGCGGCGCAATCATAAATCACCGTTGTTAACTAAGAAAGAGCGCAAAGTTCTGGATATTGGCAGAGATCAAGGCTACGCAGAAGCCAAGCATATACGCATTAATGCCTTTAAGGTAAATGCTGTTATCCGCTTGATTCGTGGCAAGCCTCTGGACGAGGCATACGCCATACTGACGTATACGCCAAGCGCAGCTTCACCGGTGCTGATCAAATTACTAAAATCAGCAGAGGCAAATGCTGTTAACAATAATCAACTTTCTCGCGATGATCTCTATGTGGCAGAGTGCTATGCCAATCAGGGGCCTACCCTGAAGCGCATTCGTGCCAGAGCCCGTGGTAGTGCTACGCGTATATTGAAGCGCACCAGCCATATCACTGTTGTACTAAAAGAGAAAGATCAAGGAGGAGATTATTAATGGGTCAGAAAGTTAACCCGCATGGCTTGCGCGTAGGTGTAATCAAAGATTGGGATTCACGCTGGTATGCGGACAAAAAAGATTTTGCCCGCTATCTGGTAGAAGATAAAAAAATCCGCGATTTTGTCAAAAAAGAAACCGAGAAAGCCGGCGTTTCTCGAATCGAGATTGAACGTGAAGGCGATGACAGAACCGTTGTAACGATAACTACCGGTAAACCGGGTATCATCATTGGCCGCCAGGGCTCTGAAATTGAGAACTTGAAGAAGAAAATGGCTAAACACTTCAAGCGTAATTTCTTTATCAATGTTAAGGAAGTAAAAAATATTGATACCGAAGCACAGCTTGTAGCTGAAGGGATATCCCGTCAACTGGAAGAACGCGTGTCATTCCGCCGTGCCATGAAGCAAGCTATCAGCAGAGCCATGAAGCAGGGAGCTAAAGGAATCAAGACCATGACTTCCGGTCGTCTCGGCGGTGCCGAAATAGCCAGAACTGAACAATATCATGAGGGTACAATTCCTCTGCACACATTACGCGCTGATATCGATTATGGCTTCGCTGAAGCAAATACCACATACGGACGCATTGGTGTCAAAGTATGGGTTTATAAGGGCGAAGTCCTGCCGGCGCGCAAAACTGAAAAAGAACCTCAGGAAGGAGTTGAAGCCTGATGTTAATGCCAAAACGTGTTAAATACCGAAGACAGCACCGTGGCAGAATGAAAGGTAAAGCTACACGAGGCAATTTTGTCGCTTACGGTCAGTACGGCATTGTGGCCACAGAGCCATGCTGGATTACCGGTAATCAGATCGAAGCTGCCCGTATCGCCATCAACCGTCGTTTACGCCGTGGAGGAAAGGTCTGGATCAAAATATTTCCTGACAAGCCAGTAACGAAAAAACCCGCAGAAACGAGAATGGGTAAGGGTAAAGGCTCACCGGAATACTGGGTAGCAGTCGTCAAGCCCGGACGCGTTCTCTTCGAGATTGCTGGCGTAAGTGAGGCTATGGCTAAAGAAGCTATGAGATTGGCCTCGCATAAACTTCCCTGTAAGACAAGATTTATCCAATCAGAGCGTTCTTTCAGTGAAGAAGAACTTGCCAGTTTTGCTGAAGTCCACGTGACTGAAGAAGACCTTATTTCTTCCGCCGAATTGGCTGAAATGGAAGAAGCAGCTGAACTGGCCGAGCAAGAAGAGCTCACCGAGGTTGAAGAAGCTGTGGCGGGTGCAGAGGAGGAAGAAACTGATGAAAGCAATTGAACTTCGTGAAAAGACATCAGCTGAACTTGATACAGAACTGAACGAACTTAAATCTGAGTTGTTTAAGCTTCGTTTTCAGCACGCTACCAATCAGCTTTCAAATCCTATGCAATTGCAACGGGTAAAACGCGATATCGCTCGTGTGAAAACCGTTATGCGCGAACAAGAGCTTGCTCAGGCAAGAGAAAACGGAGGAACTAAGGCATGAGCAATGGTGAGAGAGGAATTCGCAAGCAACGGACTGGTATTGTAACAAGTGACAAAATGGACAAAACTATTGTAGTTGAAGTCGTAGAATTTGTTCGCCATCCGCTATATAAGAAGTACATTCAAAAGACACTTAGGTTGAAGGCTCATGACGAGAATAACGAGTGTAAAACTGGCGACAAGGTTCGTGTTATGGAAACACGCCCTCTTAGCCGTGATAAGCATTGGCGTTTAATCGATATCATCGAGAAGGCCAAGTAGCTTAGCGTGTTAGAGGAGGAAATATAATATGATTCAAGTTGAAACTGCTCTGAAATCTGCTGACAATACCGGCGCAAAGCGACTCTACTGTATAAAGGTTTTGGGTGGATCAGGGCGTAGATATGCCAATGTTGGCGATGTTATAGTTTGTTCCGTTAAGGAAGCGATCCCCGGCGGGGTTGTGAAGAAGGGCGATGTCGTGCGGGCAGTAGTCGTTAGAACTAAAAAGGGCTTGCGCCGTAATGATGGATCTTATATTAGATTCGACGAGAATGCCGCTGTTATTCTGAAAGATGATGGCAATCCTCAAGGAACTCGTATATTTGGTCCTATCGCCCGTGAACTCAGAGAGAAGAATTACATGAAAATTCTCTCTCTGGCACCAGAAGTATTGTAAGGAGAACAAAATGACAAAGGTACATGTAAAAGTTGATGATAATGTCTATGTCCTCTCCGGAAAAGATGCCGGCAAGACAGGAAAAGTCTTGGCTGTCAATCCTAAGACTGGCAGAGTAATTGTCGAAGGCATCGCAATGTCTACGGTGCATAAACGTCCTCGCTCTGCCAGTGATCCGGGCGGCATTATTCGCATAGAATCTGCAGTAGACGCTTCAAATCTCATGGTTGTTTGTGACAAATGCAAGCGCCCATCGAAGCTTGAAATGAGATTTGACGCTAAAGGCGAAAAGGCAAGACATTGTAAAGCCTGCGGCGCTAAAGTCTCCGTCGTAGGACGAGAGAATTGATGAGGAGGCGCAAAATGAGCAGAATGAAAGAAAAATATCGCAGTGAAGTCGCGCCGAAATTGCGTGAGCAGTTTAATTATAAATCTCCGATGCAAATCCCTAAATTGGAGAAGATCGTTCTCAATATGGGCGTCGGCGATGCCAAAGAGAATGCCAAAGCCATTGAGGTCGCTATCGACAATTTGCGCGTGATTTCCGGACAGCAGCCGGTTGTCACGAAGGCGCGCAAATCAATTGCAAACTTTAAATTGCGTGAAGGCATGAGTATTGGCGTAATGGTTACTTTAAGGGGAGATCGCATGTATGATTTCTTCGATAAGCTTGTCAGTATTGCCCTGCCGAGGGTTCGTGACTTCAGAGGAACAAATCCTAACTCCTTTGATGGCCACGGTAATTACGCCTTAGGTGCTAAGGAGCAATTAATTTTCCCTGAGGTTGATTACGATTCTATTGATAAGATCAGAGGTCTAGACATTGCAATTGTAACCACTGCTGAAACTGATGAAGAAGCTAGAGCATTATTAGACGGCCTTGGTATGCCGTTTAAAAGATAGAGCCGGAGGATAAAATGGCAAAAAAATCAAAAGTAGTTCAGGCACAGCGTCCGGCGAAGTATACAACACGTCAGCATAACCGCTGTCAACTCTGCGGCAGACCCCGCTCTTATATGCGTAAATACGGTATATGCCGACTTTGTTTCCGTGAACTCGCCTATAAGGGGCAAATACCCGGTGTCCGTAAGGCTAGCTGGTAAGGAGGAATAGGATATGCAAATTACTGATGCAATTGCGGATATGTTGACCAGGATTCGTAATGCTGGACAAGCAGGACATACCAGTTGTGATATCCCTGCCTCAAAGATGAAGAAGGCAATCGCTGATATTCTGGTTGAGGAAGGTTATATTCAAAGCGTGACATTTCAGGATGACAGAAAACAGGGAATTTTAACCGTTACCTTGAAGTATGCAGATAAAAAACCTGTCATAAATGGAATTCAACGTATTTCTAAGCCTGGTTTGCGTGTTTACGCTAACAAGGAAAGTCTTCCTAAGGTGTTGGGAGGTCTTGGTATTGCAATTATCTCGACATCAAAGGGAATTAAGACTGACCGCCAGGCCAGACTTGACGGCGTAGGCGGCGAGGTGCTCGCCTATGTATGGTAAATCACTCTGAAAGAGATCGATATATCGGTCTTCAATCTTAAGAGCAGGAGGAAGAAATGTCCAGAATTGGAAGAAAACCTATAACTATTCCACCAGGTGTAGATGTAAGAATTGATGATGACGTTATATATGTGAAAAAGGATGAGACTGAATTGAACCAGAAACTGCATCCTCTGGTAAAAGTAGACATAAACGATAATATCATCGAAGTGACCAAAGCAAATGATCAGAAAGAAAGCAAAAGCCTTCAAGGTCTTATGCGTTCTTTGATTGCAAATATGGTTTCAGGTGTCAATGAGCCCTTTATGAAAACCCTTGAAATCCAAGGGACGGGTTACAGAGCACAGCTTAATGGCGATGTTTTGAATTTAACTCTTGGCCTGTCACATCCTGTAGATATGAAAGCGCCTGAAGGCATAGTCTTTGAGGTTCCGGCTGCTAACAGGATTATTGTGAAAGGTGCAGACAAACAACTGGTAGGTGAAATTGCTGCCCGTATCCGTGCTAAGAGAGTGCCCGATCCTTATAAGGGTAAAGGGATTAAGTATGATTATGAAGTCTTGCGCCTGAAGGAAGGCAAGACCGGCGCGAGCTAGTGGAGTGTATTGTTAAATGATTAAAAAAGAAGCCAAAAATAAAGTGCGTCGTCGCAAACATGCCAGAGTGCGCAAGCATATAATCGGAACTGCGGAAAAACCGCGTCTGTGTGTTTTTAGAAGCAATTCCCAGATTTATGCACAAATCATTGATGACAGCAAAGGGGCTACATTAGTCAGTGCCTCTTCTCTTGAAAAAACCATCAAGAGTGATCTTGAACATGGTGGAAACATTGCTGCTGCTAAAGCTGTAGGCAAGAGCGTTGGCGAAAAGGCCCTTGCTGAAGGCATAAAAGAAGTGGTTTTTGACCGTGCCGGTTATATATACACCGGACGTGTGGCTGCATTAGCTGACGGTGCTCGTGAAGCGGGCCTTAAGTTTTAAGGGGGAATGAATTTATGAGAGACAATCGACAGAGACGCAGCCGCCGTGATGAAGCTCGCGAGGATGAATTCCAAGAGAGAGTTATCCACATCGGCCGCGTAGCCAAGACAGTAAAAGGCGGTCGTAATTTTCGCTTCACCGCATTAGTAATTGTTGGGGACGGAAAAGGACGTGTGGGCAAAGGACGCGGTAAAGCGCAAGAGATTCCTGATGCCATCCGTAAAGGAGTCGAAGACGCTAAGAAAAACCTTTTGACTGTACCGATTAAAAATGGCACCATCCCTCATGAAGTTATGGGGCGTTATGGAGCCGGCAAGGTCTTGCTGAAACCTGCAGTAGCCGGTACAGGAGTTATTGCCGGAGGTCCGGTTCGTGCAGTTTGTGAAATGGCGGGAATCGAAGACATCCGTACCAAATCTTTGGGTACAAGCAATCCCAATAATATGGTCAATGCTGCTATTGAAGGGCTTAGTTCTCTGAGATCAATAGAAGAGGTTGCTCGTCTTCGCGGCAAGAAACCATCTGAGATTGTGTAGGAGGCTTGTCATGGCAAAGAAACTATTAATAACATTGAAGAAGAGCACCAATGGTGCTAAGAAGAATCAAATAGCCACTGTTGAAGCGCTGGGACTGAAAAAGATTGGTCAGACTGTTGAGCATCAAGATAATGATGCGATACGCGGGATGATTTATCGTGTCAGTCATTTGGTAAGCTTTGTTGAGGAGTAAACCGTAATGAAAATTAATGATATTAGTGTTACACCGGGAGCAAGAAAGAAATCTATGCGCAAGGGCAGAGGCCCGGGGTCCGGTAATGGCAAAACTGCCGGTCGCGGTCATAAAGGGCAGGGAGCACGATCCGGCGGAGGTAAAGGGCCAATGTTCGAAGGTGGTCAGATGCCACTGTATCGCCGCATTCCAAAGCGCGGATTTACCAGCAGAAATAAGAAAGAATACATTGTAATTAATGTTAGTGATCTTGAAGTATTTGACAATGACACTGTAATTGATGCTGTATTCCTGCGTGATGCCGGTGTTATAAAACTGCCAAAAGTTAATGATGGATTGAAAATCTTAGGAGATGGTGACCTGAGCAAAAAGCTCCACGTCAAAGCTACTGCTTTCACCGCCAGCGCCAGGGATAAAATTCTTGAGGCCGGGGGCGAGGCTGAGGTGGTCTGATATGGGTGATATGTTTAAGACCATTAAAAATGCCTTTAAAGTAGAAGATTTAAGAAAGAAGATACTTTTTACGGTCTTAGTCGTATTAGTATACCGCTTGGGAACTGCAGTGCCTGTTCCAGGTATTTCTGCAGCCAGATTTACCGCCATGATAGACAGATTTGGACAGCTGGGTCAGTTCATGAATCTGATCTCGGGAGGAGCTTTCGCCTCTGTCTCAATATTCTCTCTTGGCATCCAGCCTTACATTAACGCCTCTATTATCATGCAGTTGCTTACGGTAGCTATTCCTGCTTTAGAGCGTTTATCAAAAGAAGGTGAAGAGGGCAGAAAGAAGATAACCCGGATTACCCGATTTGTGACTGTCGGATTGGGCCTGGTAATGTCTATAGCTTATTGGTCTGCAACGAGTGATGCTTCTTCCACCGCTTTGCCAATGTGGTTAAACGCCTTCGTTGTAATATTTACATTCACGGCCGGCACCGCTTTTGTCATGTGGCTGGGCGAGCTCATTAATGAAAAAGGAATTGGCAATGGCATTTCGATGATTATTTTTGTTGGAATTATTTCCAGCTTGCCACAGATGATTATAAATCTTTACGCCTGGTTCCAGAACTGGAGATTTACCAGCAATATAGCCTTAGCACTGCTGGGTGTAGCATTAGTAGTATTTGTATTCCTCGTGATTATTACACTTGTTGTGTTTGTGCAAACCGCAGAAAGACGGATTCCGATTCAATATGCCAAGAAAGTTGTCGGGCGTAAGATTTACGGCGGACAGAGCACATATCTGCCAATTAAAGTAAATCAAGGTGGTGTACTGCCCGTTATTTTTGCAGTATCGATTTTGATGTTGCCATCTACCGTTGTATCATTGTTTGGTTGGAGTGGTCCGGTTGCTCAATGGTTTTTGAATTTTAATGCTAATCCGCTTTATTATGTAATATACGCCTTCTTGATTTTCGCCTTTACATTCTTCTACGCGATGATATCTTTCAATCCTATTGATATCTCTAACAATCTGCAGAAGAACGGCGGCTATATTCCGGGAATTCGCCCGGGGAAGCCTACATCTGATTTTATCGGCAAAACGTCCAGAAGGCTCAATTGGTTTGATGCGCTATTTCTGGTAGTAATTGTCTTAATGCCCAGTCTTCTCGGTCTGCTTTCCGGAGCTGAGGGTATTTGGTTCGGAGGAACATCGGTACTGATCTTAGTTGGTGTGGCTTTGGATATTGTCAACCAGTTAGAAGCTCAGCTGATGATGCGCCATTACAAAGGTTTTCTTGACTAGAGAAGGTGATGATAATGAAGTTGGTGTTTTTAGGAGCTCCCGGATCCGGAAAAGGCACAATGGCTTCCAGAATGTCGGAAGTACTTAGTATACCGCATATATCTACCGGAGACATTTTTCGTTTGAATATCTCTGAGAACACGGAGCTTGGTAAGAAAGCTAAGGATTATCTGACGGAGGGCAAATTGGTGCCCGACGAAATAACAATAGGTATGGTTCAAGAAAGATTAGACGGAGTGGACTGTACGGATGGCTTTATACTTGATGGCTTTCCGCGCACTGTCCCTCAGGCTCAAGCTCTTGATTCTCCTTTAATTCATGGGAATTCAAGAGTAGACCTGGTGATTAATCTCTTAGTTTCTGAAGAAGAAATTTTTGAACGGATAACTAACCGGCGCGTTTGTAGTAATTGTGGTGCGATTTATAATTTAAAGAATCATCCGCCTAAAGTAGAAGGAATTTGTGACGTCTGCTCAGGAAAGCTGATCTTGCGTAAGGATGACACTCCGGAGACCTTGCGTTCCAGATTGGACACGTATTATGAGCAAACCTCCCCCTTGATTGCTTATTACGCGAAGCAGGGGAAGCTGCTTAAGTTTGACAATGCCGGGCAACAAAACGACGAGAAGACTTACCGCCTCATTGAGCTGACCAAAGCAAAAATCAAAGAAAATATTTCTGCGACTGCAAGTAACGGCAGCTGCGATTAAGGGCATTATTCATGATAACTATCAAGTCGGCTGAAGAAATCGAAATAATGAAGGAAGCAGGATGGATTGTCGCTGAAGTGTTCCGTGTGATTGAACCATATATGATTCCGGGAGTATCTACGGCCCAGATTGACAGCATTGCTGAAGAATTAATACTTGATAGCGGCGCTATTCCTTCTTTTAAAGGTGTACCTGGAGTTGTCCCTTTTCCTGCCGCAACTTGTATCTCAATTGATGATGAAGTTGTACATGGGATTCCGAGATCGGATCGCATACTTAAAGAAGGACAGATTGTATCTGTAGATGTCGGTGCCAAAATCCATGGTATGCACGGAGACGCTGCACGTACCTGGCCTATCGGCACTGTTAAGCCTGAATTGCTTGAATTAATTTCGGTTACTGAAGCCTGCTTCTGGGCCGGGCTAAAGATGGCCAAAGCCGGCAATAGAATTGGCGATATATCCGCGGCAGTTCAAAGTTGTGCAGAAAAGAGCGGTTTTGGTGTTGTCCGGGATTTGTGTGGACACGGGGTTGGCCACGAATTGCACGAAGAGCCTAATCTGCCAAACTTTGGTAAGTCCGGTTATGGCATGAGATTGAAAGCAGGCATGACTCTTGCACTTGAACCTATGATAACTCTAGGAGATTATCATATCCGTCAAATGAATGATGGCTGGACTATTGTGACGTCAGACGGTAAACCTGCTGCACATTATGAGAATAGTTTTGCAGTTACTGATGACGGTCCAATAGTGTTTACGATGCAGGATAATGAGCACTCTGTTTAAGCAGTTAGCCACTGGCGGAATTAATGCCGGTATGGCCGCCCTTTCTAGCAAAGGTCGCGATCAAGGCAAGGTTTATTTAGTTCTAGCTGCCGAGGACCGTATGCTGAAATTGGTCGATGGAAAGAACCGTACAATGTTAAAGCCTAAGCTAAAACATAGGAATCACGTAAAAATTTTAGGCCAAATGCTCTCTGCTGAAGAAACAGAGTCGCTGATAAACGCAGATAAAGATAGTAGAGAAAAAGACACGTTCATTCGTAAGACAATAAGTTTATTTTTAAACAAGAATCAATTAGATGGAAATGGAGGAATTTGATGCCCAAGGAAGAAGCAATTGAAGTAAAAGGTGTTGTTGTTGACACTATGCCCAATGCTGTATTTCGAGTGAAGTTAGAAAATGGTCATGAGGTTATTGCTCATATTAGCGGTAAACTGAGACAGCACTATATCAAGATTTTGACCGGTGATCATGTCACAGTAGAATTATCACCATACGACTTAACTCGCGGCAGGATTACCTGGCGCACAAAATAGCGGGTCAGGGTCGGATTTTAAGAGTTACAGAAGCAGGCAATACTTGCTTTATGCGTGTTTTCTGGTACAATATTTAATTGCGCGCCTGCATTATTTCAGGCGCCGGATGGAGTGAATAAAATGAAAGTAAAACCATCAGTAAAACCTATTTGTGAAAAGTGTCGCATCGTTAGACGTCGCGGCAGGGTAATGGTTATTTGCCAGGATCCCAAGCACAAACAAAGACAAGGCTGATTTGACTTGTCTTTAGCTAATAACACGACAACGGGATGCGGCTGCAACAATCTACCTGATCGTTGTTTCCTTCATTCGTGTTTTATATATAGCTACACAAACATTATGGAGGTAATTTAATGGCACGTATTGCCGGGGTCGATCTCCCCAATGATAAGCGAGTAGAGATTGGACTCACCTATATTTTCGGAATCGGACGCTCAAGATCAAAGGAGATCTTGAAAGCAAGCGGAGTTAATCCCGATATAAGAGTGAAGGATCTCACTGATGAAGATGTCTCAAAAATCCGTGAGACTATCGATAATTCATATACTGTAGAAGGTGATCTGCGCCGTGAGACAGCAATGAATATTAAGCGTCTCACTGAAATCGGCTGCTATCGCGGTCGTCGTCATCGCAGCGGACTGCCCGTGCGTGGACAAAGGACAAAGACTAATGCCCGCACCAGAAAAGGGCCCCGCCGCACCATGGCAGGAAAGAAAAAATAGGAGGAAGATAGATAATGGCTCAACCTAGCAAAGGTAAGAAAACAGTTGCCAGAACCCGTCGTCGTGATCGCAAGAACATTGACCGCGGCGCTGTACATATCCATTCTTCCTTTAACAATACTATAGTTACCATCACAGATCTCGCCGGGAATGCAATTTCCTGGTCCAGCGCCGGTGCGCAAGGTATGCGCGGCTCACGCAAGGGAACTCCTTTTGCTGCTCAGCTTGCATCGGAGCAAGCCGCTCGCACTGCAGCTGAACACGGCATGCGCACTGTTGATGTATATGTTAAAGGACCAGGCTCTGGCCGTGAATCAGCGATTCGCGCTTTAGAGACTGCAGGACTTGAAGTCGTATCAATAAAAGATGTGACCCCGATCCCGCATAACGGTTGTCGTCCACCCAAGAGAAGAAGAGTGTAAGATAAGGAAGGTTAAAATGGCAAGATATACTGGCGCCACCTGCAGACTCTGCCGCCGCGAAGGCACTAAATTATTTTTAAAGGGTCAAAGGTGTTATTCACAGGATAAATGTGCTCTGGGCAATCATCCAGGCGCGCGTAAAGGCGCTCCCGGTATGCATCCTACGAGCAGAAGAAAACAATCAGAATATGGAATGCAGCTGCGTGCTAAACAGAGAACCAAAAGGTTTTACGGCGTATTAGAAGCACAGTTCCGCAAGTTCTATGCTCGTGCGGAACGTATGCCGGGTAAAACCGGTGAAAACCTCTTGGCACTATTAGAGTTGCGTCTTGATAATATTGTTTATCGACTCGGCTTAGCTGAATCAAGAGCTCATGCCAGACAGTTAGTCACTCATGGCCATATACTGGTTAACGGCAAGAAATTAGATATTCCTTCAGCTACTTTAGATGTAAATGACGAAGTCTCAGTTGCTGAAAACGCTCGCAAGTTTAAGATTTTTGAAGAAATGGCTGAGCGCCCGGTACCCAGCTGGTTAAGTATTGATACTACTGCCCTTAAGGGAACCGTCCTTAGCATTCCGACACGAGAAGAAGTTGACGTTGATGTTGAAGAAACCTTGATAGTTGAGTTGTACTCGAAGTAATGCGTTTATTGCATGGCATTTTGAAAGAATGGCTGAGGAGGATGGCATGATTGAAACTAAGAATCCAGTAGTTGAATATAGTGATTTTAACGAAGACGGCTCCTATGGCAAATTTGTTGTAGAACCGCTCGACCGCGGTTATGGAATTACTCTGGGTAACGCTTTGAGACGGGTCCTTTTGTCCTCTTTGCCCGGAGCTGCCATAACAGCTATTCGTATTGATGGCATTTTTCAGGAGTTTTCAACTATCGAAGGGGTAGTGGAAGATATTACTGAGATTATTCTCAATGTGAAAGCAATCCGCCTGAAACTACACACAGAAGGTCCCAAAACTGTGTATTTCAATATAGAAGCGGGGCGGACCGGCCCTGTTACCGCTAATGACATAGTGCGCGACGATGATGTGGAAATCATCAATCCCGATCTCGTTGTCTGCACCATGAACGGCAAAGGGCGTCTCTTTATGGAGATGCAGGTTGACGCCGGAATAGGCTACGCGTCTTCAGAGAAAAACAAAGTTGATAACCGCCCGATCGGTGTCATTCCGATTGACTCTATCTTCAATCCTGTCAGAAAAGTTGTCTATAGAGTTGAAGATACACGTGTTGGGCAGATTACAGACTTTGACAAACTGACAATCGAGATCTGGACAGATGGGACTATTAAAGCTAATGACGCTCTTAATAGTGCATCTGTAATTCTGATCGAGCACTTAAACATGTTTTCTAATCTCACTAAGACTGAAGAGCTTGAAAGTGAAGAAGTTAAAATTGATGATAGCCCTGATGATAATTTCATTTACGAGACCCTGATCGAAGATCTCGATTTTTCGGTACGTACTTACAATTGTCTTAAAAGAGCAGGTATCAATTCGGTTGGCGATCTGATCTCCAAGACTGAGGCCGATATGATGAAAGTGAGAAATCTAGGCAAGAAGTCATTAGAAGAAATCGTATTAAAACTTGAAGAAATGGATCTGACACTTGCAGAGACCGATTCCGATAGTGACGAATAGCAAGTGTTATAAGAGGAGGATTTATTTAGATGTCCGGACATAGAAAACTTGGCCGCCCAACCAGCGCGCGCATGTCGATGCTTAAAGGGCAGGTGACCAGCCTAATCGTGAATGGTTCGATTAAGACAACCAAAACGAGGGCCAAAGAAGTACAAAGAATTGCTGAAAAACTTATTACTTTGGCAGTTCGTGAGATGAACAACTATACCACCAAGGAAATTGTGGTCTCTTCCAGCAAGCTCGATGATAAAGGAAGAAAAATTCTCAAAACTGCAACTTCTAAACATGGAAATGTTTATGATGTTGTCCAGCGAGAAGCAAAAAAGGCGACGGTCTCTGTCGATAACCCATCTCGTTTGGCAGCTAGACGAAAAATGATCTCTATGATGAATGAGCAACACACTGATGAAGGCAAACGAGTCAATACAGTTAATTACCTTTTTAGTGATGTGGCTGAAAGATACGTTGGACGCAACGGCGGATACACCCGCATAGTACCTCTCGGCCCGCGCCGTGGGGATGCTGCTGAAATGGTTTTACTTGAGTTGGTATAATCTGCCGGTAGGAGTGAAAAACTGTCAATTGGCGGCAAATAGCTTGTAATTACGAAGGACTGAGCGGCACTTGCTATCAGTCCTTTGTCAAATGCAGAGTATTTCCTTGATATGGCTGAGCATTGTTCTCGAATCTATCTTTGAAGTCAGCTCTATCTTTGAAGTCAAAAATGCTTTTAGAGACCTCATTTTTGAGAGGCGCAACATTTTTGGGAGTAAATTTCTGAAGTGAATGTTTATTCTGAAGCAGAATCAACACTAAATAGCGAAAGAGTCTTGCTTCGTGACGTCAGCTACACCTACGATATAGGTTTGCCACAGGAAACTCTTGCTCTGACCGATATTAATATAGATATCAGGGCAGGTCAACACATAGCTGTCTTAGGTCATAATGGTTCGGGCAAATCTACGCTGGCACATATTATTAATGCGCTTTTATTGCCGCAAAGAGGAACCTTGTCTTTTTTTGGATGTGAACCATCTAATGAGGATTCAATCTGGGAAATCAGACGTCGTTCCGGTTTGGTTCTACAAAATCCTGATAATCAGATAATTGGAACCACTCTTGAAGAAGATGTGGCATTCGGTCCGGAAAATCTTGGAGTACCCTTGCCGGAGCTGCGTCACAGAGTTGACGCCTCTTTGGAAAAAGTAGGATTATTGGATTTAGCCTCCAGACCGCCTCACACTTTATCCGGTGGTCAAAAGCAAAAACTTGCGATCGCAGGTATTTTGGCTATGGAACCTATATGTCTGATTCTGGACGAAGCCACTGCTATGCTTGACCCCTATTCACGAGCTGACTTCATGGATCTGGTCATGCGGCTAAGCAAGGAAAGAGACCTCACGGTGATTAATATCACCCACAATATGGAAGAAGCCTTGCTCGCAGACTATATCTATGTGGTATATAACAGTAGAATTGCCTTACACGGTACGCCTGCCGATGTCTTTGATCAGCCGGCGCAGCTCCGTCGAATGGGTCTGGATGTGCCTGTGCATATCGAAATAGCTCAGCAAATAGCGGATTATACATCTATGCCTCTGACAAAATCTGAAGCTTTTTCATGCACCGGAGCGGCTCAATCTGTGCATGAACGTTTAGATTTTTTCTTCGGCTCTCAGGAAAATGTTGATTTAGACTCTTTTGATTCACCCGCAGCGCAGAATCTTGAAACCGAACCTGGTTCGCTAGCAGCACAGAATCTTGAAGCCGAACCTGATTCTAACTCACCGATGAATCTCGGGGCAGACCCATCCCTTAAGTCAAATGACGCTGAACTAAAACAGGCGCCTTCAACATATGATTATCAACAAATATCCGACCCGCTAAGCCAGAATCGAAAAGTGCTTGTGGAAGTAAAAGGGCTCTCTTACACATATAACCCTGATCTGGAGCAATGCGTAAAGGCTTTGAGCGATCTGAGTGTCGATATCTATGAGGGGGAGCTGCTTGGGCTGGCGGGGCATAGCGGCTCAGGCAAATCTACTTTTGTTCAACATTTGAATGGTTTAATTCGTCCTGAGCCCGGTGTAGTCAGTGTTATGGGGCTTGATGTTCATGAAAAAAAGAATATTCGCAAGGTAAGAGAGCATCTGGGGCTATTATTCCAATATCCGGAGCAGCAGCTTTTTGAAGAAACCGTGGGCGCTGATATCGCCTTCGGTCCTAAGCAAATGGGCCTGCCACCCGATGTGGTAGAACAGCGAGTTAAAGAGGCTGCTGAGCTAACCGGTTTAGATATCAAATTGCTTGAACGCTCTCCTTTTGATCTCTCCGGCGGACAGATGCGCCGTGTTGCTACAGCCGGTATTTTAGCCATGAATCCCGATATCCTTATTCTAGACGAGCCAACCGCAGGGCTTGATCCTGCGGGCCGGGACGAGCTGTTAAGCTATATTCTGCGCCTTCAGCAAAGAGGACAGACGATCATCCTTATCTCTCATGATATGGATCAGTTGGCCGGGATCGCTGACAGGATTCTAATACTTAAAGATGGCAAAAAGTTCGCTCTTGGTACACCTGCAGAGGTATTCAGTGACGAGGTAAGCATTCGTTTAGCAGGTTTGGATATGCCCAACACTAAGGTCTTCATGGAAACAATGCAGGGTTGGGCACCTGGTCTTGCTACTGATGTTTTCACTCCCGATGATGCGGCGGAGGCGCTTATCAATGAGTACCGCACCCGGAGGCAGACATGGCACAGCAGATAGTACTTGGCCAATATGTTCCCGGTTCTTCACCGTTACATAAGCTTGATCCCAGGACAAAGCTAATAACTGCTATTGTTATGATGATACTGATTCTCTCAAGCTATAAAGTTACATCGCTGGCTGTTCTGGGAGTTTTTGTGCTGACCCTTATTTGGCTGTCAAAGCTAAAGTTCTCGCTGATTATTAGAACCATACGACCAATCCTTATTCTTTTGATTTTCGCTTTCTTTTTTAATCTTTTCTCCGGCTCCGGCGAAGTCCTGTTCTCTGTCAGCTTCATCACAATCCGCTTAGACGGACTTATTAATGCCTTCATAATCACTTTTCGCCTTATTATGCTCGTACTGGCGACTTCGATTCTGATTACTTTAACAACTACTCCAACTTTAATTGCAGACTCTATCGAAAGGCTGCTAAGCCCCTTAAAAATAGTACGATTCCCCGTTCATGAAATAGCTATGATGATGTCCATCGCCTTAAGATTTGTTCCGACTTTACTGGACGAGATGCAGAAAATTATGAAAGCTCAATCTTCACGTGGCGCCGACTATGATACGGGCAGTGCCCTAAGAAGAGCAAGGGGATTTGTCAGTATTCTGGTGCCTCTTTTTGTCTCAGCTTTCAGACGTGCTGACGATTTGGCAACAGCAATGGAATCGAGATGTTATAGAGGAGGGAAGGGCAGAACAAGGCTTAAGATTATGGAGTTTTCCTATCGTGACCTGATTTTCTCGCTCTTCGTTATTGTGGTCTCAACAGCAGTATATATTCTTCCCCTTGTATTTCCCGCAGATTAACCTGACAATGAATCTAAGGTAGGTGATTTCATGTCTTACTATCTCGGTCTAGACATTGGCGGCAGTAATCTAAAACTGGGGTTGGTTTCAGAGGCCGGCTCCTTGATTGCGCTGCAGGAGAGAAAATCGGGCGAATTGGCAACTGAGGAACAGCTCATGGCCAAGATCGATGCCATGCTGATCAAACTAATGGCTGAACAAAATGTTCTTGCTGATGAGATTTTAGCTATGGGTGTAGGCGTTCCGGGATATGTAGACAATGACAAGGGCGTTATTTTAAATACCAATAATCTTTCCTTTTATAATTATCCTTTCAGAGACAAATTTTCACAGCTTGCGGATGTCCCGATTTTCCTTGGTAACGACGCTAACTTTGCAGCCTTAACAGAAAGCAGGATGGGAGCAGGTCGAGGATACAAAAATCAGGTTATGCTGACGC
>DUPE01000071.1 GCA_012838475.1 Clostridiaceae bacterium
GCTGATATCTCTGGATCAGGTGGAAACAGATATCTCTCAGGATATCGGCCATTATCTTTTCATGCACAAGCTGGGTTATATGACATTCCGTCTCTCTGCCATGTCTGATGATCTTATCAGCTGCCCGCCTCACCTTTTGAGGAAGATGCTTCTTGTTATAAGGGATTACATAAACCGGTTGCCGGATCCGGTAATGGCGATTATTGACTGCGAGAGCATAAGTTTGGATACAGCAATAAGGCTGACACAGTTATGTGACATCTTCTATACGGATGCAAACACTGCCAAAACCGGTGCAGGAGCGGTGGCAAGGCGTGAATTGGCAAAATATTTGGCGGCTTTGCCTGCGTCAGTAGACTTCAGGATTTTAAAAGAGGTTGAGCTATGAGACTTACCAGAGATCTGAAGAAAATTCTCATTGGACAAATTCTGCAAGAAGCCCCTCACGCTGACCAGATGACCCCGGAGGAGTTGCGCGGATTGATAGCTGTAATTGTTAATCGGTATAACGAGAGGCAGCCTTTGTCTTTTTCGCAGCGGAGAAAGCTGATTACAGATATCTATAACTCCATGCGCGGATTAGATATTTTGCAAGAACTGGTTAATGACGAGATGATCACAGAGATCATGGTCAATGGACCCGACTGTGTTTTTTATGAAAAGGAGGGCTTGCTCTATCGCTCAGAATTATTTTTTGAAGACAAAGAGCATCTGACGGGTGTAATTTCGCGTTATTTTGGGCGAGCCAATAAATTGATTAATGAGCAAAAACCGATACGTGATATGCGTTTGTCAGATGGTTCCAGAATACATGCCGTATTGCCTCCGATTGCCCCTGACGGACCTATTTTAACGATTAGACGCTTTACTGGAATCATACCTGCAATGTCTGCCCTGATTGAAAATCAGACTCTTAGCCATAGGGCAGCTGACTGGTTGGAGGAGGAGGTCAAAGCTAAGAGCAATATATTTATTTCCGGTGGTACAGGTACAGGAAAGACTACTTTTCTCAATGCATTGTCCGCCTTGATCCCACCTTCGGAACGTATCGTCACGATAGAAGATTCCTGTGAATTACAGCTAACTCAAGAGAACCTGGTTCGCCTCGAAGCCAGACTACCCGGACCGGACAATAGGGGTACCATCTCACTGACTGATTTGATCAGGTCATCTCTGCGTCTCAGACCGGATCGGATTATTGTCGGCGAGGTGAGAGGGGATGAGACTTATGACATGATTCAGGCTATGCAAACAGGGCATCCCGGGTCTATGAGTACGGGGCATGGCAATAACCCGGAGGAAATGCTGGAAAGGCTTTGCCTTCTTCTGCTTACTGCTTCGCAACTTCCTTGGGAAGCATGTCGGCGCATGATTGCTTCCGCGCTGGACACTATGGTTCATCTTACTAGAACCAAGAACGGTCAACGCATAGTAGAACGTATTCTTACAATTGAATCCTACGACCAGGGCAGATTCATTCTCCAGGATCGATTTAAGTATGAAACAACTCAAAATAAACTAATGGAGATGGTGTAGTCATGGCGATTAATAGAGCAAAATTTAAGAAAACTCTTGATCTTTCCAAGGTTTTTTCTGCCTTGGTTGTGGCGGGAATATTTTCCTGGTCTACTTCGGCAATCTTCCTGTCGGACACTGAGCTTAGGTTATTTTCTACCGGGTTTGGGCTTGTTTTGCTCGGCAAAGCAATCTACGAAGTGCTTATGTCTCGTGCCGAGCAAGTTAAGCTGGAGGAAGCAGAACAATTATTGGCCTATCTCTCAGGGCAAGCGGCGTCGGGATATACGCTGGAGAGATCATTACTTGATGCTGCCGGTGCTCTTAAGGAACAATTGGGACTGCGCAGCAAACTGGTGCGGCTGTTAGCAAGATTAAGACAGCAAATTCTTTCTCAGATGGAGCTTTCTTCTGCTTTTAATCAACTTGCAGACAACTATGCCTGTCCTCGATTGAGCATGGATCTGATTATCTTGCCTTACCTTAGACAATATGGCGGCAATATGGATGTCTATCTGCGTGAGAGTCACCGTCAGCTATACTTGGAGATCGGCGTGAAAGCCGAAGTAGCATCTGAAAACAGCCAGAAGACAACTGAAGCAGTTATCATGGGTCTCTTATCTTTCTTGTTCGGACTTACTCTTTTCAGGCAACATTTGGATTCAGCAGGTGAGCAGGGTTTTGACTGGCTACCAGCAGCGGGAGTAATTTTTCATGCTATTTCCATATTTGTTCTCAGCGCGACTCTGATTATTATTGCTAAATCTGTTATGCCTAAGAATCAGGCAGACGTTTCGAGCCATCAATTAAGAGCAGGGAAGAAGACAAGGTTTACCAAAGCGTCAGCGGTTTATCTGAAGCTAATGCCCGCTTCCTTCAGCTACAAAGTTACCAACTTGATCAGCAGAAGTGGTACGGAGCAGGAGATAGAGCAAATTTGGCAGGACTATATCTATAAAAAAATCACCTATTTGTTTTGTGGAATAGCTTTATCCGTAATTTTGCTGACGTCAAGGGCTCTGCCCATATGGTTGATTCCTGTGACAATAGTATTTTTCCCGCTATTACAGGATTTATCTTTGCTAAGTCGGGAACAACAAAATAAGCAGGCCTATCGTTTGGTCTACCCACCTTTCCTTAATGTTTTGTCCTTACTTATGGAGAGCGGCCTCACTCTGCAAATAGCACTGGAATTATCCATTAGGGCCATAGACAAGACTAGCTCTGCGCAGTTGATTAAGAAAGACCTGAAAATGGCTCAAGAATCTATCAAAGCTGGAGCTACTGCAGCACAGGCTGTGAGAAGCTTGGCGGACAAATGTCCGCTTCCGGAAATTTCATCTGCCCTGCGCTGTGCAGCCAGATATGATCTGCAAGGTTCCTCAGAATTACTTACTTTGCTCAATATGCAGGCTGCAGCCGGTTGGCAGATTTATCGTAACGGTCTGAGGCGCCAACTCGAACAAAGATCTCTTCTACTGTTCATTCCCATGGGTTTGGCGCTGCTTAATGTATTGGCTATTGCCGTGACACCGGCAGTAGCTTCGTTTCAATTGGCTTGGTGAATCACCGGATCACTCTGCTATTTATAAGAAAGGAAAAGAGAATGAAGAAACTGATTGGATCTTTGCGCCCTAAAAAAACCAGGGCCGACCAAACGAAGAGGAGACTTAAAACACTTGAGAGCGAACATGGATTCGGCACTATTGAGGTGGTAATAATTATTGCTGTGATGCTGACTGTAGTATTTCTCTTTCGGACTGAAATAAGCAGCTTTGCCTCGAATTTGATTGATCATGTTTTCAGTGACTCCATCATTGAGAGCTTATAGTCTTAAAGGGTTTTATGGAGCAGACAGAAAGAAAAAACATAATAATTACGTGTCCAATATCGACTGCTGTGGACGATAATCAGTCTTTCTGTCTGCTTCGCCACAGACCGCGAGAAGTTATGCCACTATGGATAGTTATAGATGAAGAAGCAGCTTCGACATCAATGTTTGTTGATATTTCGCACTTGAGATCTTTACAACAACTCAATGCGGAAATCAAAACCAGCACCGCTCTAGAGTATTTGTACCTGATCGCTCAGGCAGCGTACACAGCTTCAGATTATCTGTTGAATATTGATTTACGATTGCTATGCCCGGAATTAATATTTTGGGAGATTAAAAGGCCTGATCAAATAAGAATACTATCTCTACCTGTTTATGAAACTACTAGTATGGCGGTTACCATCGATGGAAAAGAAATTCGAATATCTGATAACAATAATCTAATCTGCTGGCTGGGAGCAAAGAGCGGCTGGACAGTGGAGATGATCAAAGAGTTGAATCATTTATTTTTAAACAAGCGCTGGACGGATTTGATGCAATATTTGCGTGAGTTGATAAAACAGAGGCAAAATCCGTTAGCTGAAGATGAGGGTAGAGAAAATATTAATGAAGATTCAAGGCATAAGAGTTCCGGGAAAAACCAGTCTCAAAGTGAGCAAATTTCCGGGGTTTCTCTCACTTCGGTAAAGAATAAATGTCGCTTTTTTGGTATAAAATCAAATTCAGGAAAGAAGATAAATACCTTTAGAAAAGTAGACACCGTACAAAATTTTAAGAAGGAAAACCGGGTCTATAAAGAGAAATCGATTCTTGCCAGATTGCAGAGCTGGGGAGAATGGCTGGGAATCACTCCTATGGGAAAAAGACAATCTGAACTAATTGATCTTGAACCTACGGAGAATCTTCCTGACCGTATGCCTAATTATCGTCTTGCTATGCTCAGCGAAGGATTACCGGGTACTGAAGCAGAAGATGAAGGGCAGAAAGCTTTCGTTCTGGTAGATGAGTTTATTGTCGGGAGAGATATTAATAAAGTTGATCTCTATCTGGAC
>DUPE01000170.1 GCA_012838475.1 Clostridiaceae bacterium
GCGAAAAGAATTTGGCTTTAGTGCAGGAGATTGAGCTGGCGATCGCCGAAAAAATTCACGAAATAACCGCCAAGATGAGTAGTGGCGCAGTAATTACCCCGGAAGAGGAACAAATTCTCTCGGTCACCGGTACCGTCAGTACGGAAATAATGACCACCTTTATCAGTGAACAAGCTGCAAGCTATCTGACAGGTGAGATCTCTGCTGACAGCTTCATAAAACAATTAAATATGCTGCAGTCGATAGAAAGATTGCAACCAATTATTAAAACCTACGCTGACTCTATCACTGAGCTGGAAAGAGCCCGTCCCGCCATAACCGCAGCCGAAGAAAATCTGCTAGAGCAAGAATGGGTTAAGGCATACCAGCTTTGGGATGACTTGCTGGCTGAAGAGAGTGCGCCGGCAACATTAGTCAGCTTTATAGAAAGACGCAAAGAAGAGACCAAGCCCCTTTTTTACGAGGATTATCACAGTAGAATCGCTGCCTATATAAGGTATGGCAAATATTACACTGCGTATGACGTCTTGACTGACATCTTGCCCGTTTTCCCCGATGATCCGGATCTTTTGAACTGGCTTAGTCTCTGCAGCGATATTCTTCCCAAAAATCATGTCAACTGGACAAGCGCTGTGGAGCACATTAGCATGCGCCCTGTGATAGTTAATCCAGAGCGTGCCTTTGACGGCGACCGCTTCGAAGCTCAGGCAGACGCCCTGATGATCACTGCCGAAGAATTTAAGAATATCTTGCAGCAACTGTTGGAGAATAATTATATCCTTGTATCCGGAGACAGTTTCATTAACCGTGAAGGCAAGCATGTGCAATTCTCAGTGCCGGAAGGCAAGAAACCCCTCATCCTGGTAATCGAAAATTATTCTTACTCGCCACTTCGTGCTGAAAGTGGTACAGCAGAGTGTTTAGAGATTATTGATGAAGGCGTTATCGCAGGACAGATCACAGATCCGGAGAGTGGTGATATTACGCTGTCAGCGTCTTCATCAGAGATTGGCATTCTCAATGAGTTTTGCCATGAAAACCCCGAGTTTTCATATGATGGCGCTAAGGCGACACTTGCCTTGACAGGGTATAGAGGTCTCTTTGGACATGTGTATTCACAAGCAGCCTTAAACGTTTGCAATGAGGAAAGACAGATGCTCGGTTTAACGCCGTTGACGCTCAGTGCAGAGCAAATAGAGGAGAATCGTGTCAAGATCGGCGAAATCGCAGATCTCTTGCGTGAACAAGGTTATACTCTGGCAAGTTTTACCTGGGAAGGAATCAATATTGTAAATTCCGGCCTTAATACCATTGAGCGTGATTTGCGATACTGGCAGGAGGATGTTGAGCCCTTGGTGGGTGAGGTGAGAATACTGCACTATCCTGATGGAGATCACGCTCAGAGTGACCGTGCAAAGCTGAAGCTGCTGACTGAGGCAGGATTCCAGATCCTTTCAGGCTATGGTGACAGGATATATATGCTGGGGGGAAATGGATACGTTCATACGGACAAGGTGTATATCGGTGGTGATACATTACGTAAGCCTGAACGGCAAAATCTGGATCGCTTCTTTGATGCCAGCCGGGTTATCAGTCCTTCCAGACCTTAATACAGCTAAGAGTTTCGGTCACACTTATAAATCTTCTCACTTATTGAGGAAGATGGCCGTAGATCCATAAATATGCGCGTACCCTTGGGTCGGGGCGGTTTTTTATTTCACCCTTGAGCCATTCACTAGAGCAGCTCAGGATCTTAGGTTTAGAGCAGATTCTATAGAAGAATATGAATGGGCAGCGTACCAAAAGCGGGTAAGACGTGCTAAAATAACCAAGTATGTGTGTAAAGAAAATGCGTTCCTATTTTTTGCCGGACTGGTATATAAAGGATCTTAGAGATGTTGACTGGTCAAAGCTGTACTCTATGGGTATTAGAGTAGCGATGTTGGACAAAGATAACACTCTGGTAGCGCATGGTTCGACCTGTTGCGACGACTATACCAGCGAGATTGTTGCCACCATAAAAGCAGCCGGTATCGATCCGGTTCTTTTATCAAATGCTCCTAATAATAAGTGCGATGTTTTTGCCTCTGCTGCCAATATTTGTGTCGAGGGTGATGCCGGTAAGCCGGGCACCAAAGGAATCGCACGAATATTGGAACGCTGGGAAGTCTCGCCGGACGAAGTGGTCATGGTAGGCGATCAGCTCTTTACAGACGTTTGGGCGGGCAAGAGGGCAGGAGTGAAGATTCTGCTGGTAGAACAGCGTTTTCGCAAGGAGGTCTTCTATGTGAAGCTGAAGAGGCTGGGAGAGAAAATTATTGTCGATAAGTCTCAGTACGGTAAGCTGGAAGACATTTCTCTCTCCGGCTGCAAAGAATGACTTTGCGGCTTCTTATACTAAAATATGCAAATGTTTTTTTGACCCGAAGTGGTTATGTCCTGCATGTTGTTGGCAAGGGTGTTTCTGGTTTTTGGTCTATGATCATTGTTCCCGGTATACGCTCTGTGGCAATCATGCAGGGTTCGTAGTAGGCGGTAGCGCTTATAGTTTTTGGCTTTGATCATTGTGCCCGTATGCGGTTGTGGTAACAATGCCAGGATCTTAGTATGCGTTAATCACGCCAGATAACGGGCTAAGGTAATTTTGCCAATTAGTTTTTTGCTGTCGAGAGCAGATTTTGTGGGGTTTTGTAAGTTCTGATGAATATTGAAGGTCTGGAAATAACTGTCGTTCGCAAGAGGATTAAAAACTTGTATCTGCGGGTGCTGCCCCCGGACGGCAGTATTAGCATATCTGCTCCCCGCAATGTTTCGGATAAGGCAATCCAACAATTCGTGCAGCGCAAACTGCCCTGGATAAGAGAAAAGCAGCAACAGATAAGAACCAGGAAAAGGTCAAAGCCTTATCAGCTGGTTGCAGGCGAGACTCATTATATTCTGGGACAAGCATACCGCTTGGTTATTGTGGAGAAGGGCAGCCGCTACCGCATAGATCTCAGGTCGGATGAAATTGTTTTTCAAGTCAGAGC
>DUPE01000169.1 GCA_012838475.1 Clostridiaceae bacterium
AGAATATCTATACAATCTTCAGTGGCGAGAATACTCCTAACAGATTCAGATACCGATTCATAATCTGTAACATCCAGAAATAGGGGTGTTACGCCAGCTGATATTAGGCATTCATTGTTTTTTTCTGTTATGTCCCCTGCATATACTTGAAAACTGGCCTTCTGCAATAGTATGGATGACGTTTTGCCTAGCCCGGAATTACCGCCAGTCACTAGACATGTTTTTTTAGCCATTTTTGCCTCCATGAAATTGAACAGATTAACATATTACAATTCACTATGGAAGAACTACTCCTTGAGACCAGCGTCTAAAAAAGCATAAGATCTATACAGAATGCTATATTTTTCTTTGACATCTTTTGCAATACTGATAGATTTCTCCCCTGTCCCCACAATTAATTCAGGTAGAGCATATCATCAAAGGTCAAAAAAAAAGCGAAAGTCGAGAAATCATGACTTTCGCTGCATATTTATAATCCATATATCTATTGTAGTTCGAAAATATATCCCTCGCCGCGAACAGCAGTAATGGTATACCCGCTACACTTGATCTTTTTTCGCAAATTATAGATTTGGTTTTTAACTGCGCTTGTATCCTCCTCCATTGGTTGTCCCCACGCATTTTTGTACAAATATTTCGCACTAAATACTGCGTCAGGGTGTTGAATGAAATGAAGGAGCAGGCTAAACTCTTTTGGTGTCAAATACATGTTCTGCTCCCTTAAGTACGCCGTCACGTATGTTAAGTCAAGCTTAAAAGGGCCATATACTATTATTTCTGGCAAAGTGGATCCTCGACGCAATAGTGCCTCCACATGTGATATAAATACGTTAAGATTATATGGCTTAGGCAGGTATGCGTCTCCTCCTGTTTCAAGACCCCTAATAACGTCGGCAGGAGTATCTAATGCAGTTAGTATCAGCACCGGAACATTAGAAGTTCTTCGAATATCTTTAAGAAAATCTAACCCATTCCCATCAGGCAATTTAATATCTAAGATGATGGCACAAGGTTGCTCTTGTTCTATGATCTTCCTCGCCTCTGCCAAGGTAAAGGCTTGTCGCAATATATATCCCCGCCGTTCCAAGATCTTTTTGTTATTCATCTGTACCGTTGGATCGTCCTCCACCATCAAAATATATTGACTATCCATCTAAATCAATCTCCTTATATATCGGTAAGGTGAAGGTAACAACAGTTCCATGTCCATACTTACTTCTAACTGAAATATCCCCTCCCATAAATTCAATAGCAGATTTACATATTGGGAGGCCAAGACCTGTTCCACTGTCGGATACGCCGCGTTCAAAAATATGGTTAAGAAGTTCTGGTTTGATACCTATTCCGGTGTCTTGTACAGTTACAGATATTCTATCGTCGTCTGCCGTTACTCGGATGTTAATCTCTCCCTTTCTGGTATAATTATTGGCATTAGTAAGCAAGTTGGAGAGGATGTGCAAAAGTGTGTCTGGATTGCCTAGTATCATAGGCAGATTTTGAGGGATATCAAAAGTCAGGCGGTTACCATTACCCTCCAATAAAGCGCGATAATTCTTTGCACCTTCTTGCAGATAAAAACCAATATCTAGCGGTTCCAGTTCCCCCTTATTCTCTTGCAAGAACGAATTACTCAATGCATTATCTATCATTCGAGCCATACGCATTATTTCGGTTTGGGCATGGCTAAGGCTATTTTGCGCGTCTTCTTTCTCCATATTGAATTCGAAGAAGTCGGTTGCATTTAGTATATCAGTAGAGATGACAGTAAGTGGAGTTTTCATGTCATGGTTCATGTTTTGATAAAATTCATTTTTCAAACGGTTAAGTGTATCCAGCATAACGTTTTGTGAATTGAGTGACTCTTCCCTAATTCTGGCGTCTAAAGCTAGCTGTTCTGCTTTTTGTTTCCTGAGAAACAACGTGATTATCAGTAATAGGGTGAGTGCAAGGAGAATTATTACTCCAATCATCCAAGGTACTCTCGCCTCTGCAATCTGAGCACGATAATCATGGGTTTTGTTGAGCCAATTGCCCGTGATCTCCTTAATGTTTATTTCCTCAATAGTCTTATCTATTACTGAGCAAAGGACGTTTTCGTGCTTATTAAATGCAAAGGTAGAAACAAAGCTGATATCAAACATATAATTTGCTTTGTATCCGCCCATCTCTTTATAACTGGTAAGGTGCAAAAGCTCGTACAGGCTCATCATCACCATGTCCACCTCTCCACGAACTAAAGCATCAAGTTCATCGTCGCTGTTGTCGAAATAATGTATATCTCTATGCTCAGGAAACCAGCGTACAAACAGTTCGCTGTGGGCTGATGCTTTTTTAACTCCTATCCTTAATGAAATAATTTCGTTAAGGTTTACGTTAGGATAATCTTCGCTAGATACAAGAACATATTGATCGTTTAGTATTACAGATTTCGGCCACAAATAATCATTTTTATTTATGCTTGTTCGCACCTTCTCGCTAATAAAAAGTGCATCTCCATCCCACAACAACTGTTGCAGTTCCATATACGGACTATTCCTGTCGTTAACAACCTCAAATTCTAAACCCGTAAGGACTTCTACTTCCTGGAGCACATCAAAAGCGATACCCTGCCATTCCTTCTCGTTCGTGTTGTAAAAACTCTTGGGATAATTATCAAACTCAGCAGCAAAGGGAATAATAGTGTGCTCCCTTAGATATGCTTTCTCTCTACTAGTTAGTTTCAAAGACAATTTGTGTTGTCTATATTCGTTATAACCCTGTTTGTATAGATTATACAGAGTACGAATACTGCCATTTTCAAGCGTTTTTTGAATAACAGTAATAATTACAGTCAAATCCGGGTTCTGTGTCGACAGAGAAACCGAGCTGGATGCCCTGGGAATGAAATCCTCAGAGACAATATTCTTGAAAGGGTCAAAAAAAGCATCTGCGGAGCCTTCTCCAATAAAAACATCAACCGAACCATCTTTAAGCAAATCGTAAGCTTCTGAATAATTATCAACATATGTGTGGTTATAGTAATGATTTAGGTATGGCGTGACTTTGTTTGCAGTGACTGTATTGTATAGAGACGCAATCTGAAGGGGGCGGTTCAAATTGATACTATCTAGAGAAGGGGTATTTACAATACGATAATATTTGATCATACGGGCCGCGATAGCATCGGTCATTATATTAGTCTTGCGGAGTTCTATTGTAGGAGTTAGCTCGCCAGAAAAATCTATCGTGCCATTTGCAAGTCCGTTGTTTAATTCATCCCATTCGTATATGGCTGGTTCAAAAGGAATACCGATCAATTCTGTTAACCACTCACAAAATAGAGCAGAAAAGCCACCAATGTCATTATTTGCGTCCAAAAAAGTTTCAGTACTAAGACACATTCCATAAACAAACGAGGTTTTGTCTTCCCGCAATTTTTTAATTGTTTTTATCTCATAATCGGTGACACCAGGGACATCGTCCAGCGAGGCAAATACTGGCAGTGGATCTGGCTGAGTGGATTTCACACACATGAATATGGTACCTGCGACGAGAACAGCTACCAGTACCACTATAATTGCAATATGGACTTGTCTTTTCTTTTTTAAGTGTTTTTTGCTCATCGGTTTCCAGCCATTATACTTAGGATATATGTATCAATTGCTCAAGCACGTTGGTATATAAACTGAAAAATACTCAACAACCAAACTACGGTATTTTGGGTATTGATATCTACTTAATGATTTTTGAGCAAAGCTTTGGACTAAAAAATATCTAGCGTCTTAACGCAGTTAAGAACAGCAAATCTTAAATGACCGTAACTGAAATGAACTATAGCGCTTAACAAATATTATTTATGCAGTCAGTATTTTACGTAAAATATACCTTTGTTGAGTTGGATAATCAAGGAAGAGACATAAAAGTTACTTCACCAGGACTCGCAATTATTGTCCACTGATGCTAAAAATGTTAGGCTGTGCATATGGAAAATGAGAAGGCAGTTTTGAAAATAGGCTTTGTCGGGGTGGGAACAATGGCCTCCGCTATAGTCAGAGCTTTAATCTCTTATGGCTCCAGGGACATGCAGATATTTCTGTCCCCTCGCAGTGCGGAGCGCACAAAAAAATTGGCAGCAGCCTCAGAGAACGTGCACGTGGCAGCCAGCAATCAGGAAGTGCTCGATAATGCTGATTGGATTGTTTTAGGCGTAACTCCGCAAGTGGCTGAGGAAGCCTTACCTTCGCTAAAGTTTGGCGGCAACCATCATCTCATCACCCTCATCTCACCGGTCTCTCTTAGCAGAATCAAAGAAATGATTCCTGCAAATATAGAAGTAAACAAGGTAGTACCTCTTCCCTTTATCGAGCATGGTAAAGGACCGATACTGCTATATCCGGATAACAAGAAGATTAATTCATTGTTTTCCGATTTGGGGCATGTAGTAACCGTTGAGAATGAGTACCAGCTTGATGCGCTGATTACGATTACAGCGTTGGCGAGTCCTTTTTATCGAATATTATCCGAAGTTATCGACTGGGGCAGTCAACATGATCTGAGTGTAGAAAAATCTGCGGATTATACTCTATCCTTCTTTGAAGCGTTGCTTCACAGGGCACAAGAGACCGGCACGGACGAGATTTTGGATCTATGGCGTGAAATGACTCCCGGGGGTCTCAATCTAAAGGCTACTCAATCTTTGGAAGAGCGCTCCGGGTTTAGTATGTGGCATGATGCCTTAAACGTGGTGCTGGACTTCTTTGCGAGAAATAATTCCGAAGAATAATAGCAATTCATCTGTCCTTGATAGCTACGCTGCTACACGAAAGAAAGCTAGTGATAATCGCCAGTATTGGGTAATTGCAAAGCAGGCGATTACAGAATGTAGTAGATGAAAAAACATGTACTCAGTTTTTCAATTAACCATCGCCGGGACTGCCGCTTTTTGAATTGACAAAGGCCCGGAGGCTAGATAAAATAAGCAAGCTAAGCTTTTCATACAGCATCATTTTTATAAGATACTTAGTGTTCGGAGAAGTACCCAAGAGGCCGAAGGGGACGGTTTGCTAAACCGTTAGTGGGGGCAACTCCAGCGAGGGTTCGAATCCCTCCTTCTCCACCACCAGCGTGACGCTGCACCCACATTCGCAAGCTGCTTTGGCGGTTTGCGAATTTTTATACACAAAATTAGCGACATCTATATCGTCAAACCATTACATTCGTGAAAATGCTATGATGAGCGCGATAAAACCGAAAGGGATACCTACAGCAATGCCCTTAGCTTCAATATAACAATGTTCCTGAAGACAGGTATGCTGACGTTCCATTGAATGGTCGCCTGCGTATCATTCATCGCCGTTCCCACTTTTTGCATCCGTTGCTCATCATTCCCTGCTATTCCGGTTCCGCGAGCTACTTGTTCACGAAGTCGCGCTCGCTGCCGTTCAGGCGCATCCTGGACACTCGGAATTGCTCATCGTTGGTGGTGAAGTAGACCCAGTCGCCAGCAACACTAAGCGTAAAGCAGTATCCGTCGGTGACTTTTTCCAGACCGCTGCCGTCTGGCTGGATCCGGTATAGGTCGTTGCCCGTGTCCCCGCGGGGCTTCGACTGAATGTAAATCCAGTCGTTCGCTACAGTGTGAAGCACTACGCTCCTGTCATAGATCTCCTGATGCCCCGTTCCATCCAGCGCCATCTTCTGTATTCCGTAGGGCGCTTTCTCACGGTCCACATAGTAGATGTGATCCCCGCTGATGAAGAATTGCTGTACCTTGGCATCGGAAACTCGCGAGATTTCGCTGCCGTCAAAAGTGATTCTGAAGATATTGCGCTCTCCTTCACCCTCAACTTTGCGCAGATAGTATAGCCATCCGTCGTGAATCTGCCAGTTGATACACATCTCCTGACCCATGCCGGCATCCTTCGCAAGCAGCGTATCCTCGGTGCCGTCGACACGCATCCGGTAGATGGCGTCGCTGTCCGTATAGTAGAGCCATTCGTCCAGCACGCATAGGGACGGCATCCAACACTCCTTAACGATCTGTGGTTGCGTTCCGTCCAGAGGCATGACACAGATGGCCTCCTGATCTGCGACAAAGAACAGGCGCCCACCGCTGACGTTCAGGCTCTTAAACCTGCCCTCCAAAAGCATTTGCGCGTTACCGCCGTCAGAGTCAGAACGCCAGATGTTGCCGCCGTTTTGTCGGTCGGTGTAGTAGATCGCACCGTCACTGAATGCAGCGTACCCCTCATTTAAGAGGTTAAGTGGATGGTTGCCCATACCCTGCATGGGTGGCAGCGCCGGTGTGGGAGCCTTCGACGGGGTCTCAGGCTCCTCTATTTTCGCTGGCAACGGTTCCTCAGGCGCGGATACACTGGTGCCGGGCGGGCTAACTAGCGCTGTTGGGGTTTCGTTGCGGTCGGAGACCTGAGCGCATCCGGCCAATGCGCCGCATAGCAGCAGCGCAGCCAGCAAGACGATGGTTCTTTTCATAGAGGAATATCTCCTTTTCTCGTTATCACAGTTATTTCAGCAGCGGGTATTTCCAGCGGCATCGTTCGGAGAGCTATGACATCTGCCTCTGGATGTCAGGCATTGCACCTCCGAAAACAAGAAGCATAGCACCCATCAGAATGCCAAAGCCGGTTAAATCACGAAAACAAATTATGCTCTTCTGATCGCTTTCAAGCGCACTCCTAATTCTCCAGAAGGATTTCATCCGTCAGAAACAACATAGCAAAAGCGGGGCCAGAAAAAATCACCCGACCGGGTAGTGTGCATAAAAAAAGCCCCTACCTTTTTCGGGTAGGGGCGAATATCCACAAATTCGGAGGTATTACTCCGTCGAGGCCGCGTCATCTTTTTTCAGCATGATATGAATCAACTCCGTGCGGCTCTGAATACCAAATTTTGAATAGATATTTTTCACATAATACTTGACCGTATTCTCGCTGATCGTCAGCTCGTCGGCAATCGTCCTGTATGTTTTTCCCTGCAGCAGCAGAGATGCAACCTGCCTTTCCCGCTCCGACAGATTCTTAAACCGGGCGGCACGGCCGACCTCATCGGTTTGTTCCCGTGTGGGCATTTCGGAAAACACCGTGAGATACGCATGGCCTGTGAGCAGGGAGGAAAGACGCATATGTAGCGGCGGCAGCAGCACCAGCGTCACGCAGACCACGAACAACGCTAACAGCGTGGGGTTCGGGCTGTGTATATTTGAGGATGTGACAGCGTTGCCGATAAGCCCGCCCAACAGCACTCCCAGTACGTTGGCAGCCAGGCCAATACCGAGAATTTTTGCGGGATTTTTATGCAGCTCCAACATTTCGCCTAGTATGCTCCACCAAAACAGATCGTATACACCAAAGGCCCCCAGCATCAGCGTATTGACCGCAAGATAGCTGACCACCCCGCGACCAAGGCTCATGAAGCCGATAAATGAAAGACCGATCATGGCGATGGCCACATAGAGTATGTAGGTTCGATTCATCCTTCGTGGCAGATTCCTCATGACAAAAAGAGCGGCGATGTAGGGAAGCGCGAAGTACCAGCTCGTCAGCCATTCAATATGGGCAAAGTCGGGCGCCACCACCTGGTACATCAGGCCTGAATTGATGGTGATGACCACGATGAACAGACATAGAAAAGCGAGGAGCCCCGTAATGCTTATGGGTTTCTCCTTATGACCGGACGAAACGAAGGCATCAGCGGCACGGCCTGCAGGAAGCTGTAAAGCACATAGAAACGCACCCAAAAGCATCAGCATGGACAACGATAGCCCGACATGCGGCGATATGTGGATGGCCGCCGTGTTGAGCAATATCATGAGGATGTTGGCTAAGATAAGCATGTCCGCTACCGTTTTGATGCGCTCGCTTTTGGGTGTACTACTTTTTAAATAATATCCCCATGCAGCCACACAGCTTCCAGCCAGAAACGAACCGACAATGATTCCGACCGTCCAGAATACGTTGGGAGGTAAGAAAAAAATCACGGAAATAGCGATACAAAAAGGAAAGGAGCACAAAAACAGTTTTCTGGCTGCTTTCCTGGTTTTTATGAAAAATCCACAAAACAGCAATCCAGCAAAATGGGCCGCAATCCCGCTGAAGACCATAACGACGGGTGCAATTTTATAAGCATACGCAAGGGAATATAATACTTGCCCCTCAAAGAGCAAAGCCAGCATCCAGGAGGAAAACAACGATTGGACGAGAATGGAAAGCTTCCGTTCATCCAGATTTATGTGCAATCTCTTTTGCGGATGCCTGTCTACCAACTCGTCACCTTCTCGCATAGCGATATGCTGCAAACCGTTATTGCGTCTTTTTGCACTTTCCATCAGCGGGCTTTGGAGTATCTTTTGATATGAGCGATAGATTGTCTTTATTCACCATGCCTTCAATTTTGCAAGCAACATAATACAGGGCGACCATACGGCTGGTTACGCCCCATTTTGCACCCGCTTCTTTGACACTAAGATAATCCAGCATAAAGACTCCCCAAATTGTCATTATCATTATTGTACTGCATGCGCTCACTATATTTAAACAATCAGTTTTGATAATACTTACAAAAAGTGTTTTCCTATACGCTCCAACCCATGCTCTGTTGCTGGATGGTGAACAAGCGATGATAAAGCCCTTCCCTCTTCATCAGCTCCTCATGGCTGCCCTGTTCGGATAGCTGCCCTTTTTCCAGTACAATAATCTGATCGGCATCGACCACGGTGCGCAGGCGATGAGCAATTACAATGACCGTCTTGCCTTCAATCAGCGTGCTGATGGCCTGCTGAATCAACGACTCGTTTTCCGGATCTAGCGAGGCAGTGGCCTCATCTAGCAATATGATGGGTGCATCCTTGAGCAGCGCCCGGGCGATAGAAAGGCGCTGGCGCTCTCCGCCGGATAAAGTCGCGCCGTTTTCCCCCAACAAGGTATCGTAACCCCCAGGCAGCTTTTCCGCAAACTCATCGCAGCGTGCCAGACGCGCCGCCTCCATCACCTGCTCATGTGTTGCCTTGGCATTACCTATAGCGATATTGTTATAGATGCTGTCATTAAATAAAATGACATCCTGAAACACGAAGGACATATAGCTCATGAGATGCTCCGGATCCAAGGTTTTAATGTCTACACCGCCGATGGTGATGCTACCATTTTCCACATCCCAGAACCGGGCAATGAGCCGTGCCACGGTGCTCTTACCGCTGCCCGAAGGTCCCACTAGTGCCGTGATGCCGTCTTCAGGAATGGAGATGCTAATATCCCGTATTGTTTGTTCGCCATCTGGGTTGTAACTGAAGTCTACATTATTCAACTTAATGTCGTATTGCTTGATCTCGGTTTCCGCTTCTCCGGTCATGGGCTGCACCGCCATGAGATTCCGCATACGATTGACAGCGATGCGATGATAAAGGAATTCCGGCAACAGTGTCAACTCAGTGAGAATGGGACCGTAGATGCGCACCACGATCATGAAAAACACCAAAAGAGGGATAAGCTCAATCTGCCCGTCGGTAATCAGAGTTGTGCCCAAAAACACGGTCAACCCAATACCTGCTTGCAGTACCACCTGAGCACCTGTGACAAAGACTCCGGTACCAAACTCCATTTGGATGGCCAAACGCTTCATAGCGCGCAGAGCATTTTCTAGAGCTCCGAACTTCTCGCCGTCCAGATTGCAGGCGCGGATGACCTTGATACCCTCCAAGTATTCCTGCACCTGTCCGGAAGCTGCAAGATGGGAGTCCACATGCTTTTTGTGCAACTTGCCGTATATCTTTCTGCTGGCGAAAATAATGAAGAAGGCCAGAGGTACGGTTATGTATGCAGCCAGCGCCATCCGCCAGTCTAACAGAGCCAGCATCATGCAGATGACCGTAATGGAAATGCAGTTGGCAATGACCTGAGGAACAATGTGACTGAGCACATGCTCAGTAGTGTGCACATCGCCCATGAGATTGGTGGTCAATTCGGTGAGATCTTTAGAGTTAAACAGACTCATGGGAAGCTTTCGTATATGCTCAGCCAAAGAGGTGCGGGCATTTTCACTCTCCATGTAGGAGACGACATAGGTCTTCCTATAATCGTTCTTGTGGCAGAAAAAGACGATCCCCGCTGCTACAAGGCCAAAACCAAAAAGCAGCCACATCCGGTTCCAGGACAGCTCGCCACCTGTGAGAGGCTTAATGAGCTCCATAATCACCTGCAACATCACACCGAAGGGCAGCATTAGAGAGAAATTGGTCAAAGTACAAGCGGCTATTGCCTTTTTAAGGTCTTTATATCCTTTGTCTGTCAGCATTAAAGCATTTTGCAACCTAGGCATTTTGCATTGCCTCCCGCTTTCTGTTCATCGTCCATGTGGTGGTCTCGTTGTATACCCTCCACATTTCAGCATACCTACCACCTGCGCTTAGCAGTGCTTCGTGATTATCTTCTTCAACAACCAGTCCATCCTCCACAACAACAATTTTGTCTGCACTTCGGATGGTGGAAAGCCGGTGGGCGATAATGATGACAGTTTTGTTTTTCATCAGCGTTTCAAAAGCCTTTTGAATCAAATGCTCATTTTCCGGGTCGGCGAAGGCGGTGGCCTCGTCCAGTACTACCACGGGCGCGTCCTTGACTATTGCCCGTGCGATGGCGATGCGTTGCCGCTCCCCTCCGGAGAGGTGGACACCCCGGGTTCCGATCACTGTGTCGTATCTCTGGGGCAGTGCCATGATGAATTCGTGGCATCGGGCTGCTTTGGCAGACGACATCACCTGCTCGTCCGTCGCATCTTGATTGCCCAGCCGTATGTTTTCCGCCACACTCTGTTTAAACAAAAACACGTCCTGAAATACAAAGCTGACCTGCTCCATGAGATAGGAGGTGGGTGTCTCCCGCACGTCCACTCCGCCCAGCGTGATGCACCCGCCGCTGACATCAAAAAAGCGGGGGATCAGATGGGCGATGGTACTTTTACCACCTCCGGAAGGGCCCACAATAGCGGTAACCTCCCCCTGCTTTGCAAGGAAATTTACTCCACTGAGCGCCTCGGTTTCCTTATCCTTGTCATAGCTGAAGTGGACATCCTCAAAGGCAATGTCATAGCTGGTTACAATTTTTGGATGCAGAGGTTGAGGAAGCTGCGGCTCGTCCAAAACCTCATCCATTGCCTCCACGCCGCTAAGAATCTGCATGCTGTTTGTACTTACATACATCACCTTGCTGAGCACTGACGCAATTGAGGGTACAAATAGCAGATAGAAGATGAAGGAGGAGGCAAAGGCGTTATAGTCAGATGCCCGCATGCCTATCAGAATACCCATTGGGAGCACAAAGAGATAGATGTTATTTATGAGAGCCAGCAGCAGAGAAAAGCTGTTCTCCCAGCTAAGGGTATAAGCGATGACTACGGTTGTGTAGGCCTTGATGGTATCATGAAGCCGGCGGAAGGAATAGACTGTCTGCCGGAAGGCTTTGACCACCGAAATGCCCCGGATGTACTCAACGCTGGCGTTGTTCATATCTTCCAGAGATTTTTGGTAATTATCCATCATCCCC
>DUPE01000040.1 GCA_012838475.1 Clostridiaceae bacterium
AAGAACTCTTCGGCGCTTAATTTATATAGCTCAGGTACAAGAGGCATTAAAAATACTTCTTCTACGCCGAGAGCAGCAAAAGTATCTATCTTTTCTTCTACCGACATGATCAAACCTGAAAAAGTATCTTTATCGTGAAAAACTACATCAGGATGATCTGAAAAAGTGAAAATCGACGGGACACGACCATACGCTTTTGCATCTTTGAGCAATTCAGTAATCAAAGTCTGATGACCCAAATGCACTCCATCAAAGGTTCCAAGTGCCACTCCGCGTTCATGTGCGGGGACATTCAATTCAACGTCACGATAAACTTTCATCCCCTTATGAATCACCGTTTTCCTTTTCTCTCAGCAACTCGTCACGAGTAATAAAAACTGTTTCCGGCTGTATCTTATCATCTTCAGTCAGACGAGCCAAGGCTACTAGACGATCCTGCAGGAAGAGACTAAAAATATTGCTTTGCCGTCTATTGCCGATAATGTTATCCACTAAATCTTGTGTAGACTTGCCTGAAGTAAAAACTGCAGTATCACAGCGATTAGCAAGTGGGCCGGGCTGCTGAATCTGCCCGCCACCTGCGTTGGCAGCTACAGCTGACACCGGTATCGCCATGCCTGAGGCTATCTTTAGGGCATCGTCATAGCTTAAGTTTTGTGTGAGGAAATCGGCAACAGCCCGCTCCAGGCTGAGCACATGACCCAACTCACTGACATAACTAATCCAGCGTCTGTTGTCTTGCCCAAAATCATTGTAAAAAAGCGACTCTGCCTCAGCTAATTCAATTGCTTGTTCATTTGACATACTGCCGACTTTGACTCTCTCCAGCTCAGAAGCATGGGCAACACTGTCCAGTCTTCGGCCAAGCTCATCCGCCAACACACGAATATATGTGCCCTTACTGCATTCAATTATTATATCCAGGAGCAAGGTCTTATCTTGCGGCGAGTGCCTCGAGTAATCCTGCTTCACGCCCAAAAGCTCGGCTCGATAAACTTCTATCACACGGGCAGCTCTTTCTTTTTCCTCACCCAGGCGAGCGTAGTGATATAAGGGCTTACCCTCGATCTTAACCGCTGAATACATGGGAGGTTTTTGCTCCTGCACGCCAACAAGCGAATCGACAGCGTGCCGGATTATACGGCAGTCATTTGCGAGCAATTGTCGAAGGCGCTTATCTGAAAGAGTTGATTCGGCAATAACAGCACCGTCCCTATCCATGGTCTCAGTAGCAACCCCCAGAGCAACCTGAACCCGATAGGTTTTATCATGATCGATCAAATATTGCGTCAGACGAGTGCCCCGCCCAAAAACTACAGGCAATAGCCCAACAGCGAAAGGATCCAGTGTACCTAAGTGTCCAACCTTTCTCATGCCGAGCATTTTCCGGACACGCGAAACTACACCAAAGGAAGAAATGTCCTTCGGTTTGTTGATTAATAATATTCCGCTATCAATTGTCAGATTTTTCACCGGACACCTTGTCAGGGCACTGTTCAAGGGTCTTAGCGGCTTCACTGAGAATCAGTTCTTCTGCCGCTTCAAGGCTGGTGTCATACAAAGTCATCCCCGCAGCCCGGACGTGCCCGCCGCCGTTATATCGGAGAGCGAAGGCCGCAGAATCAAAACAATCATTAGATCTAATATTAACCCTTACTTCTCCCGGCGCTGCGGTCTCCCGCAGAAGAAAAGCCACTTTAACTCCCTCTACCATACGCATCTCAGAAGGCAGAGTCTCAAGGTCACCATCTACAGCGCCGGCTTTACGCAATATCTCCCTGGAAACAGAAGAAACTATCACTCCTTGCTCAGAACTACACTTAATTCTGCTCAAAACCTCGCCGCGCACGAGAG
>DUPE01000097.1 GCA_012838475.1 Clostridiaceae bacterium
CCCCAATTCGTCCCACCGTTAATAAACTCAATTAATCCATTGGCACCGATAGTAAACGTTCCTGATCCGGTGAGATAAAGTGTGACATCGTTCGAAAATAAATCAAACTGCCAATGCGCACTAAGATTCGAAGCAGATGATACGTTAACATAATACGATGAACCGGAAAGAGACTGCGCCGAATTCACGCTCGACGTAAGATCCACTCCACTCTTAGATACTGCCTCGCTGTATCCTGTCATAGTTTCTGCCTCTTTAGTTGACCTGACTTGTCTAGTCACGTTCGCTATAAACTCATCACTATTATACTTGCTCACAGTATCATTTATCGGAAAATTCTCAATCGCCCCAGATGCCCAGGTATTGGATCCGTCAGTAACTGAAAGATTGGACGGAGATGCTCCGACATTATATAAAGCCGTAGAACCGACAGTATTTGTTGTAATGATTGAACCTGTGTCCGCATATAAAGCATTTGAATTCTGAGACATTTGTTGGCCCCAGCCACTATAATATGTGTTCTTAAAATATACACCTTTGCTTCCGCTTAACGGGAACCAAATATTGTCAAATGACGGGGTATATGCGGTACCGTTCTCACGCTTGAGCAGAGACGCACCGTCGACTGACGTACCGTCGACTAATACACGAGCCGCAGTCTCTCCGATAAACAGAAGATATCCCGGAGTCTGAATTCCATTTCCGCCGCCGTACACATAGTCCCCGGCGGCATCAAACTTAACCATTGCTCCGGCTTTGTTCCCGTAAAAAACCACACTAGATTCGTTACTAAATATAAGACCATTACTAGAATAGACCGGATGAGTAAAAACTACGTCGGCATTAGTTTGAAGTGCATCACCATCGCCAACATTCCAAGTACCACGCAAAATAATATAACTGGATTTCGTCTGTCCGGTTAAGTTTTTGGCAATATATACCTGACTCATTTTACTAGTAGTATTACTTCCTCCGGCATTTAAAGGTACCTGAAAAGCATCAATGGGGGGGACAACTTCTTTAATCTTAAGTGTAACGAGAACACGCTCAGAAGCAGGCGAAACCCCTCCGGACGCATCTACATTGGACGTAACATCCAGTGCTATCTTATTCTTATTCTCATCCGTCCAATAAACTTTGACTACCGTAGAAGACGGAATCAGGCCAGGAGCCATAGGCGCACCCGCGGATTGATTAGCAGTCTGCTCACTGGTTTCCGCTGTAGAAGGATAAAGAAAAAATGCGCTGGAGGGACCAAATCCGCTTTTACTGTTTGCCCATGCCTCAAGTGTCTTATCATCTATCTCCTGCGTTAATGTAATCGCTTCAGCTATAGACTTTGCAGAAGAAGTCGCTGTCAATCTAGCCTGAGCAGACTGAGCTTGAACATAGAACCTCTGTCTGGCAGAAATCGTGACGGACATAGCAGAAGTAATCAATATCACTCCGACCGCCATAAGCATGAGCGACAATACAAGCATTCCGCCTGACTTGGATCTGATGTCGGAACGATTACGTCTCATGTCAAATAATTTCTTGACCTTTAGGAACATACAATTATCCTCCGAAATAATTACGAGTAACAAGAAACACGCCCAATGCGTGGATTATTCTATTCTTATTATAAATGATTACAAAATGATTTCAACTATTTTGAGGCTATTCGATGTCCGAAACGTTCTGTTTTATAAGATTATTTGCGATTTGTTAACTTTATTTTTGTTCTGGCTCGAGAGATACTTCAATAATTTCCTTCGGCTTTCCTTCGGCTCCAAACTCAAGATACTCCATATGTTTCTCCTGAACTTTTCGAATCTCGGATGGAATAATAAGCTGAATATCTACAGTAGCATAGATTTTCCCGACGGGATTCTTTTTCATTCGCATTCGTCCGCGAATAAATTGATGTTTTTCACAGCGCCAGACAGAAAATGCCGATTTCTTGATCCGGAACCAGGGAAGCTCTTCAATTAATGATTCGCCGCACGCGGGGCATGCGAGTTCTTGCTTTTGAGAATAGGAAAAACACTTCTCCCATGTGTAGAACAAATCTGTGTTGTAGCTGATTTTGACATTCAAATCCGGGTCATATATGAATTTTTTCACAATTTCGAGCGTATTTTCGATGTTCAAGACCAGTTCGTC
>DUPE01000129.1 GCA_012838475.1 Clostridiaceae bacterium
AAGCCCCAACATCAGCGGAAGACCTATGGTCAAGCCATCTTCGAAAGTGAAGCTGTCACCGGAATATGCTGACAGCAGTCCTGCTGCGATCTGTGAGCACAAGGTATAGAGTAAAATTACACCGATAATCAGGGGCGGTATCCCACTTAAGAAAGAAATGACTCCCGGCATTAAGGAGATTATGAGGAGACCTATACCCGCCGGAACGAGTGTAAAGCGAGATGCCACACCTGTTGATGCAATGATTCCTGTGCTGAGAGAGAAATTGACAGGACCGATCACGCCAACGAAGCCGGCGACTGCGTTCAGTGCTCCAGTCACTGTGATCCCTGCGCTCACTCTCTTATCCATATTGGGCGCATTGAGGAGCTGCCCGAGTGATTGGATGGATCCCAGATCATTAATGGCTAAGGCGACAAAGCAGACCAAAAAGGAAATCAGTACGCCGATATCCAGGGAAAATCTAAAATCCAAGCCGGAAAAAAGATTGGAGAGGAGAGCTGGCGATCCTCCTGACATCCATTCGTATTCAGGTACTAATAAAACGTAAAGGAAACTGCCAACGATCAATGCCCAGATAATTAAGCTTGATTTCCAAACACCTTTCAAGAGGCGACTGGCGATAAACATTGCGAAGACAAGAACTAGGGCGTAGATGGTATGGAATAATTCTCTGCCGGCTACATGAGCGGGATATATCAGGTTAATGATTGTCGGTGTTAGGGTGAAGGCGATAAGAAGCAAGATGACGGCAACCACCTGCCTGGTAAAGAACCTCTCTAATTTTGCAAAGAGTCCGCTTACACTCAAGAGGGCCAAGAATACACCGCCAATCAAAATGGAAGAATAGATACTGTCCGGACCTGCGCTTCGGCTGGAGCTAATGCCGACCAGGAGAACCGTAGCAGGTCCAATAACAGCCGGCAAGCGGTGACCGACAAAGATCTGAGCCAACATAGTAACAGCCATGATGAAAAAGAGTTTTTGCATATAGTTCACTTGTGCGAATGACTCAGAATAATGAATGCCGGCTACTACTTGCCCTACAACGATAATGGTTGGTAAAGATATGGCTAACCACTGTAATCCGTATAGAAATGTATCAAAAAGAGGTGGTTTGTCATCGAGGCCATATTTGAGTTTGATTTTATTGTTCACTTATACCTGATCCTACATCCTTTGGATATCGAAGCCGCCCACAATTTCGGCAGCTGTTGCAATTATGTCATGACATGAGAACAGCAGAACTTGTCGAGACTCCCCCAACCTGTCCCTAACAGACTCTTCTCTACTTAGCTCCGCCAATAATGTCAAAGCAGCTTGCATGCGCTCATCATCAAACTGTACCAGCACATCGTCCAGAATCAATGGTGGTCTTTCTTCCTGTGTGATCAGTTCAGACAAAGCCAAGCGCAGGGCCAGATATACCTGATCGTAGCAACCGCCGCTCATGTACTCTGCTTCTCTGAACTGAGTCTCGCCCGTCATATGCAACTGCAACTTCATATCTGTGTCAATGAGAACATCATCATAACGGCCCAAGGTTAGCTTATCCAGATACTTTGCTGTCAATTTTCTCAGAACCGGACTAAAATTGCGGCGCATTTCTTCATCAGCCTCGCCCAGATACTTTTGTGCCAAC
>DUPE01000007.1 GCA_012838475.1 Clostridiaceae bacterium
ATCTTTGAAAGCAGAAACCGGGAGAGAGTCGCCCTTTTGAGCATTCATAACATCAACGATTTGAGTGATGAACTCGGGAACGTCACGAGTAACGACTTCTTCATCCGGAGCATCGGCCCAGTCAGCGGGTACTTCAATCTTCTTCAGATGCTCAAGACCTGCATCGACTGCCTGGTAGTTCATAGTGACAATTTCTTCGCCTCTTCTGCCATAAGTATCTTTAATAGCCTTTTTCATGTACTTGACTGCGTCATCAAGAGGAATAACTCTGGAAATTTTGAAGAAAGCTGCCTGACAGATAGTATTGATACGGTTGCCCAGACCAATTCCTCTGGCTAAGGTAACAGCGTCAATGGTATAGAAATCGATATCGTTTTGTGCGATGAAACGCTTCATGTGACCGGGAAGATGCTCAGCTAGCTCTTCTTCATTCCAAAGTGTATTCAGCAGGAAAGAGCCACCCTTCTTGAGAGGCGTGAGCATATCATATTTATCAACATAGGCTTGATTATGACAGGCGACAAAGTCCGCTCTGTTAACCAGATAAGGAGCCTTAATTGGATTCTTTCCGAAGCGCAAGTCAGAGATGGTAACTCCGCCTGACTTCTTGGAGTCATAGCTGAAATAGGCTTGAGCATACATATCAGTGTGGTCACCGATAATCTTGATTGAATTCTTATTAGCGCCTACTGTTCCATCAGAGCCAAGTCCCCAGAAACGAGCAGCAATTGTGCCTTCTTTGGTAACATCGATTGGATTTCCGACCGGCAGAGACAAATTAGTTACATCGTCTACAATACCGATTGTGAAGTTATGTCTGGGTGCATCTTGGTCCAGATGGTCGAAGACAGTATTGATCTGGTCAGGAGTGGTATCCTTGGAGCCCAGTCCGTAGCGTCCGCCGACGATTACCGGGCTGCGGTCGCTGTCACAGAAGACGTTCTTGACGTCGAGATAGAGAGGTTCGCCTTCTGCTCCCGGTTCCTTGGTACGATCAAGTACTGCAATTTTCTTGCAGGTCTCAGGAATGGTGTCCAGCAGACGTTTGCCTGAGAAAGGACGATACAGGTGTACATTGACTGCACCGACTTTTTCGCCTTGAGCATTCAGATAATCAACAGTTTCACACACGGTTTCATATACTGAACCCATGCAGATGATGACTTTCTCAGCATCAGCAGCACCGTGATACACAAATGGCTTATAGGTACGGCCGGTCAGCTTGGTCATATCATCCATGCATTCTTCGACGATATCGGTTAGATTGTCATAATAAGGGTTAGATGCTTCGCGGGCCTGGAAGAAGATGTCCGGGTTCTGGGCTGTCCCACGCAGTTGCGGTGCATTGGGTGTTAAGCCCCTTTCACGGAATGCATTGAGTTGCTCATAATCCACCATTTTGGCCAGATCGTCATAGTCCAGGACTTCGATTTTCTGAACCTCATGTGAGGTACGGAAGCCATCGAAGAAATGCAGGAAGGGCACTCTGCTTTTAATAGCCGCCAGGTGAGCGATTGCGCCCAGATCCATTGCTTGCTGTACGCTGGCGGATGCCAGAAGAGCAAAGCCGGTTTGACGACATGCCATAACGTCAGAGTGATCACCAAAGATCGAGAGAGCGTGTGCTGCCAGTGTTCTGGCAGAGACGTGGAATACTCCGGGAAGCAGTTCACCGGAAATCTTATACATATTGGGAATCATCAGGAGCAAACCCTGTGATGCTGTATAAGTAGTAGTCAAAGCTCCTGTCGCCAATGATCCGTGCACAACACCGGAGGCTCCGCCTTCAGACTGCATCTCAATAACGTTAACCGTCTGTCCGAAGATGTTTTTCCTTCCTTGTTGTGACCACTGATCAACCATGTCGGCCATGGGCGAAGATGGTGTGATTGGGAATATTCCTGCCACCTCAGTGAAGGCATACGAAGCATACGCCGCTGCCGTATTGCCGTCCATGGTCATAAATTTCTTTTCTTTTGCCATGTAATGCTCCTTTTACTATATTTTGTGTATTGAACTAATTCAGAACTATATAAACAAGTTCTTTGCCATCTGTCAGTATACCATAATCAGCTAGTAATTTGAGCGCTTTAGAAGCGATTTTCCTGTCATCTTTTCCGGTTTGGGAAAACCCATCAGGTCGAGAATTGTGGGAGCCAGATCAGACAATCTGCCCGGTTGTAAAGCGCCTTCAACTACTCCCATACCGATCAATGGTACAGGATTGACAGTATGAGCAGTGAAGACCTCTGCTGTACTCGGATCTTGCATCTGTTCTGCATTGCCATGATCAGACGTGATAAGGGCAATGCCGCCTTTCTCCTCTAATACCGAAGTTATCATGCCGACTGCCTTGTCTACCGCCTCCACTGCCTCTACAGCAGCATTAAAGACACCTGTATGCCCGACCATGTCACAATTTGCGTAGTTTAGGATGATGAGATCGTAGACATCCGATTCCAGACGCCGTAAAACTTCCTGAGTCACTTTGGGTGCACTCATCTCAGGCTGTAAATCATAAGTCGCTATCTGGGGCGATGGTATCAGGACTCTGTCCTCACCCGGGTATTCTTTCTCCGCTCCACCGTTAAAGAAAAAGGTTACGTGAGCGTATTTTTCAGTTTCAGCGATCCTTAACTGCCTCAGACCGAGTTCAGAAATGTACTCGCCCAACGTCTGGTCCAGATCTTCTTGCTCATAAGCTACTGACAAGCCGGGATATGCGTTAAAAACAACATCGTATTCCGTCATGGTGACAAAATGAAGAGGGAAATGGCCGCGAGGGAGACTAAAATTGTCAAAATCGGGCTGCATAAAGCTGCGTGTGAGCTCCCTGGCACGGTCAGGACGGAAGTTGAAGAAGATAACAGAGTCATTCGGCTCGATCAGTCCTGTCGGTTTGCCTTCTTTGAGAACTGTAGCCGGCAGTAAAAACTCGTCAGTCACACCTTGTCTGTAAGATTCAGCGATATAAGCCAGGGGATCAGAAGTTGTGTTTTCAGAGCCCCGCACGAGAGCCAGATAGGCCTTCTCAACCCGATCCCAGCGCCGGTCTCTGTCCATGGCATAATAACGTCCGCTAATAGTGGACAGTTCGCCAATACCTGTCTCAGACATCTTATCTTGCAATTGTCTGGTAAACCCCAGACCTGAGGTAGGTGATACATCGCGGCCGTCATATATGGCATGAATGTAAACACGTTCTACCCGGTGGAGAGCTGCAAGATCGATCAGGCCAAAGAGATGTTCAATATGGCTGTGGACTCCACCGTCAGATAAGAGACCGACCAGGTGCAAAGAGCGATCTTTTTCTTTGCTGTGCTTCAAAGCTTGCAACAAGACAGGGTTACTGAGATATCTTCCTTCTTCAATATCCTTGCTGATCCTGGTCAGATCCTGATAGACGATACGTCCCGCTCCAATGTTGGTGTGTCCGACTTCAGAATTACCCATTTGACCCGGAGGAAGTCCGACATCAAGACCCGAGGTGGTGATAATAGTAGTTGGCCAGTTTGCAGCCAGCCTATCCAAATTAGGCGTCCTGGCTTGATAAACTGCGTTGTTGTATGTTTCTCGCGATAGTCCCCAGCCATCCAGAATCATCAACATGACAGGACGCCTTTTTGGTGTGTTATTCATTGTTCACTCTCTGATATCTATAATATTCCCACCCGGTCCGTCATTGGAAAGTACCGGGCAGTCAAACACTCAATCCGGGCATTAGCACGGAGCTTTCAGGAAGATTAGCACATATTATCCAGCTATGATACGAAACCGCCTTGTGTCACGCTTATGATCTCGCTATAACAGCGAAATCCTCTGCCTTTAAGGAAGCTCCTCCGACCAGGCCGCCATCGACATCCTGCTGGGCGAAGAGGCCGGATGCATTTGCGGCATTGACTGACCCCCCATAGAGAATACGTATGCTTGCTGCTGCCTTCTCATCATACAAACCGGCCAGCTCCTGTCTGATAAACTGGCAGACTTCCTGAGCCTGCTCATCTGTGGCTGTCCTACCGGTGCCAATGGCCCAGATCGGTTCATAAGCGACTACGATTCGGAAGAAATCCTTGGCATTGATACCGTCAAAGCATTCTTGGATCTGTTGACGGATAAACGGGAAGGTTTCGCCCTTCTCGCGCTGCTCAAGCGACTCACCTACGCAGATGATAGGAAAGACACCCCAGTTCAGGGCGGCTTTGGCTTTAGCATTGACGTCGGTGTTTGATTCTTTATAGTATTCGCGGCGTTCGGAATGACCAACTATTACGTAGGGGACATTAAGGTCTGCCAGCATTTTCATCGATATCTCACCGGTATAAGCGCCGGAATCAGCAGCATTGCCATTTTGGGCAGCCGAGGCAATCGCAGAGTAACTTGTCAGCTCTACCGCTTTGTTGAGAGCGGTAAAAGGCGTAGCAACAACGACTTCCGCTTCGGTATCCGCGACCAGAGGTTGAAGCGCCTTGATCAGCTTCTCCGCTTCAGCAGGTGTGCCTTTGTTCATTTTCCAGTTACCTGCAGCCATTACACGTCTGTCATTTTTGTTTGACAGACCGTCCACGCCGGGCAGAATTTTCCCTTCCAGCAGCTTCAGAGAAGCACCGCCCCCTGTTGAAATATGAGTAACCTTATCTGCATAACCCGATTGCTCAATTGCTGCGGAGGAGTCGCCACCGCCAATAATGGAAACTGCATCTGACTCAGTAATTGCTTTAGCGATCGCATAAGTTCCTTTCGCAAAGGCGGGGAATTCGAACACACCCATCGGACCATTCCAAACTATTGTTTTAGACTGCTTGATGATTTGACTGAAACGCTCCACGGTCTCGGTACCGATGCCCATTCCCATCCAGTGCCTCTCCATCTCATCGACCGGAACTATCTTATAAGAAGCATCGGGTGAGAATGTCTTGGCGATTACGATATCGGATGGCAGCAGTAAATTGATACCTTTTTCTTTAGCTTTCGCCAGTATATTTTCTGCGACTTCTATTTTGTCCGGCTCGTAGAGGGAAGTGCCTACCTCAAAGCCTCGGGCTGCGATAAATGTGTAGGCCATGGCTCCACCGATTAATAAATTGTCTACTTTATCCAGCAGGTTCTCAAGTACGCCGATCTTGTCAGATACCTTAGAGCCGCCGATAATCGCTGTGAAAGGACGCTCAGGAGTATCCAGCGCAGCACCCATGACATCTAATTCCTTTTGCATGAGAAAGCCGGAAACTGAAGGCAAAAACCTTGATATGCCGTAGGTGGAAGCATGGGCACGATGGGCGGTACCAAAAGCGTCATTAACGTAAATCTCCGCCATGCCGGCAAGCTCCTTGGCAAAGCTGCGATCATTCTTAGTTTCTTCCGTATGGTATCTGATATTCTCCAGCATGAGGACTTCGCCCTCATTAAGGGCAGCTGCCTTGGTCTTTGCGTCTTCACCGACTACATCCTTTGCCATCTGGACTTCTTGACCTAGAATCTCACCCAAACGATCAGCTACCGGCGTCAAAGAAAGCTTGGGATCAAAACCTTTTGGTCTGCCTAAGTGTGAGATCAGAATCAACTTTGCCTTATGCTCCAGTAAATATTTGATTGTCGGTATTACTGCCAGTATCCGTGTGTCATCGGTGATGATCCCGCTATCCATATCAAGAGGGACATTGAAATCAACACGTGCAATCACTTTCTTACCCTTTACATCGATATCTTTGAGAGTCTTCTTCTGTAATTGTGCCATTTTTTGCTCCTCCTTTTGTAGCAGACGCTGTACGGCGAACGAGTATCGGATATACTTACTAATATCTGTTTACCTTGCTGTTCTTCCTTTGGCCACGGCAAGGCGACGTATGTTTGTTGCACTCATTGTGATATAGTCACTATCACAAGGGCGAAGAGGATTTGTATTACTCAGTATTAACAGATTAACTAATTTGATATAGCTTCATTTTAGTATTGAGTGATTGTTTTTACAATTATTTCCTATGCTAAAATAGACTTAATTTAATTCCGGGCGGAGGTTGACGTGCAAATATCCCTGATAATCCCGTTTTATAATGAAGAAGAACAAATACCTCTGACTATTGCTGCTTGTGTTGGTGTCTTGGATAATACCGGCAGAAGCTGGGAAATAATCGCCATCGATGACGGTTCCACTGATAACAGCTGGCAATTGCTTTACAGCGCTGCTGAGAAAGACAATAGAATTCGTGTGTTCCGCTTTTCACGGAACTTCGGCAAGGAGGCTGCGATCTGCGCGGGGTTAGATCTGGCAGCAGGTGACGCTGTTATCTTGATTGATGGCGACCTTCAGCACCCCCCTGCCTCTATCCCCGAGATGCTGGATCTGTGGGATCAAGGTTATGAAGTAGTCGAAGGCAAAAAATCCGCCCGCGGGAGGGAATCTTTCTTCTCCAGACTTAATGCACGCATCTTTTATGGCAGTTTCCGTCGACTTTCCGGTTATGACTTAACGGATGCTTCCGACTTTAAGCTGCTAGATCGCAAAGTTGTAGATGCTTGGCGAGATCTGCCGGAGCACAATACCTTTTTTAGAGCATTGTCACTATGGTTGGGTTTCAAACGTACCACCTTCAGCTTCGATGTGGGTAATAGAGAAAAAGGCAAGAGTAAATGGAAAATCAGCGGACTGTTCCGGCTTTCTTTGAATGCGATTACCGGGTTCTCTGCCAGGCCGTTATATCTGATTTCATTTTTTGGGGCCTTCTTGCTCCTGGTCTTTTTTATTCTGGGGATTCAAACACTGATCAACTACTTTGCCGGTAATGCTGCTTCCGGTTTCACCACAGTAATTTTACTCCAATTGCTGATTGGAGGCGCAACTCTGATCAGCCTGGGATTGATTGGTATCTATATAGGCCGAATCTTCAGTGAAGCCAAGGGCAGGCCGCGATATATCATCTCAGATGCGGTCAATATGTCCGGGGTGTCTTCTCCCTCCATCTCTCAGTATAGTGGCAGCATAGTCATTGCAAACTCTGGTGTTCAGAACAATTCGATAAGATCTGCTGACGAAAGCCTCGATAAGCAGGCAAAATCTGCTGACGAAAGCCCCGATAAGCTGGCGAGATCTGCTGACGAAAGCTCCGATAAGCAGGCGAGATCTGCTGACGAAAGCTCGGATAAGCGGGCAAGATCTGCTGACGAAAGCCCCGATAAGCGGGCAAGATCTGCTGACGAAAGCTCGGATAAGCGGGCAAGATCTGCTGACGAGAGCCCAGATAAGCGGGCGAGATCTGCTGACGAAAGCCCGGATAAGCGGGCAAAATCTGCTGACGAAGATCAGAATGATCCGGAAAAACTCTTTGTCTCCAACCCTGACAAGCATTCTGAATCTGTAGGTCCTTAAACTTGAAGCCATGTACGGATTAGCGATTCTGCTTGTATTTTCCGGCGCTGGTATTATCTTTGTAGAGGGCAAATTCAACAAGCCCTTCCGTGCTCCTTCCGTCAAAATCCCCTGGGGCAGTGTGACCTTCCTCATTATCAGCGGGATCTGGCTGGGCTTGGTCTTTCTTTCTACGATCATCTTTTGGCTTAGTCTGGCCTTACGCTCTGTAGGACTGGATTCTGTGTTCGCCTTAGCTCCCGAGAGGCTCTCAACTGCAGTAGTTTCTATCACAGTATTCATCTATATTATTGTCAAGATTATTCGAAGGCGCTTAACCCGCACTGTGATCTCCTTCGATAATCCAGCTCCGGTTATGAACGAGAAGGAAGTCGCTGGTGAAGGATCGGCCGGAAACGAACGTCCTACCCTGAGCGCTAGTTCAGCCGAAAGTGAGAGCTCAGCCGAAAACGAGAGCTTAACTGGAAGCAAAGGCTCACCTGAAGGTGAGGGCTCTGCCTCAAGCAGAAGCGCCTTCAACAAAAAACCTGCGGACACTTGCACCCTCGGAAGGAGAAAGACGTTGCTTTCTTCTTTGGCGGATGTGCCGCCCAAATATCTATTGATTCTAGCGATTGCTGCCGGTATCTTTGCTTTCTGGCTCTTGCACACTTCCTTTCGGGAAAGCAATGGTTATCTGCAGGCCGGAGCTTCGGTCTTTTCGGATATGGCTCCTCACACAGCGCTTGCCTCTTCTTTCGCAAAAGGAGCAAATATTCCGCCCGATTATCCACACTTTGCTGCAGACGGGATTCGTTATCACTTCTTCTTTTACCATTTGGCGGGACTTTTGCATGCCGGCGGGATATCTCTGGCTCTTGCACTTAATCTCTTGACCTGGTTGGGTATAGTCAGCTTTATTATGCTGCTGGGGCTTCTAGCCTGGCGCTTGACTGCTACAAGAGGGGCCATACTGTTGGCGCCATTTCTGGCAATGTTTCGCAGCTCCTGCGCCTTCTTTACTTTTCTGGCTTCTGTTATCATCGGGCAGGATAATATGTCCTGGGGGCAAAAACTATTAACCCACACTGCTTTTATTGGCAATACCCCACGCGAGGATTGGGGCCTGTGGTCAATAAATGTCTATGCCAATCAAAGGCATCTGCCTGCCGCACTGACGCTGCTTTTGATCTTACTTCTGCTGCAGACGGACAGTCTTCACCGGGGAAGGCTTACTCAAGGCAGCTTCTTTAATCTTCGCAGGGGTGAGCCTCTCGTTAGTAACCGAGCAGATACATTGCGGTTCCGGGAGTGCAGTCGGCAGGACAAGTCTTCCCGGTTCCGCGAGTGCAGCAGTCGGGACAAGTCTTCCCGGTTCCGGGGGCGTAGCCTACAGGGCAAGTCTTTCCGGTTCCGTGAGCGCGGCCGGCGGAACAAGTCTTTCCGGTTCCGGGGGCGCAGTCGACAGGACAAATCTTTCCGGTTCCGGGGGCACAGCCGGCAGGACAAGTCTTTCCGGTACTCTGCTATGGCAGGAAGAAGGCAACAGATCATCACGGTGATTATTCTCTTCTTGCTGCCTTTCTGGCACGGCTCGGTTTTTCTCGCTGCCTTGATGCTGCTGTTTTGCTATGCGCTCATCTCAGATAACAAATTCTCTTTATTGAGTGGCGCGACACTAGGTCTACTGTACGCCTTCCTCCAGAGCAAAATCTTCAGTACAGGAGCGCCACTGCCTCAGAACATATTCCACTTAGGCTTCATCAGCGAGGACACAAGCCTGAGGGGGGTCCTTGCCTATATCCTTGAGCTGACCGGTATTCTCCTGCCGATTTTGATCATAGTGTTCATAGTTAATAGGGAGCTGCGTTTGTGGATCGCAATAAGTTCACTGCCCTTCATATTTTCCTTCTTGTTTTCTCTAACACCTGATGTGACGGTAAATCACAAATTGATTATGATCTCAATCATCCTCTGGAGCATCCCCTTAGCTAAGTTTTTACTTGATCTGCCGCGCTTATCCGTTAAGCGCCTCCGCAAGGCGTTTCTTTGTCTGACAACCGTGCTTCTTATCTTGGTGCTGACCGTCTCCGGACTCTATGAGTGTCTTGTTTTCCGTAATCTGAGCAAGATCCATCTTGCTATACCGATATCTTCAGAACTCTGTGACTGGATCGAAGAAAACACCGCCCCGGATGCGATTTTTCTGACTGCTCCGTATTCTTATAACAAATTTTTCCTGAGCGGCAGGCGTGCCTGGTATGGCCACCCCTATTATGCCTGGTCAGCCGGACACGACACATTGATCAGGGAGAGCCAGCTCTATAGTCTCACCGCCTCCTCAGACCCTGTCGACTACAAAAACTTTTTTGAGGCCGAAACCATTGATGCTATATTGGTAGATGATGAGATGCGCAGGCATCCGGACTTCCCCCTCAATGAGGAAATCATCGCTGCTTTGTTCCCGTTGGCTGCTTCCTTTGCAGATGAGGACAACAGCCGCATATATGTGGTTAACGATGCTCTCTTATCACCTGCTCCCATTCACCGCTGAAGGATCTAATCACAGCCAGGAAACGAGATCAAAGATCCGGCCACCACACTATGACAAGAAAAGAGGAACACTGTGACCAATAATCCCGAAATCTCCAGACAAAAAACCGTAGCTCTTTTAGACCGGCTTACCAGAGAAGGTGGTGTTGATTTACATACTCATACCACTGCCTCTGACGGCACAGACAGTCCCGAAGAGATTGTCCGCCTGGCAAAGGAAAGAGGGCTTCGAGCTATCGCGATTGCTGATCATTTTACAATTGACGCTTTGTCGAAGGCGCAAGCCGAAGTCCGGCGCCTTCAACTACAGTCTGCCAGCAAATTGATACTGATCCCGGCGGTTGAATTATCAGTGATGATGGAGCAGATGCCCATACATTTGTTGGCCTACTTCGCCTGCAGCGACATCAAAGGGCTGGAGGATTTCCTGGCTGAGCAAAAAAAGAACAGGCAACTGAGAAATACACAAATGCTGCAAAAACTGGTCGATCATGGTATTCCGATAACTCAGACTGATCTGGAGAACTATTTTGAGGGAGAGGATGGAAATACGAAGGGGGTGCAAGGGAGAACTCATATCGCCTTGCTGCTGATTAAGAAGGGTTATGCTGCCACAATCAAGGATGCTTTTGACAAGTATCTCCGTTACGGCAGGCCGGCATACGTTCCACAGAAGAGAGTCTTGCTGACTGAGGCATGCGAACTCATACATCATCTGGGCGGAGCTGCAGTCTTGGCACACCCGCAAGACAATGGCTGGTGCGGTCGTGACAGTAATAATATCCCTTCCGCGTACCTGCTGGATAAGCTGCAAACTGCCAAAGATATGGGCATCGACGGAATTGAGTCCTTCCACGGGGAGGCCAGTGAAGCTGAGAAAAGAGAAATGCTGCAAGCCGCACAAATACTCGGCCTTATTTCTACTGCCGGTAGCGATTACCACGGTCTGAATAAGGACAATGTTGATATGTATCGAGCTGACAGCAGATTTTATCCTTAGACGGCTGCCCTCCTCATGTGTGAGCGACTTCGGCAAAACAACACCAGGCTATCTGATGGCGTCAAATCCTTTGAGCCAGCTTTTATTGGAAGTGCCAAACATATAGTTTTCGACCAGAAGATCGGTGATCTTGTTCTCTTGAGCCAGTACTTCCATGCTATTTATGTTGTAGCGCGGATCCACTACATATATCTCATCATAGTGATTAACGAGATATGGCACCAGAGCATTACCAAATGAGTCCTTAACTACGATTATCTTACGGCCGCTTTGATTTGATGTTTCGATCTTGAGCAAAGCCCGGTCGCCGCCTGAATAGTTCAGATAGCTGTTCGCACCCTTAGATTTAGTGTTATTGAGTTTAATCTTGTAGGAAGATTTCATGTCGCCTTTATCCCAGGCAGTAGCGGTATAATCCTGAACGATCGGCCGCCACCCCTCAGTAGTATCGGGATTGTCCGCCAAGGCAGGATGCTTTGTTGTGCGGTAGAGAGCTCCCAGGAACGTCCCCTCAATGGTGTAATGCTCCATGGAGGCAAGAGGCACAGGCGCCCAGCCGGCAGCCTCACAGAAGGCAACATAGCCATAATAGGCTCCCAGCCCGGTCCAATGATGGTCAGTCCGGAAATAGATATACTCATCGCGATGCGCTAAAAGCTTCTCCAAGACTTTTACGCTTTTAATCTGTGAAACCAGATCCGACTGAATTATCTCAATGCAGGCTTGCTGAGATGAATAGCCGGAGTGATACTTCTCAGGTGCATATAGCTCGATCGCGGTAGGGATAACCATACTGTAGAAATTAAGCTCACTCGCCCAGCCCTTGGACATTTCATTAAGCCTTTCGGCATAAGCCTTGAGCCTGTCTTCGTTGCCGTAGTAATTCTCCATGGCTCGATCATCCATAATAATTACACCGACCTTGGACACTTGCTCAACTTCGCCTTGAGGAACATCCGGAATATCCGGATCCGACTCGCTTGTAGAGCAGGTTACTTCAGGAGCAGATCCTGTCGGCTGGGTGTCATCGGAATCATCCTCCGGTGATATTGTCCCAGTGGAACCCGGTTCCTCAGAATCCGGCGTATCTTTTGAACTGTCAGGTTGCACATTATCTGTCGGTCTATTGGCATCAACCTCCGCATCGGGCGTCACTTCATCCGGCACAAGATCATGACTGATGGCAACAAGCTCAAGGCCGCCGGCATTCAGATTAGGATAGACTATGCGCTGTATCTGTTTGCCCATCTTAATAAGTGAATCTCTAAAGGGGAACTGATCGCTATACCAGTCCTCAATGTTTTCAGCCTGCTTCCCGTTTACTGCATCCTTGTATGAAAGTGAAGGAAAATGGTGAAGTAAGCGTCCTTCTTCCAGCGAAACATCTTGCCCGGGCAAGATAAAATGGAGAACCCCCATAATCGATAGAATGGCAAGGAAAGCTACTGCCAGTATGATTTGATTTTGTTTTGTTTTGCGATTATTCTCTTTTTGCATGGCTTTCTCCATCTTAGAAACGGAAGTACAAGAAAGGATTATAGCTGGATGCTACCAGTGACGCTGTGCAGGAAAGCAGTAACACTGTCATGCCCGCAATTTGCAGAATCCCTCCGCCGGATGTCTGCTCCAAACTCATTAGCTGTCTCTTATAACGAAGTTTAAATGACTGCAGTATCGGGGTCGAAGCAATGGCAGCGATTATCAGAAAAACAATATGCTGCTTCCAAAGTATGCTGCCCTCAAAATCTATAAACCCTGTCAGGCCGGGAGCGAAGACACGACCAAGAAAGACGCCAAAACGACCTAGATCGGTAAAGTAAAACAATCCCCAGCCAAAAAGAGTGGCAAAATGCGTCATCAGCAGACCCACTATACGCGGAATCCGGTTTATTCTTGGCAGTATCAACCATCGTTCAAAAGTTAAGAGCACAAAGTAATAAAGACCCCAGAGCACGAAATTGATATTGGCGCCGTGCCACAAACCGGTCAGAAACCAGACGATAAAAGTATTGCGCAGTCGATGCTTTTTGTTCCCACCCAAGGGAATGTAAACGTAATCACGAAAGAATGTGCTGAGCGACATATGCCATCTACGCCAGAACTCAGTCACGGTTGTCGCGATATAGGGATAATTGAAGTTCTCCAGGAAATAGAATCCGAACATCTTACCCAGACCTATCGCCATATCCGAATATCCTGAAAAGTCAAAATATATTTGGATGCCGAAGGCGATTATCCCCAGAATCGCTGTCGCGCTGCTGATCTGACTGAAGTGATCTGATTCCAGGCAATAACTCACTATTTCGCCGGCATAATTGGCAATCAGTACCTTTTTGCTTAGCCCCACCAGGAAGCGACCAATACCGGACGCTACACCTTCCGCTGTAATGCTTCTTCTTCCCAGCATAGATTCGACGTCACTGTAGCGCACGATCGGGCCGGCAATAAGCTGCGGAAACAAAGAGACATATAGGATAAACTTTGCATATGAGCGCTGAACCTTAATCTCACCACGATAAAGATCGATAATATATGTTAAGGCCTGGAAAGTATAAAAGGAGATGCCGATCGGCAGAGAAATCTGAGGTGCTTTGATATTGAGCCCGGGAATAACATTGATAATTTCAACGATAAAGCCGGTGTATTTAAAGGCGATCAAACTGGCCAGTGATGCTTCAAGAGCTAGAATCAGCCAGACCCTCTTATTCTCCTTGCCTTTGGTCTTCTCCATCATAAGACCACACCACCAGATGAACAAAGTCACAATTATTAACAAAATTACATATACAGGCTCGCCCCAGGCATAAAAAAACAAGGAGAAAACAAGCAAAATGGCATTTTGAGCTTTAATACTGGGTGATAGCCATACTAAAATCAAACACAGGGGCAGGAAGGCATAAAGGAATATGAGGGAGGAAAAGACCATACCATTGCTTCCTTTCAGTATTCATCATAAATATACCGGCCAATGACCGAAACCAAACTAGCTTGCATTGATATTACAGCCATTAATGCTTAACGTCAAAGATTTCCATTTATAGCCGTTGTCGAAATATTTGTATTGTTATGAAAATTCCTTCCCCGGCGGCCGCCGGGGAAGGATATCAGTCATTCGCTATCATGAATCGTTAGCTTTTTTAATCGCCTCTATGCCACAGATCCGGTTAGATTCTGCAGCAGCAGTACCCTAATCTTCTCCGTTATCTTCGCTGGTTGTCGCCGCAGCAGTCGGCGTTGGAGTCGGCGTTGGAGCAACTGGCGTCGGAGCAACCGTCGTCGGAGCAACTGTCGTTGGTGGAGTAGTAGCAGCTGTAGTCGGCACTGTCGTGGTTGCGCCGGGATATCCTGCAGGGATCTGACCTACAGCAACTCTGTAGGTTTCCGCTTTTGGTTTATAGCGGCTGCGCCAGAGATTTTCCCGTTTGACAAACTCGCCGTCTTCATAAAACTCCAAATAAGTCTGCCAAGAGGTACCGACAATGGCTTTGCTATCTCTTACAACCTTGCCGGGAGCCAACGTCTTATCCTCAATGTAAACAGTTGATCCGGGCTGAACGTCATCACCAATCTTCGAAGTGGTCAACTTGATTGTGACATTCTTAGCTTTGGTATTACCGTAGATTCTATATGTCACATTCTTGTTAGTCGTCTTTCCAATTATCACTACGGGCTGGTCGGAATCATTTCTAAACTTCAAATCTGACCAGCCTGATACCATGGCATCCGTTCCCGGCTTGAAGTAAGCTCCTACCAAACCATGATTTCTGCGCTCGGTTATGGTTAGACCAGCTGTAGCTGCGGCCTGGAACAGAGTTGTGCTGGGCTGGCATAAGCCCCCTCCCATGCCATCTACATACTGTCCGCTGACAAGAACAGAGGCATTTTCATAGCCATTAGCCTCTGTAATAGGTCCGACCGAATCCATATAGGAAAAGGTCTCCCCCGGCTGAATAATTATGCCGCTTAACATTTCATCTGCTCTTTTCAGATTACTCATTCTTCCTGGGTGATTGGACTTAATCGGAGTTGTAGCCTCAGACAAAAGGTGGATAGGTTTACGTAGATCGGCAGCCGTAACGTCAGGATGTGTCAGCTCTGTGTCGACAATAATTCGCCTAACTACAGTATTGCCTTCTAAAAATTCTTTAATCTGATTGACGCTTCCCTGGAAATCTACTGATACTCCGACCACCTCAGGCTCGATATTAAAAGCCACCCGGGACTCATCGAAAGAAATCGCCTTGGCGGATACAGGATCTTTTACAACAGATTCTAACAGGGTATGCAAATTAGTTTCAATTTTACCTTCGCTGTAATTATAAATATAAGGCAAATCAACCGGTTGTTCCTGGAGAGCAATAATCTCTTGATACCTCTCCATGATCTGTACATTTTCATCATCATTAACAGATTGCCTGCCATAAGACCACATCGCAGTCAAAATTGCTTCAATGTCGAGGGATATATCGAGATCCGCAAAGGTGGCAAGAATATTTTCATCTGCCGCAACCAAGGTAAAGGAACTCTCTCTCAATTCTTCGTTCAGCTTCTCCAACATCTCTGTGGCTTGCTCTCTCGTGAGATCAGCAAAACTTACGCCGGCCAGAGAAACTCCATGATAAATTATCTCCTTTGAAGTCAATTCTTTTGCTAAGAGAAACTCCTCCGAATTAACATCTATTCCGGTCGATTCATTAATATCATCGGTATCCGTCGTCTCAACACCGGGATTAGCAGACCCATTTGTGTTGCCAGGGAAAACACCCAGAGCTTTGCCGCTAAAATAGATAATGGGCAGCAACACAATCACTGCAAATAATGTCACCAGCAATCTCGAATTGATTTTCTTATCGACAGCGGATTTAGAGGCTTTGTCAGCAGATGAATTTGCCTTGCCGGCAGAAGATCCCGGTTTGCTTTTGGCAGTGTTTGCCATATATCTCGGAGCACCGGAGTTAGCTGCCGGAGAACCAGATCTGGAAGTTGATGAACCGTCTCTGTTTGCAGCAGAACCAGACCTGGAAGCTGATGAACCGGATCTGGAAGCTGATGAACCGTCTCTGTTTGCAGCAGAACCAGACCTGGAAGCTGATGAACCGTCTCTGTTTGCAGCAGGACCAGACCTGGAAGTTGATGAACCGGATCTGGAAGCTGATGAACCGGCTCTGTCTGCAGGAGAACCAGATCTGGAAGTTGATGAGCCAGACCTGGAAGCCTTAGAACCAGGCTTCGTTGCAGGATTATCTGCTCTCGACATCGGTGAGGCAGAATTGACAGCCAGAGGACTACTCTTCATATTCGAAGATTTTGACCGGGCTGCCAGAGAAATTGGTTTACCGTCAGCTTGCAGCTTGGAAACTAAAGATCCGGATTTGTTGCCGGACGTGGCTGCTCCATTCACAGCCGAAACAGACCTCGCAGTGGGCGAACCAGCAATAGCAGCAGGTAAACCTGGACTTCTTATCGGCAAATCAGATCTTTTTGTCTGACTATACTCGACAGCAGGAGGGCTTGATTTCTCCGGCTGTGAAACAGGCCGGGGGCTGGCTCCTGCATCTTTACCAGCATTATTTCCATCAGGCTTGCCAGTATCTGCTTTGTCCGGATATCCCGGAGAAGACAAAAAAACAGGTGCCTGAGGCAGGCGCTGATACGCAGCTTGAGCACCATTCTCAATTTCAGGATTGATCCTGGGCGTCCTGATTCTTGGATTATTATTTTCAACGTCTTTATTCATCATAATTTACCAAAAATATTATATCCTTTTTTTGCCCTCAAAAGCGAATCCGAAGACACCAATTTGACGTCTCCGGATCCGTTAGTTTATGAATCTAAGAAGGTAATCAGTTAATCACACGACCAATCTTAGTCGGCTGATTCGAGCTGCTTCTGCTGCTTATTACCTGAATTTCAACGGATTTTCCCGGTTGTGGTGCATGAATCATTTTCCCGTCACCAATGTAAATGCCTACGTGACTGTATCTTCCGGCGGTTTTGCCAAAGAAAACCAGGTCTCCGATCTTGACATTAGAGTAGTCATTGGGGCTGAACGACACATTGCGCACATAATTGTGTCCTTGCGAGTTTGAACCATGAGGCAATTTATAACCAACGCTATTGTAGACCCACATGGTCAATCCTGAACAATCAAAACCGCTCATGCTCGCTCCGCCAAAGACATACCTCACTCCTAAAGCACTCTTTGCCTTCTCCACTACCTGTTTGCGTAGTGCTGTTTTACTGTCAGTTTCGGGCTCTGGTTCAGGCTCAACAGGTTTTTCTATCTTGCTGCTGGAAATCAGGGTATTGAGTATATAACCTTCTTTGTCATTGCTCATCCTGATTTTAGACCAAGTGCCGTCACTGGCAAGCTGAGTAACCTTATCAGCTAATGACAGCGTCGTCACTTTTGCTGAGGAAGTATTCGGCTCTTTCCTGACGTTCGCCGCATTAACACGAACCCAGGCATCCTTGTTTATTTCTTTGAATGATGATCCATCCGACGGTTCATCCTCCGACTGGTTGCTATCACCGGGTTGATCGTCTCCTCCCGGAGCTTCTTTGGAAATTAAACCATTCGATATATAGGCAACTAACCCGTTCTTGGTCTTAATTTTAGACCAGCTGCCGTTAGTTGAAAGCTGAGTCAGCTTCTCATTCAATGTGGCCGCGCCGGCAATAGCACTTGAAGTACTGTCACTTGAACGCAGATTGGCATAAGCAACTATGACGTAGACGCTTACATTCGTATCGCGGTAATCTGATTCGGGCTCCGGTTCGGGCTCAGGCTCAGGAACAACAGGCTTAACCGTGGTAAGCAGGTCGTTTCTGATATAGCCCTCCTGGCCATTTGCCAACCTCACCTTGGACCAGATGCCATCGGTGGATATCTGGAATACCTTATCGTTCAAACGGACAGAAGCAATCGCCTCAGAGTCAGTAGTAGCCTCTGCGCGCAGGTAACCATAATTGACCTGAACCCAGTTATCAACACCCATATTGATGTCATCTACTACTTTTTCAATTTTAGCAGTTTGATACAGTTTTGTGCTCATATAGCCGATCATGCCGGATTCGGTTTTGACTTTGGCCCAATCGCCTTCGACACTAATAATATTGATGACTGTACCGCGCTGAGCAAAGCCAACTCTGGCAGCATTCTCATCGGGCTCAGTACGAATATTGGCCATGTCAACATTGACATAGCGTACCGTTGAAGGAGCTTCCGTCTGCGGTGTAATCACATTAGGATCCGAAGTAGTTTCAGATGCTGTCCTCTGAGTAGTGGCTTCAGTAGTCGCAACTGTGCGAGGAGCAGGCTTACTATCTTGCAGATATTTAGCTAAAGCATAGCCTTCCACTCCCTGCTTGGTCTTAATCTGAGCCCATCCATTTTCCTCTGAGATCTGTTGAACAGCTTCTCCGTAGGCAAGCTGGCCAAGTCTTGCACCCTCAGTAGCAGGCGAGGCGCGATAGTTCAGGACAGTATTGGCATATACGGTCTTAACTTCCACTTCAATTTTGGCTTCTATTGTCTCTTGCGTTTCTTTCAATAGTGACGGTTCTGAAGTCTCTTCAGTGATCTCCGCTGTTTCGGGAAATGCCTCAGTAGGCTTGGGCAATTCAGCCAGTACGGCTATCTCACCCGGATCAAGATCTCGCCCCATTTCTTGCTCAGACAATTGATCCAGCTCAAACTGATTCTTATCCGGCATTTCAAACTTGACTTCCGTTTGGCGCCCCATCGACAATTTGATCTGCACCACTAAAACAGCAATTACCATAAGACCAGCGATTGTGGGAAGTCCCAAGAACAAAACTCTTCTGCCGAAGCCGACAGGAGCATTAGCTTTATAGCGACTTAGAAACCGCATCGTCTTACGCTTCGGTTTTCTCAAACCGGAAGAGCGACTTGGTGATGCGGTCATATCTGATAGACTAACATTTTTCTTTTTCATGTATCTCTCATTTCATTGGCCGACTCAAAAATTGGTGAGCCGGCACCATTCATTGATTGATCATTGAATTATCAATAATTTTACAGTTATTCTCTTACCTTAGCAAGTTATTCAGAGTTACAGTATACGAACATTATGACAACCCTGTGAAGATTTATTAACTTTACTGTCACCTCATGGAGTTTTTTCTAGTAGCGATCAAAGTACAAGTAAGAGGGGTGATTTGAGTATTGAAACGCAAAACGAAAAATGTGTCAAGTCTCATATGCTTTTTCAACACGGCTAAACTGATAGGATAAAAAAGCTCCCAGAATAAACGATACTGCGCAAAGGCCGGCAGCGACAGGTAGAGAAAGATTCATTATTTCGAGGTTTGCGGGCAGCAATGACGGCAAGACAATGGTAGGCACAATAGCGATACTGGATCCAATTACAAGTCCAACAATAACATGATGGATAACAGAATAATGGTGTTTAAATAACATAGTAGTAGCTTTAGCGAGCAGCAATATAGTTATAATGACTCCGATCATAATTGGAATAATTACAGTCAGCTCAAGATCCTTTACCCCATGCGCCATCACATCATAGAGACCCAGATATATGAGAAAATTTGAAGTAGAGAGTCCAGGGATTATTACTCCCAGCCCAATCAGACTACCCGCTCCAATCCAGACCAATAAGCCGGGCTGTACCTGCGGCAGATGCAGCACGCCTAGATGCATAATCACGATAATAGCAGCCATGGCCAGTAAGAGACCCAGTCTTTCCTTGCATCCTCTGCCTCGAGATCCCGCTTTTTTGTACAAAGAGGGAAGAGTACCGACAACAAAACCCAGAAAAAGGCAGACGAATATCGGTTCATAAGCTCCAAAGGCATATGCAACAGCAACCGAAAAAAGGATAATGCCCAAAATACCGCCGATACCAATAGGCAAAAAATAGCGCATCCTCTTAAGGAAATTTTTAGTGATGCTGCCCAGGAAGATCATCATATGATCATAAACGCCGAAGATTACAGCGAGAACACCGCCGGACAAACCCGGAAGAATGGCCCCAATGCCAATCAGCACGCCTTTTAACAACCGCAACAGCCAGTTGGTAAGTCCAGTTTCTTCCGGAATTTCGATTTCAGTGCGTCCGGAATCCTCCAGGATCTCAATTTCACTTTTTTTAGAATTCATAGGTCTCCTATAATATATCAAATATTGTTGCAAGTCATCTGACAATGAGTGAATGAGGACCAACCCGCCTGTTGATGTATTTCTGATCTGGCTAATGAAATGGCAAGAGCAAAGAACATATTAGAGAAAGACCATATGAACCTTGTACTTACTGCCCGCAAAAAGCTAAGGCAGGTATAGTTTGCCGATCCGTGTCTGACTCGGAATAAGTGGTGCGACAGAATAAGCCCGCCAATAAGTACAACCTAATTAGATGGTGTGGTTTCAATAGCAGTTGATACCGGATTAGTTTCCGGCGTCGGTATTATCGGTTGTCGGCGCCGGCGTTGACGGATCGGATGTCGGCGTTGACGTTGGAGTCGATGTCGGCGTTGACGTTGGAGTCGATGTCGGCGTCGACGTTGGAGTCGATGTCGGCGTCGTCGTTGGAGTCGATGTCGGCGTCGTCGTAGGTGTCGGTGTCGGCGTTGACGTAGGAGTCGGTGTCGGCGCCGTTGTAGGAGTCGGTATCGGCGTTGATGTAGGAGTCGGTGTCGGCGTCGTTGTGGGCGTCGGTGTCGGCGTGGGAGTCGGCGTTGGCGTGATAATCTTATGGAATGGATTACGAGGATCAGGATCATAAGGATCCCAGCCTTGAGGGTGGCTTGCTTTGATAGTAAATTTTGGTAACCCCCCAACACTGATATTGTATCCGGCACTGCTTGTTAGCACCTTTACCTTGGTTTTGCCAGGCAGAGAATAGATGTATTTTGCATCAGCCACATTAAGGCGAATACAACCGTGAGAAGCTTTTGAACCTAGTTTATTATATGAACTTACATTTAGAGAAGACTTGTCCTTATTCACTCTGTAAGCAGTAGAATGGAAAAAATAATCACTGCCAATATTTCTCCCAGAGCTGTTTTTACCGTAGAAGTTTGTAACATATTGATGATACGACACACCGAATAGACTAAATTTTCTCCAGAGTCTGCGACTTCCAAGAGAATAATAGCGACCCTCTCCGGTCGCGGGGGTTCTATTGCCAAGACCTGAGGATATAATCATTTTTCTGACAGGTACTTCTTTGCCATTGGCAGAAGTACCGTAAGACACCGCAATCTGTCGGTCAAGAAAAACACGAACAGTATACGGAGCTCCAACTTTGCCGGTAGGATTATTATCTTCAGGTTTAGGAGTGGGTTTCAGAGTGGGCTTTGGAGTAGGCTTCGGGGTAGGCTTTATAGTTGTTTCAGTAGTCGGTTTTGGAGTTGGTTTGGCTTTTGGGGAAGTAGTAGATTGGGGCGAAAGTTTTGCGCCCCCTTCTGTTTTATCTCTACGTTTGTTCTCACTCTCCGAAACATCAGCTCTGGCAGTAAAAACAGGGATGGTGCCTTTCTCAATCTTAACGGGGGAAGCAGGATCGACATCCCTTTTACCCTCATTAGCGGTTGAGTCAATATCATCGGTAGAATCTTGAGGGATTTGGCTGCTTTGTGAAGACTGCTTATGATCAGGACTTATATTCTCAAAACTCCTTGACTGCTGTTTTCCAAGACCGCTGCGATCAATAAAACCAGCTATAAAAACCGGCACCATTACCATCAACAGTAAGAAAAACACATATCTTGGATTGTTGCGCCAGTTCTTGAATCTCAACACTTCTCGCTTCTCCTGTAGATGATTAGGTTAGTTCATTTTATTATAAAAATGGTATACGGTAAACAAATAAAATCATTATTTAGAATCCGGTTATTAAGAAAACCAAAGCACATGCTGCGTTATATTTACTATGGCTCTGCAAATATAATAGTGTATTTGACAGCAAGGAATATTCGTCAGGTCAGTCTGAGGCATCCGCCGGAAAGCGGTGATTGACTGCGTGATCGGCATGTCTGTTGAAAGACTGTCTCTCTCTCCAATCTGCGCATCCTAAGCCGCGGCTAAGCATCTGCCAGCTAGTTTAACTAAAGTGCCCAGTTTTCTGCGTCTTTATTGCTTATTTACTGACAATAGCAACAAATAGTGTTATTCTGCTAGTAGCAGAGGATCTTCAGCTTAGAGTATTAATAGGGTAGATATGCCATCGAATTGATGTTATTGGCTGATAACTTTTTTGCTTTCAGTTGGCCGCCCGTCTACACATGACGGCCACCGATTCTAATGAGTGTATAAGCTAATATCTGTATTTGTCCATAATGCTCCGGTTACCTGAAAATTTTTTTAACAACCCGCAACTGAAAATTTTCTGTTGTCTCTGCTTTATTTATAGTATTTTATACGGTTTGCTTCGACCAAATATATAAAAATCTATAGGAGGTATCAGAAATGAAATCGAAGAGCAAAATATGGATAATCATGTTGCTTATCCTATCCTTGCTAGTAGTCGGCTGCGCTAATGACGCTAAGCCGGAAGAAACGGGCGACTCCAATACGCCTGCAGAAGAAGTCGATGCAGTCAAGATTGGCTCAGTGCTGCCCTTGACAGGTGCCCAGGCTACCACAGGCGCAAACCTGAAAGTCGCAAAAGAGGTTGCTGTTGACTTAATTAACAACGTACATGATC
>DUPE01000050.1 GCA_012838475.1 Clostridiaceae bacterium
GCGGTAGACACTTTCACTTTGCGCTTTATCGGCAGAGGTTCCCACGGAGCCCATCCTGAACAATCCCGGGACCCTATAGTTGCCGCAGCTCAATTTGTTACAGCCTTACAGTCAATCAAGAGCAGAAATATCAAGGCCTCTGACATGGCTGTCATTACTATAGGCAAGATTGAGGGTGGCATCAGTCAGAACATAATCCCCGAGACTGTGGAATTGCTGGGCACGGTAAGATCTTTCACGCCGGAAGTCCGTGACAAAATTGAGAGCAGGATAAAACAAATGATAGAAGGGATCAGTATGGCCATGGACGTTAAGTCAGAATTAGATTTCCAGCGCAACTATCCCGCAGTGGTGAATGATGAGAAATGTACCCGCCGGGTTGTCTCTTCACTAGCCAAGGTTCTGGATTCGTCGGAGCTCAATCAGATGCAGGATCCGGTAATGATCGGTGAAGATTTCGCCTGTTTTCTCCAGAAAGTTCCTGGAACTTTTCTTTTTCTCACCAATCCCAAGAATCAAAATGGAGAAAACTATCCGCATCACCACTCCCGTTTCGATATCAATGAAGAGCAACTTACCCTGGGAGTGACGGCATTTGTACAAATTGCTTTGGATTTCCTGGACTAAAACTTATGAATAAGGTGTATTCTAAGCAAAATAAAAGCAAAAATTTATCTCCTTATTACCAGTAGCACTCATATCCATAAATGGCTAAGATACAGCCCTTTCAGGGGTTTAGCCTTTGCTTTTTGTGTTGATTTGTGTTATGATATCAGCACATGGGAGTGAATATTTGTGAATCTGATACAAACCAAAGTTACTAGAAGAAGAATGAAATACGGAGCCATGCGTAAGAACTCAATAGTAGAGTCTGTGTCCGATGGTTATCTGTGTCCACAGTGCAAAAAATTAGTTAGTTATGTACCGGTTAGAAGATTGCATCGCTGTGTGTATTGCAACCAAGAGCTATCTTGGGGTGCGTGCACTGCTGAAGCCGATGATTAATAACTGCCGCTTCTTGTGCCGGACACGAGAGATATTGTTTTTTGACGAGGGGGCGCCACTAATGTGGCAGTCCCTTTTATTATGACAGAGTCTTTGGGCTTCTGCGTGAGGGTGATCGATCCAACATATTCCCACTAGAGATAAGCACCTCGATTTCCACAAGAGACAACAATCTCTTATCCCTGCAGCAGAAATATTCCTTCGCGAATGATTTCCGCCACTGTAGGATGAGGGAATATCTGTTGTTTGATCTCAGTCAATGTCATCTTTCTTTCGATCATTATACCGGCAGTAATGATGATCTCCGAAACATAAGGACCCAGCAAATGACAGCCGACTAAGGTATGATCGACTTCATCCACAATCAACTTACATAAACTTTGTTCGCGGTTGGTTTCTGCCATATAGCGTCCGGAATACGAGAAGGGTATGTCTATCATTTTGTATGGACGCCCCTCAAGGTCAAGCTCAGCGGTAGTGGCTCCGACATACGCTACTTCAGGACTTGTATAAATCACGCCCGGGCAATTGTTATATGTCATCTCATCTTCTTTGCCCAGTATGGTGTTTACGGCCACTTCTGCTTCGCGCGATGCAGCGTGCGCCAGCATCCAACGACCATTCACGTCGCCTGCGGCATAGACACGGGGGATATTGGTGCGGCATTGAGCATCGGTCTTGATTGCACCGCCTTCGACTTCTACCCCCAATGAATCCAAGCCATACCCTTCAATGACCGGCCGGCGTCCAACCGACAGTAAGACAATGTCCGCCTCGATTTCTGCACTTACATCAGTACTCTCGTAACGGATATATCCATCGCCGACTTTGGTCACTTTGGCCTCCAGAATAAATTTGATACCTTTCTTAGTGTAGATGTCCTGCAGCATCTTTCTAATTTGAGAATCAGTATCTCCCGCGATATGATCTTGCATCTCTATGACTGTGACCCTGCTGCCGATTGTCTGAAAATAACTTGCCATCTCCAAGCCGATGACTCCACCGCCTATCACGGTAAGTCTCTCGGGGATTTCCTCGAGATCGAGAATTTCCTTATTAGTGACAACGAAACCGGACTCTAATCCTTCTTTAAGTCCGGAAATTGGCGGTATAGTGGGTGTAGACCCCGTAGCAATCAGAAGGTTTTTGCCCAAATATGTTTCATTGCAGGCGTCAACTCGGAACAGAGCCCCTTCTTTACCATGGAGAGACGCGTCAGCTTTTATTACTTCAACGCCGCTGTTTTTCATCTTTGCTTTCACACCGCCGACCAGAATCTTTACGACTTTATTCTTGCGTTTGACTACTTGTGCTTGATTGAAAGAGACATCTGCACTTGTGACAGCGAAAATCTCACTATTGTTGGCATGATTATAAATCTTGGCAGAGTTGAGCATGGTTTTTGTGGGAATGCAGCCCTCATTCAGACAGACACCGCCAAGGGTATCCTTTTCAAACAAAGCTATTTTGAGACCGGCGTTTCCAGCTCGTTCTGCGGCAGTATAGCCACCCGGGCCTCCACCCAGAATCAGCAAATCGTAAACCATCTAATCCTCCCCCATGTGATCTCAAAGCACGAAGATCTACAGGTAACAAAATCTCTAATTCGTACAGGTAACGAAATAATGTATCCAAAGAATAACAGATATAGGATCTGAGTGACATAAGCGGTTAAGCGAAATATTGATACGTTTAGCACATCTCTCGGGCAGATAGTTACAACTTGGCGTCGGCGTCACGCCCCACTCAAAATTCCCGTTATCCTTCCGGTGGATAGCTCTCTTTAATTCTGCCTTGGCGATATGCCAGAACTAGATCATTTAGATCGGAGATTTTGGTATCCCATTCTTTGCCCAGATCAGTGTCCTCTTCCTTCAAGCGACGGGGCATGGTTTCCACTATATGTATGGTTGGCGTGTAAGAGCCCAGATCATTATCAATTCCATAATCAAGGCTACGGTGTTCTGCCAGGGCCAGGTGGTGGGAGTTGAAGATCAAAGTATACCCGGCAATGCCTGTTTTTGGCTGGTAGGCTTTAGCTATGCCGCCATCAATTACATAGAGTTTGCCATTAGCTTTGACGGGGCTCTCGCCGTCTTTGATTTTAACTGGAACATGCCCGTTAATTATATGTGCCTTATCGGCATCGAGACCAAACTCAGTCAGGATTTGGCGGGCGATATCTTCTCTTTGTGCTAACTGGAAATAAGGGTTATAGTGTTCTTCGCGAATATTCTTATCCTCCAGGAAAAAATTCTCAAAAGTAGACATCTGACTCTTGCCAAAGAGAGGAGACTTAGGGCCGCACCACAGGTACCACATGAAATCAACTTTTTCCTGTTTCTGGCCGAGGTCGGAAGTCAGATAATAAGCATCTTGGATCAGAACATCCAGACAATCCATTAAGTCTTTGCCGCTGTAATCCTCTCCTTTGTAATTCAGAGCGTCAAAGCTGCCGTCTTTTTTTAGAGGAATGCAGCCATGATAGAGTAGATTGTTATTTACGGTTTTATACATGCTGCCGTGAGAATAGAGAAAGCGAACGTGCCGCTTTAGAGGCTCTGAATGAAGAAAAGATGCCCTGAGACTGTGAAGAAGTTCTTTTTCTTCCGGTATCAGCTGCAAGGGATTGCACGGATCAATTGTAGGAAAGTTAGTATCGAGAAGAGGATACTCCTGTCCCTCATGAATATAAACGCTTCGGTCAAAATCCACTTTCTTTAGAACTATACGATCCTCCATACCATAATCCGAGTGTTTTTCCAGCAGCTGACCCTCCAGCTTAAACTGGATAATTGAGATCGCCTTGTGCATGCGCGCGGCATGAGAAGCGTCAACTTGATCATACTCGTTCTCGTCCAGGATTTTTGGCTGGAATCTGACACATGGGTCATCACCGTAGAGAGCTTCTGCAAGCGAGGACAATGGTCTCAGATTTAGATCATAGCCGTCTTCCAGAGCGTCAAAGTTGTTATAACCGATTCCTGTGCGGATAACGCAGGTCATGCAAACTTCATTGCCTGCTGCTGCCCCCATCCACAAAATATCATGATTACCCCACTGAATATCAACTACAGGGAAAGCCATCAATTCCTCCATAATGCGGTGTGGGCCGGGACCGCGATCAAAAATATCACCGATTATATGCAAAGAGTTAATGCAGATATCTTGAATCATGTTGCACATGTCGATTATAAAATTTTTGCTAGCCCCGGCTTCGATGATGGATCGAATTATACTGTCGATATAGTTCTTTTTATCGTGTTCGCCTTGTCCTGAGAAAAGCAATTCAGTGATAATATCATAAAAGACGGGCGGCGTTTTCTTGGATATGTTCTCCAGCGAATATTTGTTGCCGATATAACGACAAAGATCAACCAGACGGAAGATCGTTATCTTGATCCACTCCGGCGTCAAGCGGTCAGACTCTTTTAACAGCTCCAAAACGCGTTCAGGATCGTAAACAAGGTTCGCCAGCTGATTTTGTTCTTCAAAAGACATCTTGTTCTCATAAAGCTCCGAGATTTTAGTGCGAATACTGCCGGAGGCTGATCGCAGCAAATGCAGGAAAGCTTTGTCCTCGCCGTGAAGGTCGCTGAAGAAATATTCTGTTCCCTTAGGTAATTCCTTCAAAGCGTTGAGATGAATGATTTCAGCAGTAGCTGAAGGTATATTGGGATAATCCTTTGCCAACAGATGTAAGTATTTATCTGAGTCCATATCTTTCCTTTCCTGCCCATAATGCGATACTCTTATTATCGCAAAGTGCAAATATATGTATGTTCTTGATTATACTTTTTCTCCTCTAAACACGCTATCATAAAGCAATACTCTATCCATGACGTACCGCCCGCTGTCGTCGATTGTCAGCATACCCTTTATTTGGAGTCAATCCAGTTATAGTTTAGAATACAGTCAGAAACAATATTGCCGCTTGCATTTCTATTAAAAAAAGATGCGATCAGAGTAAAAAATGAAACTGAGCATTGATAGGATCAGGTTAATATTTGCCCGCTACAGCAGACTGATCAGAGCTATTGTGATTATTTTGGTGCTGGTATTGGTCGTCTATTTCTCCATCCGGCAATTTGCCGATATCAGCCTGGAGGAGCTTCAGAGGGCAGCCGAAGAATTGACTTTACCTGGGTTGGGAGTGGTCGGGCTGATCGGTTCGCTCTCTTTTCTTTTTACCGCCGGCTACGATTTGGTCGAGAATCATTACCATCCCAGCGGACTAAGCATTATAAACATTCTGTTTATTGGCTGGACCTCTCAATCCTTTGGCCGTTTTCTGAGCTCGGGCGGACTATCAGGCGGAGCCCTCAGAATAAAACTCTACAAACGTTATGACAGCTCGCGTGAAGAAGCAGTTGGTTATGGCGTACGTATCTGGGCAGCAGGATTGACCGGGCTGTGCTTTTTGATATGGGTTAGCCTTCCTTTTGTAATAGGGCGGGTAGATCGCCTGATACTTACTCTGGCAGCACTCTTTAGCCAGTATCTGCTCTTCTATTATCTGACCGGATTTATCAAGATCGGCAAGCTTAATATAAAGGCTTCCCCGATCGGCAAGATGCCCATGCGCGAAAAAATGAGTTTAAATTTGGTCTCGATTGTAGAATGGTCGGCGGCATTCACATTCTTTGCCTATACTATTTCACTCTTTTCTCCGCCCATTCCGATTCTGTCGCTGCTATTCATTTATGCTTCTTCCACCGCAGTCGGCTATTTGTCCTTTATCCCTGGTGGTCTAGGCAGCTTTGACCTGGTGGCGATATCTTTGTTAGGAGCGTACGGGATGGTTACGGAGAGGGCAGTGCTCTCACTCATGCTCTTTCGCGCCTTCTTCTATATAGCGCCCTTTGTGATATTCATGATTGTGCTGGGCTGCAACTGTGGCCAGAGGTTTTTTTGCCGCAGGAGGGAGAAGTGTGAAGATAAAGACGCTTAACCTGAAGTAATCTGTTGCAACTGCACATGCATTACTTTTGCTCAGAGGTTCTGCACTGCTCTGTATAAGTTAAATCAATTTAAGGTATAATTTTCATAAATATTTCTGATTCAACAGCGCAAAAATTGCCAGAAGGGGATGATGACATGGATTTTGAAAAATTGGGCTTGTTTTATCTGGGGCGTGAAGTTGATGCTGCCAGTAAGGAAAAAACGGATAATTTGCTTCTTTATGACGCAAAGGATCTCACCACTCACGCCATGTGCGTGGGAATGACAGGCAGCGGTAAGACAGGACTGTGTATTAGTCTTTTGGAAGAAGCGGCTATGGACCGTATTCCCGCTATCGTTGTTGACCCTAAAGGGGATATGACCAATCTCTTGCTCAGCTTTCCTGATATGAAACCGCAAGATTTTGAGCCCTGGGTTCGTGAAGAAGATGCCAAAGCTAAAGGGATTACTGTGTCAGAACTGGCTGTAAATCAGGCAGACACCTGGCGCAATGGTCTAGCGAGCTGGGGTATCGAGCCGGAAAGAATCCGCGTCATGCGTGAGACAACAGAATTTGCACTTTATACCCCCGGCAGCTCCTCAGGTCGGCCTCTGTCCATCCTGCGCCTTCTCAACCCACCGTCGGATCAGGTACTGGCGGATAATGAGCTGCTGGCGGAGCATGTCGCAGGCACAGTATCAAGCCTTCTGAGCCTGATCGGCCTGAATGTTGATCCCTTACAGTCCAGGGAGCATATACTGATCGCCAATATTCTTCACCGGAGCTGGAGCGAAGAACAGATAATGGATCTGCCGCAACTGATTGCCGCCATTCAAGCACCCCCCTTTAATCGCGTCGGCGTTATGAATCTGGAGGACTTCTTCCCGGAGAAAGACCGTTTCAGTCTGGCGCTAAGCTTCAATAATCTCATCGCTTCTCCCCAGTTTGCGAACTGGCTGGAGGGAGAAAGTCTGGACATTGACAATCTTCTCCATACGGAGACAGGCAAGCCCAGGATATCTATCCTCTCTATCTCTCACCTTAACGATAATGAACGCATGTTCTTTGTTTCCCTGCTCCTGAATCAGCTGGTAAGCTGGACTCGATCTCAGCCAGGGACCTCCAGTTTGAGAGCCCTCTTTTATATGGATGAGATTTTCGGCTATTTCCCTCCTGTAGCTAATCCTCCATCCAAACAACCTCTTCTCACTTTATTAAAGCAGGCCAGGGCATACGGTCTGGGGATAGTTTTGACCACACAAAATCCGGTTGATCTCGATTATAAAGGCCTGGCTAATATGGGAACCTGGTTTATCGGCAGACTGCAGACGGAGCGTGACAAAGGCAGGCTGCTGGACGGCCTGGAAGGCGCAGCTGCAGCGACCGGGTCGGCTTTTGACAGACGAAGCATGGACACATTGCTTTCAGGACTCGGCAAACGTGTTTTCCTCATGAACAATGTCCACGAATTGCAGCCGGCACTCTTTGAAACACGTTGGGCTATGTCCTATCTGGCTGGACCTTTAATGCGCAGTCAGATTAGGGAGCTCTCCTTAACTAGGGATACTGTCAGTGGACAAGCTGCTTCGACACCGGCAACACAAGTTGCCGGTAAGACTGAACCGGCCACAGATGTGGCTGCAGCTGCAGGAACTGTCTTGGCAGATTCCGAAGCAGCGACTGTGACAAGCGGCGAAGAAGCCTTGCAGGCAGATAAGCTGCCACCGCCTGTCGCCACTGCTGCCGGCGAAGATGGTTTGCTTGGCACCGTACAAAAGGCACCTCAGGGAATTGCCACCTACTATTTCAGAGCCGATGAAGGAGGAGCGTTGACACCTGCTATCTACGGACTGGCGGAAGTGCATTTTGAAGACAAGAAGAACCTTATATCGACAGTTAGAGAAGAAAACTGGCTATCGCCGCTGCAAGAGGGACTGGTTTCTGTCGATTGGACTTTGCGCGAGGATCTGGACATCCGGGATAATGACCTTAAGACTCAGGCACCACAAGAGACCAGTTATGTCGCCTTGCCGGAGGCGGCTCAGAAAAAAACTAGCTTTACACAGTGGGAAAGAGATTTAAAAGATGTCATCTATCGCCAGAGCAGACTGGAGCTATATCACCATAAGACATCAAAGCTGATATCTCAGCCGGATGAGCCCTTGCGAGATTTCAAGATCCGCTGCGAGCAGAAGCAAAGAGAACTCAGAGATGAAGCAGTTGAAGATCTGCGAGACAAGTATAAAACCCGGCTCCTAAGAGCAGAAGAGAAAATTAGAAAACAAGAACAGACAGTAGCACGAGAAGAAGATCAGGCCAAGGACTCCAAAATGCAGACGGCTATTTCTGTGGGGTCTACCGTTCTGGGAGCGTTGTTAGGACGCAAAACACTGTCAACCTCAACCTTAGGCAGAGCAACTACAGCCGCAAAAAGCAGCAGCAGATCAAGGCGTCAGAGCACTGATGTTTCTCGTGCCGAGGAGTCGCTGCAAGTCTATAAGGATGAGCTGAAGACGCTCGAGACTGAATTAGAGAACGAGGTCGAGTTGTTGCAAAAGAAATACGATCTGGATCATGATGAGATCACGACAATTGAGATAGCACCAAGAAAGATGGATATTCGCCTGAAAGCTTTTGCTCTGGTCTATCTGCCGGAGGAGCTGCTGCAGGGTGAGAGTTTTCTTGATCAGGGAGATGCCATCGACTTGACGGTATAACGGCTAGTCTGAGAC
>DUPE01000011.1 GCA_012838475.1 Clostridiaceae bacterium
AAGAGCTGCTATCGATATTATGGTTGACAATTGTTATGGCGAGTTTACGGAAGATTATGAACCAACGTTCTACGGTGCAGATTTAGTTGCCGGCTCTTTGATCAAAAATCCTGGAGCCGGGATAGCACCTTCCGGAGGTTATATCGCTGGGCGGGGAGATCTTTTAGATAAGGTTGCTGAGGCCATGACCGCGCCCGGGGTGGGAAGGCATATTGGACCGCAACTGGGCTTTAGCCGCATACTACTGCAGGGGCTATACTTTGCTCCTCAGGTAGTGGGCGAAGCCCTGAAAGGTGCTGTGCATGCTGCCAGACTGTTTGAGCTGGCAGGTTATAAGGTAAGTCCTTCAACAAACGCTGTCAGAGGAGATATTGTCCAAACGGTAAATTTAGGTACCGCTGAGAAGCTAATCGCTTTTTGCGAGGCGATCCAAAAGGCTGCTCCTATTGATAGCTATGTCACTCCGATTCCCGCACCAATGCCCGGATATGACTGTGATATCATTATGGCGTCCGGTTCATTCATTCAAGGATCATCAATTGAACTTTCAGCTGATGGCCCCATTAGAGAGCCATATGCTGTGTTCCTGCAGGGCGGACTAAACTTTGCCAATGCCAGACTGGGAGCACTGCTGGCGCTGGATGCGGTTAAGCAGGCAGACTAAATATGTGGTTGCCGCAAGGCAGACTTAGCATGCGAAATAGAAGTAATTAGGTGTATATTTAACCAAAATGGCAAAAGATGATTTAACAGGCTTAAGGAGAAAGAAGGAGCGTCGCCATGGCATGCGTACGCTTCTACTGTCCGTGGTCTCTATCGTACTGGTAGCGATCCTTATTGCAGCGCTTATTCTAGTCCTGGACAGTAGCTCCACAAATATCAGACTTGCCTTCTTTAACACCGATTCAATCGAGCACACTGTGCAGGCGCCGGGCCTGATAATCAGAGACGAGATCCAGCTCCAGGCACCGGAGAGTGGCTATTTTTTGCCGCTGTACCCTTCGGGCAGCAGAGTGAGCATTTCTGATCAAGTTGGGGTGATCCTGGGAAGTGACTACAAAGATATTATCAGCCAACTACGCACATTAGAAAAGAAGATTTACTCTCGTCAGACCGAGATCATGCGCGTGAATCATGGGCATCCTGCTATGGCTGACGCTAAGGTCTTAGGCCAATATGAAATCAACTCAGTGATGTCGACAGCCAGACTGGCGGCAGGCACAGGCTCAATTACGGAAATAGGGACGGCAAAAGAAGAAGTACAACGAACGATCAATCTTAACAGCTATCAGCTCCGGCAGTTAGAATTTGCTGATGAGGAGTTGAAGGCGCTAAAGAATCAGTACCAATCGCTGGTCTCAGGATTAAAGCAAGGCACTCAGGGATCGGTGATTACCAACCCCAAACCGGGGTGGATATCATATCGTAATGACAACATCACTTCAATTAAACCGACTGATTTGCTAGTATACAGTTATGATCAGCTGCATCAGCAAACTGCTGACGCCAAGCCATCAAGCCCAAAATCATATCCCGCTCAGGTTGGTGATAATGATACAGCTCTCACATTAATATCCGGTCATGCACAATATTTGACTTTTTTCTTGCCCGACTTTGGCAGCCAGGATCTTCCGTCTGATAAAATATATAAGATCAGATCAGTAAGTTTGGATCAAGAGTTGAATGACTGCGTGATAGTACGCAGTGAAGAAGGGCAGGAAGGCCTGCTGGTCGTCTTCCGTACACGTAGCGGTATTGATAAGCTGGCTGACTATACTCAGGATGATTTTGTCATATCCATCTCTGCGCAAAGAGGCTTGATTATGCCGATAGCGAGTTTGCTTGAATACGTGCCGGAGCAAAATGCCGCCAGAATCCTAAAAGTGGTTGGGGGCCGAACAGAGATTGTGCCGGTTATTGTAGAAGCTTCGGACGGC
>DUPE01000243.1 GCA_012838475.1 Clostridiaceae bacterium
AAATGTTAAACTCGCTGACTTTAATGCCTCTGTTTTGAGGCAACATAAGAAACCAATTGAGCTTGGTGACGCTTACAGAATTCTTTCTGATGGGACTATATCCAAGATCAGAATTGTGAAATCCGATTTCATAGCGGCACTTTTGGCACTTGTAATTACTTACCTGCTAGGAAGTATCAACAGTTATCTCACATATGTGCTGCTAGCAGTTTTGAGCTTTTCATTGAACATGCACTGCCTGTTCAATGGGAGAATATATAAAACTACAAAGTACAAACGTATAGCAAGGAGAGGCGAAGACAATGAGTAAGGTTCAAAGCAAGTTATCCGGCAGACTGCTTGCTGCCCTGCTGACGGTAGTCATGGTATTAAGCATGCTTCCGATTTCTGCAATTCCGGCATTTGCAGCAACTGCGGATCACACCGACTGGGGTGTCTCCATCACTGTCAAGGGTGATAATGGAGAACCGCTTCCTGGAGCAACTGTTACATATCATATCGACTCCGTTGCAAACGGAGCTGACTTTGAGACAGGTACAGCTACCACAGATGCAGCGGGAAGTGTTGAAGTTCTGACAAAAGATAAGTATGTTGAGGGTGATCTCACGCTTTCTGCGACAGTGTCCTTGACAGATTATGTCTATGCTGATGGCAGCGGTGCTCTTGCGGATGTTGCAATTACATCTGATGACCAGGATTTTGCTATTCAGATGAAAACAACAAAGATTACAGGAGTTACGGTGTCTGCTACTTCCGTTACATATGACGGGGAAGACCATCCTGCAGCGACGGTTTCCGGAACCAAAGATGGAGATACCGTCACATATAAGCTCGGCGAAGAAGCTGAGCAGTCAGAAATGCCCACCATTAAAGAACCTGGCACCTACTCCCTCGTAGTGAAGGTTCAGCGTGATGGGTTTGATGACTTTGTAAAAACTGTACAGCCGGCAGTATCAAAAGCCACAATTGAACTGAATGTTGTCGAGTACTCGGCCTCCTATGACCAGAACGAACATCCTGCGTTGACCGTGACTGGCCTACTTGATACTGATACCGTTACATATGCGCTAAATGGTGGAGATCCGATGGAAGAGATTCCCACTATTAAGAACGTGGGCGATTACTCAGTTGCAATCCATGTCGAGAGATACGGCCATAACGATTTTGATCACACTTATTCTAACATTCATATTGTAGCCACGACAATTGAGGGACTTACCGCTACATCCCATCAGGGAACCTATGACGGCGAATACCACGATGCGGTTACAGTTTCAGGAACAATTGATGGCGATAAGATCGAGTATAAGCTTGGTGATGACGGCTCGTGGTCAGAAGATGTTCCGCAGATCAAAGATGCTGGAAACTATACAGTATTTGTAAGGGTTACCCGCACAAACTATGAGGTGACCAGCGTTGATGTGGTGCCCGCAAATGCCTATATTGCGAAAGCCACACAGACAATTGAGTTTACTCAAACTGTCCCGACTACCATAACTGTAGATACGTCAGATGCAAGCAACAATGTCTATGACTTTTCTGCAAGCGCTGAAAACATAATTGAATTAAGTGGAAATGCAATTCAATACACTCTCATCGACGCTTCTGCAGATAACGTTGCCATTATTGACGAAAATACTGGTGCGTTAACAGTTCAAAACGCCGGTATTGTGACTGTGAAGGCAGTCCGCCATGGAAACAACAACTATGAAGACGCTGTAACCTACGCAACTGTTACTATCACTATGCCCAGTGATGGACTGGTTAGTTTTGGCGTTTCTACGAAGGATTACTATCTTGATGAAGTGGGTGTTGTTTCTGAAGAAGTTGCCACAAAACTCCATGATGACGATAATGGTGCCCTCACTTACAGCATAGATAAGACTAATGTTGGATTGAAAATTGATGCAACAACTGGTGTGGTTTCTATCTCGAATAGAAGGACACTTTTCAAAGAGATGGGCAAGAACGGCAGTGTTGTTGTAGTTATTACAGTAAATAAAGCTCCCGGTACAGTCACTGAGACTGAATGGTATTTTAACAACATTTTCGATTGGGGAACACGAGAAATAACTCGAGAAGTGTACACCGCTGCGACAGCAACATATACATTGACCATATCTTATGAGGCGGCGCCTGAGTTTGATACGGTCTGCAACATTACAGACCCCGCTGATACGGGGTGGTACAATGCTGATCATCCTGCCATTATAACCCCCATAGATGACAGCAAGTATCTCATTGCTCTTGATGAACCTGAGAATTTTACTTCATCAATTACTATTACCGAGCAAGGGACAGATACACACTCTATCTTTCTTAAAAACATAACTACACGGCGAATTAGTGCAGCGATTGAATTAAACATTAAGGTAGACACTGTTGCTCCCAGTACCGACAATATGAAGATTACTTATTCGGAATCTGTTCTTGATAAAGTCCTTTCCGCAGTAACCTTCGGATATTACAACCCTTCAGTTACAGTAACTTTTGAGGCGTCTGACGAAACATCTGGTCTTAGCCATCTGAATTGGACTTATACGAGAGAACCTGGAGCAAGCACGGCGAATCTTGAAACCGAAGCTGGCGAGATTGAGTTTGATTCCGACGGTAAGGCAGAGCTTGTGCTGTCCGGTGAGGATGCAAAGCAATATCGTGGAAATCTCTCCTTTACCGCTACTGATATTGCCGGCAATACCAGTGACGTGAAGAACGATACCGATCATGTTCTCATTGTTGACACAATTGCTCCCAATTGCGAAGTGTCTTATGCAGATCCGTTGCACACTGTTACTTCCGGTGAAAAGCAGCAGAGATACTTTAACGGCGACGTCACGTTGACCATTACAGTAACCGAAAACAACTTCTACGACGAAGAGTTCGTTCTGAAGGTTTCGAAGGATGGTGCCGAAGCGGAAGCTGTTTCACCCTCTTGGGAAAACGCTTTGGATGAAAGCGGAGAAGTAGTAGATAATGTTTTTGTTGGTACTTACACTTTGACTGGCGATGGTGATTACGTCGTGTTTGCTGAGTACAAAGACAGATCTTATAATCCTGAAGCAAGTTCAAATAACATCGTATTTGAATATGAATCGGACGTCATCACAATTGATACGATCAACCCTGTAGTCTCCTTCTCCTTTGATCGGAGCAAGCAGGAAACAACTATAACGGTGGTTGAGCATAACTTCAGAGCTGTTGATATTACCGCTACAGTTGACGCAAAAGACAGAAACGGCAACGCAGTAAATGCCAATGATCTGACCGCAGAACTGAGATCGGCAAGCTGGACTCAGAGCGGAGATACGTACACCTATACAACGAAGAACTATGTGAACGGCATCTATAACATCAAGCTCGATTACAAGGATCTTGCTGATCGTGCCGGAACATTTACAGGCGAAGAGTTTATCATCGACCATGATAAGCCAACCGCTCCTGTGATCGAATACAGTACGTCAATTACCGACACTGTCTTGGGTGCCCTGACACTTGGCTTCTATAATCCTGATGTCACCATCACTTTCACCTCCTATGACAGCTATTCTGGCGTGGACTATTTCACGTGGTCTTATACTCGACAGGAAGACGTCAGTGAATCCAATGTGGCATCCTATGCTGAAACTCAGCTTAAGGCGACTGCAGATAACGCGGATAAGGCCAAGTTTACTGCAAGCATTACTCTTCCGCTGAATGAGGCAGAGCAACTGAGAGGATACATCGCAGCAATAGCGACGGATACTTATAACAACCAAAGCGATAAGTATACTGACAGTGGGAAGATTATCGTTGTTGATTCTGTGTCCCCAACGATGACGGTTGAGTATAGCGAAGAAAGCAATAAGGTTGGCTCCACCCTTTACTATGGTTCTGATAAAAACGGTCAGGTTGAGGTTACGCTGAACGTTACCGAGGCAAACTTCTTCTCTGAAGATGTGGTTGTCAAGGTGGCCAAGAACGGTGCCGAGGCAACAAGGGTGTCTCCTACTTGGACGGATGTCGATGCCGACAAGCACATTGGCAAGTTTACGATCAGTGGCGATGGTCATTATGTAGTGACCGTCGAATACACTGACCGCTCTACCAATGAGATGAGCAAATATACCTCAGATACGATCACACTTGATACCGTCAAGCCTGTGATTGTGGTTGACTATCAGAACAATAATATCATCAATACTCTGACTGATAGGGATGGCAACCAGAGAGAGTATTTCGACAAGGTGCAGACCGCCGTTGTAACGATCACCGAACATAACTTCAATGCAGATGATGTCCAATTCAGTATCGTTGGTAAAGACGTGACTGGTGCCGAGCGGAATATTGACAGCCTGATTACCAGATCTGCTTGGAGTACAAACGGTGATGTCCATCGAATTACGATCACTTACTCCGGCGATGCAAACTACACCTTTGACGTAGATTATACTGATCTGGTGACCAACAAGGCCGACGACTACTCTCCGGATTACTTCACCGTTGACACAGTTGCTCCTACAGTTACGAGCGTAACATATAGCACAAGCGTTCTTGAAACTGTTCTGCAGAGTGTTAGCTTCGGCTTCTATAACGCCAAGATGACAGTGACGATCACGGCCACGGACGATACCGCCGGTGTGCATAAGTTTGATTACAGTTGTTTGACAGCAGCGGGCGTCAGCTCCGTTAATGCGCAGTTGCTGGATCAGGCGATTGAAGAAGCAAATATCACCTATTCCAATGGCGGGAGAACAGCAACCATGTCCTTCGAGATCCCCAAGATGGTTCTCGGTAACGACAATCAGTTTAATGGTACAGTTAAGGTCGATGCCATCGACAGATCCAACAATAAGGTTGAGCAGGCTGAGACTAAGCGTATTGTTGTTGATAACATTGCGCCTACTGCAACTGTTACCTACAACGATCCTGTGAATAGTGTTGACGGCATCTCCTACTATGACGGAAACATCAACGGAACCATCACGGTCAACGAAGCAAACTTTTATTCCGATGATGTCGTGGTGATGGTTTCCAAGGATGGCGGCGCTGCACAGGTGCTTCCGACTACTTGGTCTGATTCCAGCGTAGATGTCCATGTTGGTTCCTTTACGCTCTCTGAGGATGGCGACTATGTTATTACCATCACTTACAGAGATAAGTCTGGAAACACAATGGCTGACTACACATCCAATCAATTGACGCTGGATACCGCAATTGAGGAACCGACATACACAATCAATGGCACTCCTCAGTCTGGCGATAACGGCGGCGCCTATAAGGATGAAACAGAGGTATCCTTCAGCTTTGAAGATCAGAACTGCGATACCAATACGATCAAGTTGACCAGAACTCGGTTTGATAAGGTCGAAGACGTTACCGAAGAATTCATCAAAGCCTTGCTGAACGAAAAAGGTGGATCTGGAAGCTTTACCATTCCCGAGAAGGTTGAATACGACGGTATCTACCTGCTTACGATCACGATGACTGATAAGGCAAATCACAGCACCGAATCTCATGTGAGATTTACCGTTAACCGGTTTGGCTCTGTTTACGCTTATGATGACTATCTCTGCAGCCTGATTAAGGATGGCGGACAGTATGTTAAGCTGGATGGCGATGCCGCAATCACTAAGGATCTTGTTATTACGGAATACAATGCTGATAGGATTGTTGACGGGTCTCTGAAGATTCTAATTACCCGTGATAGTGAACCTATTGACGTCATCTATACAAACGAGCCGGTTGATTCTACCGGATGGTTCGAATATGTGTATACCATCAGCAAGGACAATTTTAAGGAAGATGGTGTCTATAAGATTACTATTTCTTCTGAGGATGCAACAGGTAATGCTTCCACGAGCGTTCCTGACAACTCTATCGACGAGAATGGTGCGAAGATTCTCGACGTAATGACCTTCACCGTTGACACAGTTGCACCTGAAATCCGAAACATTGTCAATCTCGAGAATGCTATTGCAGACAGAGATGCGATCGTTGACGGCGAGCTTAATGTCAAGTACACAATGATTGATGTAGGCGGCCTTGCAAAGATCGAGATCTATCTGAATGGGGAGATCATTGACACCATCGAAGAGTTTGATAACAACAATAGCTTTTCTGGCGCATTTGATATCAATGAAAGCAATGATGTCCAGACCGTCCGCCTCGTCGTAACAGACCTGGCAGGAAACGTGACGGATACAGCCTCCGATGAGTTTGATCCCGGTGATCTGTATGTATTTAATGATACAGTTACCGTATCCACTAACTTCTTCGTTCGTTGGTATCGCAACACCCCGCTCTTCTGGGGTTCTGTCGGAGGCGTAGGTGTTCTCGCAGCCGGAAGCAGTTTCTTCCTTGCAAAGAACAAAAAGAAGAAGGAAGAAGAAGTCAAATAACTAAACAGATGTAATTGGCGTTATCTGCATGGGAGAGGTTCTCCCTCTCCCATGCAGTAGCCAGTGATTGGCAGAACTTGGTATATGAATAGTATTCATGTACCAACCTGTGCTAATCAGGTGGAAATGAAATGGGACGGTGTGTTTATGAACCTACTGATTGAAAACGGTACTATTGAAGAGATTGAGTGTGGCGCAAATTTTGCCTATGTGCTTAAAGATAATTCCACATTTCTCTCAACTGAATATAAAGTATTGCAGAGTCAGACTAACAGTAGCTTCATCAAATGCATGAAGATGCTTTACAACGGCAATATCGAGTTGTACTACCTTGTAAACGCCTATAAGCCTCTCTCCACTCTGCTTTCCCGCCTTGATCCAGACCATTTTGTAACGATCATAGGGAACCTATTGGCTGGAATCATTGATGTGAAGAACAATGGCTTCTTATCCTGTCACAATATAGATAGTTCGTTTGAACACGTTTATGTGGATTCAAACACCTTCAAGGTTGGGCTTGTCTACCTTCCGCTTAACAAGCACGAGTACAGTGATACCTCATCATTTGAAAACGCATTGAGAACTAACCTTGTTCGAGTTATTAATGGCATCTCTTCTCTTTCTTCGCCAAAGACAACACAACTAAGCGCCGACCTCCAGAACGGGATGTTGTCTATTGAAGATGTATATTCTAAGCTTGGAGGTAAAGGTGTTCCAGTTCAGAGGAGCAAGCAAAGTCCAGGCAATAAAGACAGCAACAGTCCTCCGGCGCACGGTCCAATGAAGCTTGTTGCACTTAACGCTCCAACAAGAGTTGAGATTCAAATAACAAAGCCGGAATTCACTATAGGTAAAAAAGAGACTAACGATGGTGTTATCAATTTTAATAAGATGGTTAGTAGATTCCATTGCAAAGTCTCAAATAATGGTCAGCAATTTATGATAAGCGATCTACAAAGTGCAAACGGAACCTTTGTTAATGGCGTAAGGCTGCAGCCCAACAATCCTTCACCGGTAAAGAATGGTGATGTGGTTCGTTTGGCTAACAGCGATTTTCAGGTTGTAATTGGGTAAGGAGGATTGAGTATGGCGAAACCCCGGATAATAATTGCTGACACCGACAGCAGCTATATCATTCCCCTTCAATTGCGCTTTGTCGAAGAGTTTTTCGAAAAGATTGATCTGGAGATTATTACAAACAAAGATTACTTCGAGATGACATTTGCATCGCCTCAAAAAGCTGAGATTGTGATTGTATCCGAAGATCTTTATGACTCTTCTCTCCAGAAACACAACATTGGAAAAATCTTTATGATGATGGAGCAGTATGAGGAAGATCAAACTGACGAGCTTAATATCAATCGGATATTTAAGTACACGAGCATCAAAGAGATATTCAACGAAATAATAGGAAAAAGCGCAAATGTACTCAAAGTTGATACTGGGAAGAAATCTGAGCCTCAAATTATTCTCGTGTATTCAGCTTCAGGTGGTGTCGGCAAAACTACAATAGCTTTAGGAATGGCAGCTTGCCTTACACAGAATTATAAAAAAGTATTATATATAAACGCTAGTTGGTTGCAATCATTTCAGAGAGTCCTTGAAAATAAAGCTGTTATCTCTCTTCAGGATGTGTATACGCAATTAGGAAAACAGCCTGGGGCTGCTTATGAAAGTGTAAAGCATGTATTGAGGAAGGAACTCTTTACTTACCTCCCTCCCTTTAAAGCATCATTGATGTCTTTGGGATTATCCTATTCAGTCTACGAGCAAATTGCATGTTCTGCAAAAAAAGCAAATGAATATGACTTTATCATAATCGATGCAGACACAGAATTTGACGATGAAAAGGCATCTTTAATAAACGTATCAGATAAAGTCGTAATCGTTACAAAACAAAATGCAGCATCTGTTTACTCTACGAACGTGCTTGTTTCAAGTATTAACGGAATCAATACGGACAAATACATCTTTATCTGCAATGATTATCTGTCTGATGATAATAATGCTCTTGTATCGCCAGAAGCGAATTTGAAGTTTACAGTAAGTGATTACGTTGAGCACATAAGCAACTTTGACAGTCTAAAGGTGCCATCTTTGGCACAAGTGAGCGGTCTCCAAAGAGTTTCTTTTCTGGTTTTGTGAGGTGTGAATTCTATGGATAAAGATAAGGCAATTGTAGCGTTCGAGATAGTAAAGAAAAAAATATGTCTTGATATTGAAGTCCCTCTTGATATATCGGCGGACGAGTTGGTTAAGGCCCTGAATAGTGCGTACTCACTGGGGATAGAAACAACCAATCCGAGGAACTGTTATATTCAAGCGGAAAATCCCATTGCACTTCTTAAGGGGAACCGAGTGCTAAAAGATTTTGGCATACACAATGGCTCCATATTGAGATTCACAAAGTGAGGATTCGACTATGCAATACGGATACATCATTAAAATTACTGGACAAAACATATATAACGAGGCACAACTTGCTGTATCTATGCCTACTTATTCCATAGGCACCAAAATTGAATCTGACTTAAGATTTAGAAAAGATCTATTTTTTGAAGAATTTGAACTATTCTTCCGAAATCAAGACTCTCAGTGGACTATTACCTGTTCTGATAATGTATTCTTGGATTTCGGTGATATCAGAAAACTTGCAACAAAGCAGCTAAACCACGGAGATGCTTTTTCTGTAAAGTATCAAGAATCTGGTAATGAGATCTTTAAAATAGAGTTTTCGCTAGATTTTGATAACGAAGATAAGGACTATACCCGTATAATAAATATCCAAAATGCTAGCAAGATAATTGTTGGGGCATCTACTAATGCAAATATTCAGTTAGCGGGCGAGTACCTTAATAAAGGATGTTTCGAGTTAGTACGAAAAAATGAGCAAGAATATGGATTGAAAGTATTGAACCCCGGATATGGTATTTATCATAATGGGGCAGCAGCGAGCAGTTCAACCATTATACATGACGGAGACTTTCTGTCTATTGCCAATTTTAGCTTTTACCTTAAAAATGGGTGCCTTTATACTGGCAAAACTGTTAAGATTAACGGATTGAATTATCGTGATATTGATGCACAAGATAAATATCCAAAGTTCAACAGAAATACACGGCTTAAATCTACGATAAACGAAGAAAAGATAGAGGTCCTCGATCCTCCAAAACAACCTCAAAAACCTGCTGGGAACATCATTATGCAATTACTTCCGGCACTAGCTATGATTGCATTAACAATTGTTGTACGCGGATTTATGGGGAATAGTTCAAATTCCAGCTTTATCATCTTCAGTGTTTGTTCTATGACACTTGGAATAGTTACTTCTGTTATTTCGATGATATCTGAGAGAAAGAAGTATAAAAAGGAAACGGCTGAAAGAATTGAAAAGTACAACGCCTATATTAACCAAAAAAGAACTCAGATTTCTCAGTATAGAGCTGATGAGCTTTCTCGGCTAAACAACCTTTATATTGCTCCACAGGAAGAACTGGAGAACATTCACAGCTTCTCTGGAGATATTTTTGATAAAGTTATCGACGATAATGATTTTCTTGAGGTGCGTCTCGGTCTAGGAACCGTTGAGGCTAGAAGGAAAATATCTTTCAAAAAGCAGGAAAAATTCGAGTCAGAAGACGAATTAGCATCTTTGCCGGAACAAGTGTCAAATGATTTCAGATATATAGACAATGCACCGATTACTCTGGATCTTAAGACAAATAATGTTGTTGGAGTAGTAGGTCAATCAGATGAATGCTACCTCTTTGTAAAGAATGTTTTATTAGATATTATAGCGAGACACTATTACAAAGATGTGCAGGCGTTCTTTCTCATCAGCGATTCTGATGTTGAAAAGTACTCCAATTGGCTAAAATGGCTCCCGCACATTGTTGATGAGCAAACAAACACAAGAAATATAGTATATAGTTCCGATAGTAAGTCTTCTGTATTTGAAAGGTTGTACGTCGAATTTGGTAAACGCCTTGCTTCTGAAGAAGCTCACTATCCGCACTATGTTGTTTTTGTACTGAACGACTGGGGTATCAAAACCCATCCCGTTGCCCAGTATATACCTAATGCTCATAATTGCAATGCTTCCTACTTCTTCTTCGAGAAGGAGAAAGGTAATCTTCCGCTTTGGTGTAGCAAAATCATCACTCTTGACTCTCTTTGTTCCGGGGCGATGATTTCTTCTAGTGATAGAGACCATGTTGAAAGATTTACATATACTCAAATCGACGATGTTCAGTTGATTGAAGCCGCTAAAAAGATCTCTCCGGTCTATTGCGAAGAAATCAGCCTTGAAAATGCACTAACAAAAAACATTACATTGTTTGAAATGCTTAATATCTTGAGCGTTGATGATATCAATCTTAAGAGCAACTGGAATCAGGCGGAAATCTATAAAACAATGGCTGCACCATTAGGTGTAAAAACGAAAAACGAAATCGTCTATTTGGATTTACATGAGAAAGCTCATGGCCCACACGGACTGGTCGCAGGTACTACAGGATCAGGCAAATCCGAGATTCTTCAAACGTACATATTGTCAATGGCGTCTCTTTACCATCCTTATGAGGTTGGGTTTGTAGTTATTGACTTTAAGGGCGGTGGTATGGTCAACCAGTTCAAAGCCCTTCCACATCTGATCGGCACTATTACCAATATTGATGGTAAAGAGATTAAACGGTCATTAATGTCAATTAAGGCGGAGCTTGAGAAGCGTCAGCGTATATTCGCAGAAAACAACGTCAACAACATTAGCAACTACATCAAGCTCTATAAGGCTGGTAAGGCAAGCATTCCAATTCCACATTTAATTATTGTGGTTGATGAGTTTGCAGAGTTGAAAGCAGAACAGCCAGAGTTTATGAAAGAGTTAATCTCTGCAGCACGAATAGGACGGAGCTTAGGTGTTCACCTTATTTTAGCAACACAAAAACCTGCGGGACAAGTTAATGAGCAAATATGGTCAAACTCTAAGTTCAAGCTCTGTTTAAAAGTTCAAACCAAAGAGGACAGCAATGAGGTGTTAAAATCTCCGCTGGCAGCCGAAATTAAAGAGCCTGGACGCGCTTATTTGCAGGTTGGAAATAATGAGATTTTTGAGCTATTTCAATCTGCATATAGCGGGGCTCCTGCCCGGGGTGAAGATGCTACTGCTGAGAAGGAATTCGTAATCTCTGAGGTTGATCTTCAGGGCAAGCGACGCACGGTATTCCAGAAAGTTGCTACTCGTCAGAACAATGTTGTTGCCACACAGTTGGATGCTATTGTCGAATATGTAAAGAATTACTGTGAGAATGAAGGAATCCAGAGGTTGCCTAATATTTGTCTCGCACCTCTTGAAGACATCATCGATTATTCGAACATTGGTCGCTCAACATCAGGCGCTCTCGTAGTACCAATTGGTATCTATGACGATCCAGGACACCAAGCGCAGGAAGTTGCAACATTGAATATTTCAGCAGGAAATACTGTTATTATCGGATCGGCACAATACGGTAAAACAAATCTATTGCAACTTATAACGCGCTCTTTATCTGAAAACTATAGCCCTAGTGAGCTAAACATTTATATTCTGGATTTTGGTTCAATGGCACTTAGATCATTCGAAGGACTTCATCATGTTGGCGGTGTGGTCATCTCGAGCGAAGATGAGAGAGTTAAAAATCTGTTTCGGCTTTTGTCTAAAGAGATTACAGCCAGAAAGGAAAGATTCGCACAGTTAGGAATCACATCATTTAACTCATATATTGAAGCGGGATATAACGATTTGCCCCATATTGTTTTCATGATCGACAATTTTATTGCATTCAAGGAACTATATCCAGATTATGAAGATGACATGCTGACGTTATGTAGAGAAGGAATTGCATTGGGCATAAGCATTCTGGTTACTTCGTTACAAACTAATGGAATTAGCTATAAGTACATGAGTAATTTCTCAAATAGGATTTGCTTGTACTGCAATTCCAATGACGAGTATAGCACGCTCTTTGACAGATGTCGTATGGAGCCAAAAGCTGTTCCGGGTAGAGGACTAATTCAGATAGAAAAACAGGTTTTTGAAGTCCAAACTTATCTGGCATTTGTTGGGGAAAGAGAAATAGACCGTGTTGAAGCAATTCAGAGCTACATAAAATCAAGCAACAGCAAGTATTCAGACAAGTATGCAAAAGCGATTCCCTCTGTTCCTAAACTTTTGGATAGCACATACGTTGTCAGCAATGCACCTAATCTCAAGCCTTATCAGATGATTGTCGGTCTTGACTATAATTCTGTTGAATTCCAATACCTTGATCTATCACGTGCCGTTACCATTGGTATTTCTGGGCGTGAAAAGAGCGGGAAGACTAATCTGGCAAAATTGATTTTTGATT
>DUPE01000017.1 GCA_012838475.1 Clostridiaceae bacterium
AAGAAAACACCTGGGTTGGATCATCCAAACGAACGGGAGACGAATGTCGAACAAGCAGAAGAGCTTGAGGACGGCACTGTAGAAACCGACGATGATGTTACAACTCCAACATACGATTCTGATTTGACAACTGATGACGCTGGCGGGGATCCGCTTGTCCAAACGGAGAAATATCAACAACTGGAAGACAAGTTTTTGCGTGTATGCGCTGAGTATGACAATTTCCGCAGGCGCACGCGTAAGGAAAAAGACGCTCTATATTCCGATTCTTTGACAGATGTTATCTGTAAATTTTTGCCTGTAGCGGATAATATAGATCGGGCTTTAGAACAGGCTGAGAATAGCATCACGGATGAGACTAAACCGTATTACGAAGGCGTTACCTTGATACGCAAGCAGTTTGATGAAGTGTTATCCAGTCTGGGAGTTGAAGAAATTACTGCTCTGGGAAACACCTTTGATCCCAATCTCCATCACGCCGTATCTGTCATAGTTGATGACGAATTTGGAGAAAATGTGATTACTGAGGTTTTTCAGCGCGGCTATAAGCGAGGCGATAACGTGCTTCGCCATACGGTAGTGCAAGTTGCAAATTCACGATAACCTCACTAGAGATATCTTGATATAAAATAAATATTCACTCAAAAATGAGCAGAAAGAGGATAATATGGCAAAAATAATTGGTATTGATCTAGGAACAACAAATTCAGTTGTCTCCGTAATGGAGGGCGGCGATCCGGTCGTCATCCCTAATGCTGAGGGAAATAGAACTACACCTTCCGTTGTGGCTTTTACGAAGGAAGGTGAGCGCCTGGTCGGTCAAGTTGCAAAACGCCAGGCCATCACGAATCCTGATCGCACGATCCAATCGATCAAGCGGGAGATGGGCTCTAACTGGAAGGTCACTATAGACGGGACAACCTATACTCCACCGGAGATATCCGCAATGGTACTGCAAAAACTGAAGACTGATGCTGAATCCTATCTGGGTGAGAAAGTCACTCAGGCGGTTATTACAGTACCTGCATATTTCAGCGATGCACAAAGACAAGCTACCAAGGATGCGGGCAGGATTGCCGGTCTGGATGTTCTGCGAATTATCAACGAGCCTACAGCCGCTGCTCTTGCTTACGGTCTGGATAAAGAAACTGAGCAAAAGATTATGGTGTTTGACCTCGGAGGCGGCACCTTCGACGTATCTCTGCTTGAGATCGGTGATGGTGTCTTTGAAGTTCTGGCTACTTCCGGTAATAACCGCCTGGGCGGCGATGACTTTGATCTTAAGATAGTCAATTGGATGGTAGATGAAATGAAACGCGACCAGGGCATAGATCTTTCTAAAGACAAAATGGCCATGCAAAGATTGCGTGAAGCTGCTGAGAAAGCAAAATCAGAACTTTCTTCCGTAACATCAACTAATATTAACCTGCCATATATCACTGCCGATCAATCCGGACCTAAGCATCTGGACTTGACTCTGACCAGAGCCAAGTTTGATGATATGACTTCTGATTTGGTTGAAGCTACCATGCAGCCTCTGAGAAATACGATGAGCGACGCGGGGTTAAAACCTGGCGACATCGATAAGATTCTGCTGGTCGGCGGTTCAACCAGAATTCCGGCAGTACAGAACGCCGTAGAAGGCTATTTTAGTCAGGAACCCTTCAAGGGTATTAATCCGGATGAATGTGTCGGGATAGGCGCAGCAATTCAAGCCGGTGTGTTGTCAGGCGACATTACAGGCATGGTGCTCTTGGATGTCACCCCTCTGTCTCTCGGTATCGAAACTCTGGGCGGTGTCATGACCAGAATAATTGACAGGAATACAACAATCCCAACCAAGAAGAGCCAGGTCTTTTCTACTGCGGCTGATGGACAGACTTCTGTAGAAGTACATGTGCTGCAAGGTGAAAGAGAGTTTTCTCGTGATAACAAAACCTTAGGGCGATTTAACCTGGACGGCATTTCTCCCGCTCCTCGCGGTATACCTCAAATAGAGGTCTCCTTCGATATTGATGCCAATGGCATCGTCAATGTCTCGGCAGTGGATAAGGATACTAACCGGGAACAGCACATCACAATCACTGCCTCGTCAAATCTCAGCGAGGATGAAATTAACAAAGCTGTCAAAGAGGCAGAGCAATTTGCAGCGGAAGACAAACAGAAAAAGGAAGAAATTGACACAAAGAATAATGCTGATTCAGCAGTTTATCAGGCTGAAAAACTGTTGAAAGATGATGGCGAGAAGTTTGAGGATACAGACCGTTCCGATATCGAAGCAGCAGTCAGCAAACTGAAAGAGAGTATCTCCCAGAACAATCTGGATATAATGAAGCAGGATACCGACGCTCTACAGCAAGCAATTTACAAGGCAAGCGAAAACCTTTACAAGAAAGCGCAGTCCGAACAGGCTCAAAGTGACCAGACTCAATCATCATATGATGATTCAGGCGGACAAGGTTCTTCCGGTACCGGTGCATACGAAGCTGATTTCAAAGAAGCCGGCAATGATCCTGAGTAATAGTAAAATTGTTATGACCGGAACCTGCTCACTATACTGGATATAGGCGGTAACGGCTGCATGCATTCCGGGAAATTGATCTACGGTAATTATTTTTGAACTATGGTATTATTTTGAAAAAGATACCCGTCCGCATTGTGCGGCGGGTATCAGCTCGTCAGGCGGGAGGCTCAGGTGGCAGAGAAGCGCGATTATTATGAGGTACTAGGCGTTGACAGGTCAGCGGATGAAAACCAAATCAAAAAGGCCTATTGGAAACTGGCTAAAAAATATCATCCGGACGTCAATCCGGATAACAAAGAAGCAGAAGAAAAATTTAAGGAAGCCAATGATGCATATCAGGTTCTGAGCGACAAGGACAAACGCAGCCGCTATGATCAATTCGGTCATGCCGGCGTTGACACTAATGGTTTTGCCGGGCAGGGATTTGGCGGCTTTGATCTCAATGATATTTTCAGTACAATTTTTGGCGGATTCAGCGGGTTTGGCGATTTGGGCGGTTTTGGCAGAACTTCGGCTGCCGGAAGCCGCGGGCCGCGCCGGGGAGCTAACCTGCGCTACCGCATGAATTTAGATTTTATGGAAGCTGCCTTCGGGGTTGAACGCGAGATTTCCATCAACAAGGATGACAGATGTACCACTTGTGAGGGCAATAAGACCAGCGATGGCTCCAAGCCAAAGACTTGCCCCACTTGTCAGGGAAGCGGCCAGGTACAGATGGTCAGAGATACAATGTTCGGGCAAATGATGACCAGCAGTACATGCGAAACGTGCATGGGCAGCGGTGAGACCATTGATAACCCTTGTCCGGACTGCAGGGGCAGAGGAGTCAAAAGTACCAACAAACGCCTTCTGGTTACTATTCCCGCGGGCATCAATGAGGGGGAAATGCTGACACTTAGAGGGGAGGGCGAACCGGGTGAGAGGGGCGGACCATACGGAGATCTTTATATTGAAATCAGGATCAGACCTCATCCGGTATTTAGACGTGAAGGCTTTAACACCTTCTGTGAGGTCCCTATCACTTTCACTCAGGCTGCTATCGGTGCCGAGATTGAGATCCCAACAATAGACGGCACTGTTAATTATCGTCTAAATGAAGGCACACAGCCTGGAGACACTTACACGATGAAAGGGAAAGGGATAACTGCGATTAATCGACCCGGGCAAAGAGGAGATCACATATTCCGGGTAGTAATCGAAGTTCCACGTAATCTTGATAATAATCAAAAGGATATGCTTAATGCTTTTGAGCAAAGCTTGAGTGAAGAGAACTATCGGGAGAGAAAGTCCTTTTTTGACAAGGTTAAACACGTTTTTAATAAAAATTGACGGATATGAATTATATTGTATTTGATCTTGAATGGAATATTGTAGGCAAGAAGAATAAGGTAAGCCAGGCTGAGCAAGAGAAGCTGCCCTTCGAGATAATCGAAATCGGAGCTGTGAAGCTGGACAGTGAGATGCAGCTCGTAAGCTCTTTTAGCGCTTTTGTTCAGCCAAAGTTGTATCCCGTTATCTCGCACTATGTAGCCCGGGTAACAAAAAGAAATCAGGAAAGTCTAAAGCTTGGCAGACCTTTTCCCGAGGTGGCCAGAGATTTTCATGCTTTTTCTCAAAACGGGAAACCTGTTTTTTGCAGTTGGTCCAAATCTGATCCTCAGGTGATTATCGATAATCTTAATTATTATGATATTGATCTGATAAATCCACTTTATTGCCTGGATGTTCAAACCCTGTTCGCTGTGGTAGGTGAAAAAGCAAGCAGCACTACACAACGGTCGATTGAGTATGCCCTTGAGTATTTAAACGTAAAGCAGGATAAGCCTTTGCACACTGCACTAAATGACGCCTACTATACCGCTAGAATCCTGCAGGCGATCTGGCTGGAGCTGGGAGATCATAGTATCAGTCAATCTGAAACTATAAAGGAATATTTGTATCAGCCCTCAATAAAGAAAAGACGGTAATAACGTTTTTTACCTTTGCGGATAATGACTGCGTTGTCAATGATATCGCCTTCATTTAACACATAATCAAAATCTTCTAACACCTTATCATTAAGAGAAATGCCCTTTTGCTGAATCAGGCGTCTGCCTTCACTGCGAGAGGGTATTATTTTGGCCTCTGTGAGCAGATCAAGTAGTGGTCTTTCTTTTTCGGAAGCCGGAAATTTGATCTCCGGCATGTTGGCAGCGGCGCCACTGCCGGAAAATATTTCTTTGGCAGCTTGCTCTACTTCGTTCGCAATTTCCTCACCGTGAACGATCTTGGTCACTTCATAAGCGAGCCTTTGTTTGGCAAGATTAAGCTCTTGACCTTCCAGCCCGGAGTAGTCTGAAATTTCTTCCAAAGACATGAAAGTGAGAAGCTTCAAGCAGTTAATAACATCGGCATCGTCAATATTGCGCCAGTATTGATAAAAATCGTAGGGTTTTAGTTTCTCGGGGTCGAGCCAAACTGCACCACCCACTGTTTTGCCCATTTTTTCGCCGGTCGAAGTGGTAAGGAGGGTCAAGGTCATTCCATAAGCGTGTCCTTTCTCTTTGCGGCGAATCAGATCAGTGCCTGCTAGAATATTAGACCATTGGTCATCGCCTCCCAGCTGCAAACGGCATTCATAACGCCTGTACAGTTCGAGAAAATCATAAGCCTGCAGGAGCATATAGTTGAACTCCAGGAAAGTTAAGCCGTGTTCCATGCGTTGCTTATACGCCTCTGCCGTCAGCATGCGGTTTACTGTAAACTGAGAGCCTATCTCCCGGATAAATTCAATATAATTCAGGGGCAGCAGCCATTCTGCATTATCCAGCATGATAGCTTTGTCATCGGAGAAGTCAATCACGATCTCCATCTGCTTCTTGAATCTCTCGACATTGTGACGAATCGTCTCTATTGTCATCACCTTTCTGAGATCCGTGCGACCTGAGGGGTCACCGATCATACCGGTTCCGCCGCCTAACAAAGCAATCGGACGATGGCCGGCTCGCTGCATATGAGCCATGGCCATCAATTGAACAAAGTGGCCGACATGTAAGCTGTCTGCAGTAGGATCGAAGCCAATATAAAAAGTAGCACCAGGTTTACTCAAATATTCCTGTACTTCTTCTTCATGCGATATCTGAGCGATGAAGCCACGTTCCTGTAAAACCTCGAATACTGATTTCATAAGGCACCCCTTTATACAAAATACTCAAAACAATTATACTGTTTATAGTTCAAACCTTTGTTATTCTAGCTTTTGACCTCGACTTCGTCAAAGCTGCACCGGCTTTTGCAGATAATACTCGTTAATGTTGCCACCTGTTTCTTTGTACCAGAGAGCAGCAGCTGTCAGGGATATATCCTTTTGTCTGATTGCTGCATGGCTCAAGAGACCATCGTAATCGGAGGCTAGATTAATCAAGGGCAAAGTCGATTTTTCCCGCATCAAACGCAAAAGATATCTGCCGTCTTTATTAAATCCAGATATTTTAAGAAATCGGGGCGCTGCTAACTCTTCCAGGTCTGCACTCTTCAGATTCAGAAGGAGAGAAATCAAGGCTCGTCGTACTCGTGAGGCGGGATGAGTTCTGGTGGCAGCAACCTTCACAAAGTCGGAAAGACTGCCGCACAGATGCCCTTTCCGACTGGCCAGATTAATAAGCCTTTCGCCCAAGCCCTGTTGCATATGAGCTATTTGCGAAATTTGAGCAGAATTTTGCTGACTTATGGAAAAAAAGATATCTTTGCGAAAATGATCTAAGAGCAAAGGACCTTTTTGCTCTTGATATGAATACAAAATAGGCGCCAGGGAATAGGAAGGCATCAAGGTTTCCAGATTACGGACTAATTCCAGCTCAGATGAGAAACCTGTCGTGACGGTTTGTGTATTTATGCCGTCAGCATTCAAATCTATATTTTTATCTTTGTTACAATCAGCAGGTATAACAGCCGCCCGGATTATCTCCCTGATATCGCTGGCAGATGAAGCGGCTATACGTGGATACAAGGTCAGCTCGATATTTTTATTGTCATAAGTTGTCAGAGCCTTCAGATATTCAATTGCCAGAATATTATTGGGTTTGTTGAGGAGGGCAGCCAGCTTCGCATCCCCAGCTTCTGCCGCAACAGCTTTTTCTCTGGCGGCGGCGAAGCCTAACCCTTCCTTAATGCCGGCTTTGAGGTTTTCCTTGTATCGATAGCTTTCGTTTGATAACAGGTCACTGATAAGCTTCAATTTGTCGTAATCGGGGTCCTCTGCTCCGCAGGCTATCTCCTGAGTAATACCGGTCGCAAGTATGCTCCTGACGGCTCCTGCTGCAAAGCCCTCCGCACTGGACAAGGCGTATATGTCAGGCAAAGACAACACCAGATCTGCGCCGGCAGCTAAAGTTACTTTGCTACGCTGGGAGGGTGAAATAAGTGCCGGCACACCTCTTTGGCTGAAAAATTCCGGCATGATTACAATAATTTTGCTGCGTGGAGGCGAATTAAGTCGGATTTGCCTCAACAAATGAGCGTGCCCACAGTGCAGGGGGTTAAATTCAGCTATTACTGCAATAACTCTCACAAAAACATGCTCCTCTTCTGGGATAATTCTATCAGACCTACCGGATAATAATAGTCTCAGATAAAATATCTTTAATATATGGGATCTGCATAAAAATGAACAGGGAATAAGTGCTGGACGTGTTTGTAACCCGTCATAACCAGGAGTACGGGATCTGTGGCAACGTAAGTTCTAGGACGGACGATGCCAGGAGTTCGGGATCTGTGGCAAAGTGAGTTTGTGGCCGTCAGCAAAAATGAATTCGGCTAATTACAATAATTTGTTAATATCGGCTAATTTAGATTAGAATGCTTTTATGAAGTTGAGTGGTAAATATCGTTATATTCTGCCTTTGCTCGCACTGCTTATCGCAGGTGCGATACTGCTGTATTTTATTTTAAGCAACAGAGAACTTCCTCAGCTTCCTTTAGACTACCTCCCCGGTCTTGCCAATGACAGGTCAGAGTATGACTCGGATATCCTGGCTCCCGGCGTACTGCGACAGATTGAAGATCAATTGATGATTGATTTGGAAACCAAGTCAAATGCAATAGGAGGTGAGGTTACAGTCACCAGCGCAGAAGATCTGGTCTCCGCCTGGCGCAAACTGCCCAATATCGATCTTGGTGACAATATAGATGAGATTATGATGGCTGAGCAGGTACTAGCCAGAGATCAGCTCTATCTTGGACAAATACTAGCGGAGACGGGCAATAAACGACAAATAAACTCCTGGCGGGATAACTTTGCTAAGGCTTTCTATGATGACTCTTCCGGCCTGTATGCGAGCTCTCTAGATCTTGATCAGGATGGTCTTTACCGGAAAACTAATCCTAACTGGATGACAACTCTTGGATACACTCGTGTTCTTTTGCTAACCTATATGCTCAATCCTTCGCACGATTTACTAAACAAACTGGAGGAGCTGTCTGCAACCTTGTTTCCTTTGTTTCAGTCCGGACCTCCTGCGTCCCTGACAGGACTGGGGCCAAATTTGAACCATCCTTTATTCTCAAAAGCTGTAGAAGATGAGCTCACTGAACAAGTTGCAGTGCCTCTAATATCTTTAGAAAGCATAGATTTCTGGGCCCTATATCAGCTGGCAGGTATTGACAGCAACTGGGAGAATATCGCTCAACAATGGATTGATCATGTGATTGAATATATGTCCGATGAAGTTATGCCTTTTCCGCCGGAAGGCTGGAACTTATCACAAGGGACTGCCATGCCTCTTATCTCTTCGGATTATCAGGCTGAAACATGGCGTATTGTAAAAACTTCACTAAATTTAGCTGAAGTAGGAATTAATAATCCTGAGCTGGAAGGATTTCTCTTAGAAGAACTGGAAAGCGGTGGCTTAGCGTCTTCGTATCATCTTATAAGTGGCAACAGCGGAGCGAGCAGCTCAAACTTGGCTCTAACTGCCTGGACAGCCAGACTAGCCCGGGCAGTGGACAATAAAACCTTGTATTCCGCTGCCATAGGACAAATGCGCAGAAGCTATGTATCCAATCAGTCCAGTTCATTTTTTGGCGCTTTCGCGCAAACAGATGAAGAAGGCAGATTGCAGATTAACGCCCTGGATCAGATGCTGGTTCTTCTGGCTTTACAGTAAATTTTTTGAGTTTTTCATAATTGAATCTAATCTTTATATAATCTATACTAAGCGATGGTTAGCATAAAAAGTTAAAAATATATGACGGAGGAGAATATGAGTTTTTTAGACAATGTCAAAACTGCGGCACGCAAAGTTAAGAAGACTATTGTGTTGCCCGAGAGCATGGACCCACGGGTAGTCGAAGCTGCAGCAAAAATTCTTGAGGAACAACTGGCAGAGGTTATTTTACTGGGTAAGAAAGAAGAAATACAGGCCCAAGCACCGGAATGGGATGTCTCCCGAGCGACCTTCATTGATCCGGCCTATTATGAGGGACTGGATGATTTTGTAGAAACATACTATGAGATGCGTAAACAGAAGGGTATGACTCCTGAGCAAGCCAGAGAAACCATGCTGCAAGCAACTCCCTTCGGTATCATGATGGTCAAAAAAGATCTGGCCGACGGGCTCGTGGCTGGCGCGGTAGGCAGCACTGCAGATACCTTAAGACCGGCACTGCAAATTTTGCGGACTAAACCGGGAACTAAAATGATCTCAACCTTCTTCATGATGGTTGTTCCTGAATGCGAGTATGGCGAGAACGGCACTTTCCTTTTTTCAGATTGTGGCTTAGTGGAAAATCCTGACGCAGACCAATTGTCTGAAATAGCTGTATCCTCTGCAACATCATTCAAGGCTCTGACCGGGGTTGAACCCAAAGTGGCTATGTTGTCTTATTCCAGCTTTGGTTCCGCCAAGAGCGAATTGACTGAAAAAGTTGTGGAAGCTACCCGATTGGCCAAAGAAAAAGCACCTCAGTTCGTTATTGACGGTGAACTGCAGGCTGATGCGGCTATCGTGCCCGCGATTGGCAAGTCGAAGGCGCCAAACAGCAAAATCCAGGGCGATGCCAACTGTCTGATTTTCCCTGATTTGAATGCCGGCAACATAGGTTACAAATTAGTTGAGCGTTTAGCTAAAGCAGAGGCCTATGGCCCTATGTTGCAAGGAATTGCTAAGCCGGTAAATGATCTCTCACGTGGTTGTTCCGCAGACGACATCGTCGGCGTTACTGCCTTAACCGTTCTGCAGTGCGCTGCAAACGACTAATATTCTTTTACTGGCTGAGCCAGACAAAATAAATAATATTAAATAATAAGGATGTACATATGAAAATTCTAATTATCAACTCAGGCAGCTCGTCGCTAAAATACCAAGTCATTAATTATGAGGGAAGTGAAGTATTATGCGTAGGTCTGTGTGAACGCATCGGTATTAAAGATCCGCAAATGACACATACTCTAATTAGCGGGGAAAAGATAAGGGCAGGCAAAGATTTTAAAAACCATAAAGATGCTGTTCTAGCTATGGTAGAAATGCTTACCTCAAAAGAATATGGCGTTATTTCAGACCTTTCTGAAATACAAGCTATTGGGCATCGCGTATTGCATGGCGGCGAAGAATTCACCGCCCCGGTACAGATAACGGAAGCTGTTAAAGCTGCAATACGTACATGTTGTGTCTGGGGTCCTTTGCATAACCCAGCAAACTTGACCGGCATCGAAGTGTGTGAAGAAATAATGCCGGGAATTCCTCAAGTAGCTGTTTTTGATACTGCATTCCATCAGACCATGCCTCCAGAGGCTTATATTTATGCTTTGCCATATCGTTATTATGAAGATATGGGCATCCGCCGCTACGGCTTTCACGGCACCTCACATATGTTTGTTTCACAACAAGCTGTCCAATTGTTGGGTGGCAAGGCTGAGGGCACAAAGATAATCACTGCTCATCTTGGCAATGGATCTTCTTTTGCGGCTGTGAAAGACGGTAAATGTGTTGACACATCTATGGGACTTACTCCGCTGGCAGGAATCCCCATGGGAACTCGCTGCGGCGACATTGATCCTGCAATCGTTCCTTATATAATGGAAAAAGAGGATCTAAAGCCCAATGAGATTGACCATATCATGAATAAAGAATCCGGCGTGCTTGGTGTATCCGGCGTAAGTTCAGATTTCCGTGACTTGGCAACAAAAGCAAAAGCCGGTAACGAGCGAGCAGGGCTTGCTCTGGATATCTTCGTCTATCAAGGGAAAAAGATCATCTCCAGTTATGCGGGCGCACTTGGCGGGGCAGACGCAATCGTATTTACCGCAGGAATCGGTGAGAATGACTACGTGACTCGTGCAAGAATGCTTGCGGGTCTGGAATTCATGGGCGTTAAAATTGACGACGAGAAGAATAGCAACTTTAATGGACAAGCCGGGCTGATTTCCTCTGACGACTCAAAGGTCAAAGTCTTTGTTATTCCCACGAATGAGGAATTGTCGATCGCACTTCAGACTGTTGATGTGCTGGGTCTGGCTAATTAGAACAGAACAAAAGCCGTCAAGTTAGCCGCAACTAAAGATTATCGAATGTTGCAGCAATAGATTCCAGGAGCACTATAAGCCTTTGAACTATGATTCTTGACAGAAACATTCAGTTAAGTGATAATACTCTTTGCGTCTCAACGGGAGTACCGTTTAACTCTAACGGCTCAGAGGCACAAGTGTCCGCAAGGACAGATAAGAGATGGAGGTGTGACAAATGGCAGTCCCGAAACGCAAATGGTCAAAAGCTAGAAGCCGCAGAGCACGTTCTAACTGGAAGATCAGTGCGCCCAATCTGGTAGAATGTCCGCAATGCAAATCATTAGCAGCTGCACACAGGGTATGCAAAAACTGTGGATATTATAAAGGCCGTGAAGTTATCTCAGTAGAAGATAAATAAACGGATCGCAAAGTAATGATTGAAAGCAACGGGCCTCTCATAGATCCGTTGCTTTTGTTTTTAGTCTAGAAGGAGAAACTCGATGAGCAAGCCTAGTGTGGCCATAGTCGGCAGGCCTAATGTCGGAAAATCGTCTTTATTTAATATGTTGGCGGGTATGCGAATCTCAATTGTTGCTCCGACACCGGGAGTTACACGCGATCGCGTTTTTGCTGAATCAGAATGGCAGGGCAGACAATTTGACTTAATTGATACTGGAGGTATCGAACCCACTTCTTCTGATGATTTATTAACAAAAATGCGTCTTCAGGCAGACGTCGCGATTGAAGCCGCTGATATCATCCTGTTTATGACTGACATTCAAAGCGGGCTGACCGCTGCAGATCAGGACATAGCCAGACAACTGCACCGCAGCAAAAAACCTGTTCTCGTAGTTGTGAATAAAATTGATCAGCCCGGCAATCCACCGGCAGGATTTTACGAATTTTACCAACTGGGCTTCTCCGAAGTTTTCCCTGTCTCCGCCAGTCATAAGCTCGGCTTGGGAGAGCTCCTTGACGCCATGATTGCTCATTTACCAGAGCAAACTGAAGACGATTATCCGCCGGACACGATCAGAATTGCCGTAATAGGCAAGCCAAATGCCGGCAAATCTTCTCTCGTTAACCAATTATTGGGTGAAGAGAGGGTAATCGTGTCTGAGGTTGCCGGCACCACACGTGATGCTGTCGATTCCTATTTAGCCAATGAGTATGGAAATTTTGTTCTCGTAGATACCGCGGGACTCAGACGCAGAGGAAAAGTATCTGAAAAAATCGAAAAATACAGTGTTTTGCGCGCAAACAAGGCAATTGAGAGAGCTGATCTTTGTCTGATCATGATCGATGCGATTGACGGTGTGACGGAACAAGACACCAAAATTGCCGGTCTAGCTTGGAATATGGGCAAGACATGCATTTTTGCAGTCAATAAATTTGATGCTGTATTGGACAAAAGCGAGAGCAGAAAAGAGCTAACCCAGCAGATTGCAACCAGATTTCATTTTATGTCTCATGCCCCGATTATTTTCGTTTCCGCAAAAACCGGCCTGAATTGTGACAAATTATGGCCCTTAATACGTGAGACCTACGACAATGGCGGTTATAGAATTTCTACAGCTCAAATGAATGAGTTTATTTCTGACGCACTCATCTTGCATCCTCCGCCTCAAGACAAGGGTAAACATCTTAAGATCTTCTATGGCACTCAAATAGGTAATTATCCTGTTCGCATTGTTTTCTTTATCAATGATCCCAAACTGACGCATTTTTCTTATGACCGCTATCTGGAAAACAGATTACGAGAAATATATGGATTTGAAGGCAGCCCTATTCAGATCATCTGGCGCAGTCGCAAGAGGAAGGACATGATATAATTGTGGCAATTCTAAATAAGGAGATCTAATTTGTCTAAAAAGATCGTAAGGACACTATTCATACTGAGTCTCACTCTTCTTTTGGTGGCTGTAGGTATTTTTGGTTACTACTCCGGGTATAACTATGTGACTGCACAAAATGAGCGTTTAAACAGCCTAAGTCGTCAAATTGAGCTTGAAGGCAAATCTCCTATTACTGAAGGCACCCGGGATTCAATAGAGATCTATATCCCCAGAAATTCTGATATGGATGACATTACCGATATTCTCTCGGAGGCGGGTTTGGTCAACAATAAGATCGCCTTTAAGATCCTGTCAAAAATCAATGGTTTTGATGGTAATTTTCGTTCAGGAACTCACTATCTGCTTGACAATATGAGCTATGACGAAATGATGCTGATTCTGACTTCCAAACCTGACCCCATTACGATTACTTTTCCTGAGGGCTTAAGCTATTCACAGGTAAAGGAGAGAATGAAGAAAGCCGGTATGCGTTTTGATGAAGATATTTTGGACGAGATGATGAAGCGTCCCAATCTGTTTATAGACTACGATTTTATGCAAGAGATCCCCTTTTATCCGGAGCGCGATTGGATGATGCAAGGTTATCTATGGCCGGATACATATCAATTTGATGTCAATGAGTCAGAAGAAAATATTTTGCGCAAATTTTTCGATAATACCGAAAGAAAACTACGCAACGGAAATTATTATGAACGTGCTGAAATAATTGGAATGACTTTAGATCAAGCTGTTACTCCGGCCTCATTGGTGCAAAAAGAAGGCCCGATGTCAGAGATGCCAAAAATAGGCAGGGTATTCATTAATAGACTGAGGCAGGAAATGCCTCTGCAATCTTGTGCCACTATAAATTACTTGCGCGAAGCAGATGGTCTGGAGCCTGTCTTGTGGGTCAGAAACAGTGATTTAGAACGCTATCAAGACAACCCATATAATACTTACGGTATTGCCGCACTGCCACCGGGGCCTATCAACTCTCCCGGGACTGTAGCTTTGGAAGGTGTGCTCTGGCCGGCAACTGAACGCAGCTGGGCAGGTGCTAATTCTTATCTGTACTTTGTCGCAAAAGGAGATGGCTATAATGATTTTTCTAAGACTTACGAAGAACATCAGGAAAAAACCGCAAAATACAGTGGTGCTCAGCAGACAAACTAAATAATATCCGTCTTACCAGTATCTTTTTTATTATTGAATACTCCTGCGAAAAATAATCTAATCTTAGCTTCCACTTCGTAGGTGATGGATATTTCTCTTAAGATAACAAAGGCCAACGGGCCTAACAAAATACCGCCGATACCGTAAACCATTATTCCAATTATCATGCTCAAAATAGTTACGACAGGGTGCAGACGCATTGCGCTGCCAAGAATTATCGGTTCAATAAACCTGCGAGCTATGATAATCACAACCATCACTAATAAAATCCCCAGACCTTGCAGGGGAGAAGACTGAATGAAGTAGTAAATTGAAATGGGAATCAAAGTAGTGGTTATACCAAGAATCGGCAACAAATCAACAAGAGCAACAACAATTGCCCAAATAAAGGCGTTAGGCAAGCCAACGATGAGAAAGCCAACCAATGCTTCAACAAAAGTAATGAACATCAGAACAATATATCCACCAATGATTCTAAAAAGCGTTCCTGTTAATCGACTAGTCGTCAAGAATATTTTTCGCACAAAATCTTTGTTGGGAATGAATCTCAATAAAAACCGATAAAGTCTGCTTGACTGTGTAATGAAGTAATACCCGGCCATAACAGTAATAATCAAAACCAAAATTGCGCGTGGCATGCCTGAAAACCATTTGCTCAGAGAGGAAAGAATATTTCCCAATATGCCCGGCAAGGCATCAATAACCGTAGTCACTAGGGAAATAATACTCTCTTCTATCTGAATTACTATAGCCGGATTGAGCTCGAGCCCAAATGGCCCTGACGCATTGCGAAAAAAGCTTGAAATTTGATTGATAATGTCTGACTCTCGAACAAAATTCGGGAGTTGCAATGATATATGTCGAATAATAGCGATTAGATAGTAGATGATACCGCCCAGCAAGGCAAATACCAGCAAGAGCAAAAGAATATAAATCAATACAGCTATGCGGTTACGTACTTTATTGCGCTCGCCAATTGAGGGATTGTGCGAATCTTTAATTTTGAATTTCGTCATAATTGCCTGACTGATAGTGACTGATACCTGTGATAAGAATAGAGCAATAAAAATCGGTGCTAATACTACCAATGCTTCCAGACCGATGTACAAAAAACCGACAATCAGCAGGAACAATAATGCATATTTAATCACTGAAATAATAAAGGCCGCATCATTTTTTGCTCTCTCGTCCATGCAAGTCTCCTTCAAATTACACTTTGCACCAGCAATATCATTGACATCAAAATCGTTGAAAAAACAAAAACGTAGTCAACTTTACGTCTATAGCCAACAACTTCTCCTTGTTTGGATACGTCGAGCAAAGCCTTTTCCCGTTCTTCAACCTTTCGACGATTTCTGTAATTCGTATAATACACTAGAATTGGCAAAAATATCATCGCCGACAAGAAAAGCAGTGGTAATTGCAAAGAAATAATCTGCGAGGTAGAAGAGGGCAGTTGGCCCCAAAAAACATCCGCCGTGAACTGGTAAGCAAGAGGATATGTCAGCCAGCCCAGTCCAAGACCAAGACTTGCCAAAGATGACGTTATCAAGCTATTGCTGTCTAATCTCACTTTGCAGATAAAGACAGCGAAGATAAAAAATACCGGTAAAGGACGGAGTTGCATAGGCATCAGTGTCGCAAAAAATGCCGTCATGAGGATTGCCCTGGTATAGTAAGATCCTGCAGCCAGTCCCGGCAAAATCAACCCGTTTAGCAAAAAACTCAAACCGAGTGCAGGTAATACAGAAGATACTATAATTGTGAGCGCTATTTGCAACCAGGAAGACTGAAATAACATTACACCCTGATTCATTAAATCCCAACCCGGCAGTTGGAGAAATGTGTTGGTCGTAAAAAAATGAGAAACCAAATGATCTAGAGTCAAGCCAATAAATGCCAGAGGGAACCCGGACATAAAAGCCAAAAGCGAGGGGGTAAAAGAGGGTCTATCTCCAAAAACAATTGACTTGGCCGGTTTCTCCAGTAAAACAATCAGAACCGAAGCAAGAACGGGCAATACCCCTGCCACCATAAGCATTTCTAAGGCATAGCCACGGAAGCTGTGTGTGCTCAATAGATCTGCCAGCGGCTGATACTGCTCTAAAGCTAAAATGTACAAGGACGACAGTATTGTGATGGTCAGGGCAGCTCGTCCGCTGATTCCTGCCAAACGTCTCTCTTCTTGATGAAAAGCCTGCCTTCTCCGTCTCTCAAGCTCAATTACCTTTATATCAGCAGAGGACCGTAGCGGATCATAAATTCTGGCTGACCTAAATTTATCAGGTGCTTTGGCTGCACTGGGATCTTTCTTTTTCTGCACAAAATGCTCCTTATCAGTTTGACGAAGAGGGTTGAAACAAGTATACCTTAAATGAATTGCTTATGTAGAAGCAATCGATTCGCAGCTTACTTCGACTTCCGGTTTGAATTGCCACTTGCCTGAGAGTTATCTATAATACTTAAGAATTAGCAAAAGCCAGGAGTAAATAATGGAAACTAAAGAATTCACAAATAGAATGCAAGTACTGGCTCAGGCCAACTATGGCACAGACTTAGATTCTTTGAGCAGTAGAGAGTACTGGCAGGTGTTGTCTAGAGCTCTTATGTCTATCAATGCTGCTGACTGGGAGCAAACCCGAAATGCTTATGAGCAGGGACGCCAAGCACATTATTTTTCTGCTGAGTTCCTTGTAGGCAGAAGTCTGCTCAATAATCTGATTAATGCAGGCGTTTATGATACCGTTAAAAAAATGGTCTCAGACCATGGTTATGATATCAACGATATTTTGGAGAAAGAGAATGATCCTGGCCTCGGGAATGGGGGATTAGGCAGGCTAGGAGCCTGTTTTCTTGACTCTTCCGCTACCCTGGGGTTGCCTGTCACCGGCTATGGCATTCTTTATGATTATGGTTTGTTTCGGCAGGAGATAGAAAATGGCTTTCAAAAAGAGTTCCCTGATGATTGGATTGACGATGATGGTTATCCTTTTTTGACAGCACGTCGTGATGAGAAAGTCCTCGTCCATTTCGAGGATCTTAATGTATACGCTATCCCATTTGATTTGCCTGTTATTGGATACGGTAATAAAAACAAAAACACTATCCGCATCTGGAGCGCCGAGCCGGCAGAAGAATTTGACTTTAACCTCTTTAATTCACAACGTTTTGATGACGCAGTAATCGAACGCAACCGGGTCCATGATATATGTCGCGTTCTTTACCCTAATGACAGCACATATGATGGCAAGGTTCTGCGCGTACGACAACAGTATTTTTTCATTTCAGCCTCTTTGCAAAATATAATCAACTCTTTTAAGCGTCTTCATGGCAATGATTTTTCGAAATTCCCCGAGTACAACAGTATTCAGTTGAATGACACACATCCGGTTTTAGCCATACCTGAACTCATGCGTATCCTGATTGACGAAAACTGGCAAAGCTGGGATGAGGCCTGGGATATAGTACAAAAAACTTTTGCCTTTACCAATCACACAATGATGGAAGAGGCATTAGAGGCCTGGGACATCAATATTTTCCAGTATCTCTTTCCACGTATTCTCGACATCATCACACAGATTGATACACAATTTGAAGAAGAGCTGAAAGATTCGCATATGGCAGAAGATTTGATTCAGCGTTTGTCGCCAATCCACGACGGGAAAGTACATATGGCATTGCTTGCCTGTTATGCCTGCTATTCTATCAACGGGGTTGCATCGATCCACAGCAATCTTCTTAAGAACACGCTATTTAAACACTTTTATGCTATGTGGCCGGAGAAATTCAATAATAAGACCAATGGTGTAACACCGCGGCGCTGGTTAAGGATGTGCAATCCGTCCTTGTCTGAATTACTGACAGAAAAAACAGGCAATGATAACTGGATAACTGATTTAAATCTCCTAAAACCCTTGGTAAAAGAGAAAGACGATCCCAAACTAATTCGGCAGCTTCTTAAAATCAAACAGGATAACAAGGAAAAACTGGCTCTATTCATAAGGGAATATGAAGATATTGAGATCGACAGCAATTTCTTGTTTGATGTGCAAATCAAGCGCTTGCACGAGTATAAACGCCAATTCATGAATGGTCTGTTAATCCTGGATCAGTATTTCAGTTTAAAAGACAATCCTCACCAGAATGGCATTACCCCGGTGGCATATATCTTTGGCGCCAAAGCAGCGCCTGGTTATACCAGAGCCAAAGCGATAATCAAATTCCTTACAGAGCTTGCTGATCTAATCAATGATGACTCGGACGTAAATGATCGTATGAAGGTAGTTTTTTTACACAATTATAATGTTTCCCTGGCAGAAAAGATTATTCCCGCTACGGATATCTCTGAGCAGATTTCTACCGTCGGCATGGAAGCCTCCGGCACTGGGAATATGAAGTTTATGCTCAACGGTGCTCTTACATTAGGCACTTATGACGGAGCCAATCTGGAGATTCTGGAGGAGGTAGGCGAGGAAAACAGTTTTATGTTCGGACCCGTGATCGCTGATTTCCCTGCCACCATGAATTATTACAATTCTCAATGGCAGTATAAGAACGTAGACGGGCTCAAGAGAGTTGTTGATGCTCTTGTCGACGGCACTCTGTCAGACAATAGAACCGGTATGTTTCAAGACCTTTATGATTCCTTACTAACCGGGTCTCAATGGCATGCAGGCGATCAGTACTATGTGCTGGGTGACTTTGAAGCTTACCGTGAGGCACGCGCTCGCGCACATCGCGCCTATCAGGATCAGATCGGATGGGGACAAAAGTGCTGGATCAACATCGTAAATAGTGGCAGATTCAGCTCAGACAGAACTATCAGGCAATACGCTGATGATATTTGGAGAGTTGAGCCCAAGCTGATATAGCATTTGACATTTTTCTGTCCATTTGGCAGAATGCGCCTATGCAATCAATAACCGGAGGATACAAAAATGGCCGAGTTCAAATATGAAATAGTTAAAAACATCGCTGTACTGAGTACCAGCAGATCCGGATGGAACCGTGAATTAAATCTGGTTAGTTGGAATGAGGGCAAACCAAAACTTGATTTGCGAGACTGGGCTCCTGAACATGAAAAAATGAGTAAAGGAATTACACTTAACCGTGAAGAAGCCGCCATACTGAGGGAAGTTCTTAATGAGCTTTCTCTTGACGAACTGATGCCGGAATAGCTTGTTTTTAACCTTATATTATAGTTTTAAGCCTGATACTTATTATTTTCAGGCTTTTTTTAATAAGGAAATTCCGCCGGTATTACATATATGGTTCCAGCTTATCCGGTTACATCTACATGGAATATCAATTGTCAACGAGGGGAATTATTTCTTTTAATTCGCCGTATACCAATATGCGTAAGTCGCCTCTTTTGTGTTCTCTCGTGTTTCTGAGAGGAGTACAGCTAACAAGAATTACTCTAGCTTTATCAGTCGACTCCTCCATTTTATCCCACAGTTCAGACGGCTCTACATCAATGCTCTTGACCATACTATAGATATAGGCGGCATCTTTTGTGACAATTCTGATTTCGTCACCCAGGTTAATCTTATGTACTTCATTAAAGTATCTCCCTGTCCGATAGCCTCTATGACCAAACAAGACAGCATTACCGGTCGCACCGATACGTGCAGTAGACTGATGATGTCCTATCGCTATTCGCAAAGAATACAGCGTGGCTTCGTCTGCCACAGGCATCGAAAAACCGATTGAAGGAATATCTAATCTGGCGTAAGTGTTAACACTGACAATCTCTTCCTTATCAACGGTTAAACCTTCGGGCCGGGAAAAATCTTCCCAATCTTCGCCGGCGACTACATATTGATCAGCAGAAAAAGAAACCTCTAATTCATTAACCGGACCAATAGAAGAAGTGTCCTCTTCTTCAGGTATAGCAGTTCCCATTTCCGCTAAGACGTCTTCAATCTTTCCATCCTGCAAATAATTTTGCCAGTACGGTTTTATAAGAAGGTAGAGACCCAAAACCAGTAAGATAACTGCTACTACAGTCAAAATAGCATTAATTTTATTTTTCATAGTGTTAACCTGTGTCAGTCGCCAACAGCTTCTGATCTGAGAATATCGGCGACACTTTCTATTAGAATCTCACGAGCTATATTTTATCACTTTGGCACTAATTCCACGGTCATAAATATTACACTTGCAAAACAGAGGAGAGATTGATAGTCTTCATAAAATCAGACTTGAAAAATGAAGGGTCAGCCTAATGAACGACACCTATCTAAACAAAGATACCAGCCTGCCGGAAGAAATTATATCTGCGATTGAGGAGATAGAATCTTTTCTTTGCTCTGGGAAATGGCTTCTGGCCATGGAAAATGCAGCAGAATCTTTAGTATCACATCCTGATACGGTTGAGCTACTATGGCTGCATGCACGAGCTGCTGAGATGGGTAATCAAATCGGATCCGCCCTGCGGGATTACGCAAAATTAAGACGGCTGTTACCTGAAGATATGGATTTGCTTTATGACCAGGCTGATTTACTTTTATCTCTTGGCTACATTGAGGATTCGCTGAGACTTATTGGCAGAGGGGAAGATAGAGAACCCCATGCTGTCGAATGGAAAGTACTCAAGAGTCTCGCATACAGCAAGACAGGCCGCCTGAATGATTCGCTGAAATTGATGGAAGAGGTTCTGGACATCAGACCTGATGATCCATATTTACTCACAGAAACCGCTGCTATCTTATATCTGCAAGGTGATACCGCCGGTGCTGCCGCGACAGTTAACCGTGCTCTGGATATTGAGCCAAGGTACTCCGATGCTTGGTGCCAGCTGGCTATGATTCAACTGTCCCTTGGTGATATGTACTCAGCGGAAAAATCATTTAAGACAGCTATTCAATACAATAATCAGCTATTATCTGCCTGGATCGGATTAGGTCAAATATATCTTTGTCTTGATGAACCGGAAAAGGCAAAGTCATGCTTCAGACAAGTTATTATGATAAATCCGAATGATCAGGAAGCCTGCCAGGGCATGGCGGCAGTCTATCGATCCCTGGGTGAATCCTCTGCGGAGTCAGATTGGCTGGAGAGGGCCGCGTATTCAGATCAACTAGATTAGTTCCAGACATAATGATCCCTGTGCTTTATGTTCGATTTGACTTTTCATAGTCTGACCGAACATTTTTTGTTGCTTTTGTTATTATATATTGGTGCGCAGACGCTGTTGTATTCAGTTAATGTATAACTGTCAGTATAGAAAAGGATTTTGTGAAGATGAAAACTAAAAAAGGACAATTGCAGGTAAGTACAGAAAATATTTTTCCCATAATCAGACAATGGCTTTATTCAGATCGCGACATTTTCTTAAGAGAGCTGATTTCAAATGCGTCAGATGCCCTGACAAAATTGAGGCAAATGGCTAACATTGGTAAGGCAAACTTAACTGGGGATGAATTGCGGATCGAGATACGTTTAGATGAGAAGGAAGGCAAGTTAGTAATTGCCGACAATGGAATCGGCATGACAGCCGAAGACCTTGATAAGTATATTAACCAGATTGCCTATTCCGGGATGACTGATTTCGTCACTGAATATCAGGAAAGTGGAAATGAGAGTGCAGGCTTTATCGGGCATTTTGGCTTGGGCTTTTATTCAGCATTCATGGTTGCAGAACGCGTTGAAATTGACACTTTGTCCTGGCAGCCTGAGGCATCACCTGCTCTGTGGCAGAGTAACGAGGGCATTGAGTTTGAGATAAGCGGCGGTACCAGAAACACACATGGATCTACCATCACACTATTTTTAAATGAAGAAGACAAAAAATGGCTGACTGACACAAAGGTTAAAGAAATTATCGACAAATATGCTCGTTTTCTCTCTTGGCCTATTTACTATTTCAGTGAAAACAACACTGAAAGGGATGCCCTCCTTGCTATTGATATGCTGTCAGATGAAATTATTGATGTGGAGCCCGTCAACATCACAAGCCCTCTCTGGCTTAAATCTCCAAGTGAGATTACTGACAAAGAGTATATTGATTTTTATTTGGAGACGTTTAACAGTGATACCGAACCACTATTCTGGGTACATCTGAATATGGATTATCCCTTTCGTTTGAAAGGTATCCTGTATTTCCCCAAGGTTAATGATCATTATCAGACGCTGGACGGCAGAATCTTGATTTTTTACAATCAGGTCTTTGTTGCCGACAATGTAAAAGAGGTAATCCCTGAATATCTTTTCTTACTGCAAGGAGTACTGGACAGCCCTGATTTGCCTTTGAATGTGTCCAGAAGCTTTCTGCAGTCCAATCCGAACTTCAAAAGGCTGTCACAGCATATCGTAAAAAAGGTTGCAGACCGTCTGACCAAACTATTTAAAGATGACAGGGAATATTACGATCAAGTCTGGACTGATATCAGATTATTTGTGAAATATGGTATTCTCTCTGACCCGAAGTTTTACGACAGTATGAAAAACGTGTTGATCTTTGCTAAAACCGACGGAGCTTATATCGCAGATGCTGAATTGCCAGAAGGCACCGTCCTGTATACTCCGGCTGAAGATCAATTGTCTTCATATATAAGATTGGCCGAAAAGCAAGGGAAGTCTGTCTTGATAATGGATCAAGATATTGATGCACATATCATGTCATTTTTGGAGTACCAGAGTCAAGGAAAACGAAGATATGTTCGTGTTGACGCAGACTTCAAAACTGATAACAAACAAGAGCATGATTACAGCAAATTGTTGAATCTGTTTTCCTCAACTGATACTCTTAGAGTCTCAGAACTGAAGGTCACTCCTTTAGGAGAAGATGCACCCCCGGCCTTGCTGCATGAGGCAGAAGAAATTCGCCGACTACGCAAGCTTTCTGAGCAGATGGGTATTGATGAGAGTACTAAGAGGAGCTTCCAATCTGAATTGGAGTCAGCCAAAGTAGACTTAATCCTCAATGAAGACTCCAAATTGACTAACAAATTTATGCGTCTGGCGGAACTTGACAGTCAAAAAGAGGAGGCCCGGGAACTGGCCGGTTATATCCTGGCCCTGTCACAATTGGCGCAGGGATCATTGACCGGTTCTGATTTAGCTGATTTCATTGAAAAATCATCAGAATATGCTGAGCGGGCGCTTGTTGACTAGAGTTCAATACTGATTACTGATGGTCCCACACCTTCCGACTGAACGCCTCTATAGCTAATGATGTTATAAATACATGAATAGGATGTTGCGCCCAATATGCGCAAAAACATTATATAAGGAGATTCCAATGAATCAGAGCTCTAATGTTCTCCGCCGTTTCTATTTCCTGAAGCGCTCCGGAATGGATACCGCAGAATCATTGCTAAAACAAGAAGTCAAGGATTTCCTCAGAGTTGAGGTAGATCAGGTCAAGGCTCTTACACGCTTTGATATTGAGTTCATTGCCGCGGAAGAGGAGATGTTGCAAATTCGAGATGTTAATGATGAACATCTGGCTCGCATACTGTCTGATCCGGTTCAGGATATCAGAATTCCAATGTTGGAGAACGGAGCCCCGGATTTGTCGTCAGCAGATATTAATAGCGGTGACTATGAGTTGATAGTAGAACTGGTGCCTGGACAATATGATCAAAGAGCTGACTTGACAGCCCAAAACATTCAGATCTCTTTTGAACTTGACCTGCCTCTGGTAAAGTCAGCCACCCATTATATATTTTATGGAATTTTCAGCGAAGAGGATAAAGCGAAGATTAAGAAATGGCTAATTAATCCCGTTGAAAGCCGTGAGAGCACGATAGATCTTCCTGAGACACTTATCCCGCAAATAGAGGAACCGACAAATATCCCAATACATGAAGGCTTCACAAAACTCTCTGGAGAAGTACTGGAGGAGTACATTGCTGACCAGCAATTGGCCATGTCTTTATCAGATCTCTTCTTTATTCAGTCTTATTTTAGAGATATAAAGCGCGATCCGACAGAGACAGAAATCAAAGTACTGGATACTTACTGGTCTGATCACTGCCGGCATACAACTTTTAACACCTCGCTGAACAATGTCTGTTTCCCTCAAAACTTTAATGATAAAAACTTTGAGGAGCACTTAAGTGCCAGTTGGCAAAGATATCTGGATTGGCACAAAACGTTTGAACTGGAAAATAATAATACTAAACCGATTACTCTAATGGATCTTGCCACGATCAGCACAAAAATACTTAAACGTAATCCGGGTCTTAATGATCTGGATGAATCTGAAGAGATAAATGCCTGCAGCATAAAGGTTCCGGTAAAGCATCAGGGGAAGGATAGGGAAGTCCTGCTGATGTTTAAGAACGAGACGCATAATCACCCCACAGAGATTGAACCTTTTGGCGGTGCAGCTACCTGTCTGGGAGGTGCAATCCGCGATCCTCTTTCAGGCCGCGCTTACGCTTATCAGGCGATGAGGGTAACCGGCGGGGGAGATCCGCGACAAGCTCATGATAACACCCGGGCAGGCAAACTGCCTCAACGACAAATCGCTAAACTGGCCAGTCTGGGTTATAGTTCCTATGGCAATCAGATAGGCATTTCCGCGGGGCAGGTTGTAGAGCATTACCATCCCGGTTTTGAAGCCAAGAGGCTGGAAGCCGGCGCAGTTATGGCCGCTGTTCCCTCAGAGCAGGTTAAACGCAGCCGCCCGCAGGCAGGTGATGTTGTGCTTCTCGTCGGCGGCAAAACCGGTCGTGACGGCATTGGCGGAGCTACAGGTTCTTCTGTCACCCATGATAAACAATCGCACGAAAACAGTGCTGCTGAAGTGCAAAAGGGCAATCCACCGCTGGAACGCAACCTGCAAAGACTATTTCGCAGACCTGAGTTGTCGGTTCTAATCAAGCGTTGTAATGATTTTGGCGCAGGAGGGGTATCGGTTGCCATAGGAGAGCTTGCTGATGGGGTTGAGATCAACTTGGATGCAGTGCCTGTCAAATACCCGGGTCTGAACGGTACCGAAATAGCACTCTCTGAATCACAAGAGAGAATGGCTGTTGTTGTCGAGCAAAAGAATGTGGGTAAATTCCGGCAGTTAGCTGCCGAGGAGAATCTTGAGGCTACAGCAGTTGCCATTGTAACTGCCGAAGCAAAGCTTAAAATCAATTGGCGTGGTCAGACGATCGTGGCTCTGGACAGATCATTTTTGGACACCAACGGAGCTGAGCAGAGTGCTAATGCTGCCTTTACCCCCTCTGATGCAGCTGCCTGGTTTGACAGTTCGGCGCCTTCTAATGATTATTTATCGGATACAGATATTGACTCCCCTCTGAAAGCAGAGGATAGCATTGCTTCAGGTAAAAGTATCCAGAACTCTGTAGCGGCAGATTACAACGACGACTCCGGTTCGGATTTCCGGATCAGACTGCTCAAAAGTCTCGGTGATCTTTCTCAATGCTCCCGCAAGGGGTTAATTGAACGCTTTGACAGCACAATTGGCTCCGGTAATCTATTGCCGTCTCTGGGAGGTTTTAATCAGCTTACACCTGAGATGGGAATGGCATCCCTCATACCTGTAGCACCCGGCGAGCTTTCCGAAACTGCCTCCTTGATGAGCACCGGATATGATCCGCATCTGGCTGAAGCCAGCCCTTATCACGGTGCATATTTTGCAGTACTATCATCTCTGAGCAAGATCGCAGCTATGGGTGGTGATCCTTTTACTGCTCGACTCAGTTTTCAGGAATATTTTGGTAAAACAAGCGACGAAATAAGCTGGGGCAAACCGCTTACAGCCTTATTGGGAGCTCTGGACGCCTGTTTAGCCTTTCAGACTCCATCGATCGGTGGCAAGGACAGCATGTCTGGCACCTATGAAGACTTGGATGTACCTCCTTCGCTTATTTCTTTTGCTGTGGCCACTGCTCCTGCCGAAAATGTCGTATCTGCAACCCTTAATCGAATTGATGAGAAGGTTTACGCTTTTATTGTGCCGCTTGATCAGGCATATATTCCCCAAGCTCAGCTCTGGTTACGCAGCTTGAGATTTATATCCGGTCAAACCAAGGCAGGTCGGGTACGGCACGCCTCGGTTGCCGACAGTGGTGGTATCGCTGTTGCAGTAACAAAGTCACTTCTGGGAGAAGCTCTTGGCTTCAACTTCAGTCCTGAACTCAGGCTTGATCTCTTCTCTCCTGCGCCGGGAAGCCTATTAGTCAGCTTTGATAATTCTGTCGCTGAAGATGACATCAAGAATGCAGGCGGTGTTTTATTAGGAGTGACGACGGAAGAGCAGAAGGTAAATCTTGGCAAAGAAAGCATCGGTCTGGAAGAAATCCTGGAGTGCTGGATTGAACCGTTAGCTGAAGTCTATCCGTTGTCAAAAACAAAGGTGAAGGCGATAAACTATCTGTCCACTGCGACTGCACCTAAAAATGCTGAGACAGATTATCCACATATCAGTCTTGCTGAAAAGAGAAAGCCCCGTGTGTTTATACCAATCTTGCCCGGAACTAACAGTGAGGATGATCTGATTCATCCCTTCCGGGAGGCGGGCAGCGAGATCGATACTTTGGTCTTTCGCAACTACAATAATACCGCTTTAATCGAAAGCAGGCAGAGCTTAATTGAGCACCTGAATAAAGCACAAATATTGGTATTCCCCGGAGCAGCTCACGGTTTAGCTAAGGCAGTTTTCAGCCAACCCATGATCGCGGAGGCTGTTAATCTTTGGCTGGAGATAGGACAGAACCTGATTCTGGGTACCGGCAATGGCTTTTCGGAACTCTTACAACTAGGTTTGCTGCCAGGAGGTACGATTGTTGATACTGATCCCGGTAACCCTACTCTGGCAACCAACATCCGGGGTGGATTTATCGGGAGTACTGTATCTACCAGATATATGAATGCTTCCTCACCTTGGCTTAATCTGCTAATCCCTGACCAAATAGACAGAATACCGATCGCTGGAGAGAAGGGAAGGCTTGTTGCTTCAATTGAGACTTTTTCAAATTTAATGGATAACGGCCTTATAGCTTTTTGTTATGCGGATCCAGAAGGCGAACCAACAAGTAAAGAACATTGGAATCCAACAGGATCAACAATGGGAATTGAGGGGATGATTAACAAGAGTGGCAGGATTCTTGGAAAATTTGGCTTCAGCGAGAGATATCGACACATAGTTTCCCAAAATTTCTCCCATTTCACGGAACAGCTTATTTGCAAAAGTGCAGTAAAATGGTTAATGACTTAACAAATGTTCCGTCAAAAAGGGTTAAATTTGACATTCGTTTACTACTTAGATAAAATTAATAAACTCATAAACTAATTCATTGAATAATTATATGCTATTCGATGAACTGGCGAGAGGAAAATTATTAATAGATTATGCTAAGAACAAAATTCGATAAACTGCTCTTTGCGGTTGCGGCGGTAATGTGCATAGCTGTAGCAGCGGTGTTCGTCGTTGATCGTTTAAGACAGCAGAACCCTGTCGGGAATTTTGAGCGACTCTCCAAATCCGTTTCTGATGATGAGGAGCTGTTGTTGAACGCGGAATTGCCCGGTAGAAAAGATTCTCCAACTGATCTCGATGCGATGGATGAGGCAACAGAGAGCTCCGATGATGTTGCAGAGCAACTGACTGTTAACTTATCGGCTTCAACAGATGCCGATAATGTTGGCGATTTAGATTTGCTTGTTGACGGCGCTCAAACTGATGGCACTCCGGAGAATGATGCAACTCTCAGTTCTTCTGATTGGGCTAGTTGTGATCTGGATCGCTACACTGTGATGAATACCAGACTCAGATCTGCTGCCAGCACTGATGATGGCGATATTATTGATGTTTTACCTTTAGGTGAGAAGGTCAATGTAGTTGCTCGCAATGACAGTTGGTCGCAGGTTTTGGATCGTCAGGGGCGAAGTGGCTATATACTGTCAGAACTCCTTTCGAAGGATAAACCGGTTGCGACCAACAGCGTCTCTGTCAACCGAACAAGATATGCCAGAACTGATTTAAGATTGCGCAAGGATCCCGGAACGGACGGAGAATATATTCTGACTATCACTGCCGGAACCAAGCTGACCGAGCTAGTTGTACAGGGCAGCTGGTCACAAGTACAGATGGAAGACGGTCTTAAAGGTTATGTCAGCAATGAATTCCTTACGGACAAACGACCATCAACTAATCAGACGTCAGCTACAAACCCTCCGAAGACAACTGCCAAGCCCAGCGAGACCCAGAAATCTACCAGTTCGCCGGGGACGACTAAGCCTTTAGACGATGGTTTCACATCTGACAAAAAGACCTTGTATGCCACTGTCAGTGTGAATGTTCGTTCAGGTCCCGGTACCGGTTATTCAAAGATCACCTCCGTTTCCAGGGGCACTAAACTTACTCAGTTGTCGCGCAATGACAGGTGGTCAAAAGTAGAGCTTGCCAATGGCAGAGTTGGCTATATGGTGTCATCTTATCTCTCTGTCAATGAACCGATACAAGAAACTACACCTCCGGCATCTGAACCAAGTGAGGGATCAGGAGATACCTCCGAACCTACGACAGCTGATTTGAAAATCAAGCTCACTCAGGACGAGAGACGTGATGTTGCAGCTTTATTGTATTTAGAGGGCGGAGCAACATCGCGCGCTTGTCAGAAGATGATCGTAGAAGTCATTTTCAATCAGTGGAAGTATCGTGGCGGCTCATTAACTGACACTCTTTATGCGCCTAATTTGTTTTCTGTAGCGAATCGTATTAATAGTACTACCCCGAGAGCCATCCAATTCGAAGTTGTGGACGATGTGTGCAGAGATGGCGTATCCATTCCTTCAAATGTTCTATACTTCAGATCCAACTACTACCACAGTTTTGGCACACCATACATGAGAATTGGCAATATATATTTTAGCAGCAGATGATAAGCCCTGACATGGCTGATCAAAATTTTGAAGAACTGATAAACAAGTATAATTTCGTACCTAACCGCGCGCTGGGGCAGAACTTTCTGATTTCCCGACGCGCGGTTTTAAATATTGCCGATGAACTGGAGCTAACCCCCTCCGATGTTGTCCTGGAGATAGGGGCGGGGACAGGTCAGCTAACCCGTGAATTGGCCAACAGAGCCAGGCTGGTAATAGCTGTTGAACTGGACAGAAGGCTGGAACCGCTGCTAACTTCGTATTTACGAGATATGCATTCAGTCGATCTAATCTGGGCAGACGTCCTCAGCGTCGATTTGCGGGATTTGTTAGAGAGCAAAGGATTACAACCCGACACTATCAAAATAGCTGCAAATTTACCCTATTACGCGACAACGGACATTATGTTGAAACTTTTTGCAGATCTTCCAACAGCCAAGAAGATGATTCTTATGGTACAAAAGGAAGCCGTAGGACGTATTACCGCCAAGCCGGGGAGCAAGCAATATGGTCCCCTGTCGGTATTGACTTCTCTGTACGGCGAAATTAGAACCTTCATGAAACTGTCACCTCAGCATTTTTGGCCGCGGCCTGATATAGATTCCTCACTTCTGTCTTTAACGGCCAGGAGAGATCTGATAGGCGCAGACGTCGGCTTAGGAACTGAATTTGTCGATTTTTTGATTTATGCTTTTCAGCACAGAAGAAAACAATTCTTGGGCAGATTGCGCAAGGAAGGTAAGTTTGATCAATTCTTGCTGCTTGAAGATGCAATGTCATGTTTTGTTCTCGATAACAATCTTAATTCAGACTTTCGAATTGAGAATTTATTGCCTGAACAGTTGCTAGAGTTATATAAGCGGGCGGTAGCTGCAGAATCGTATTTGTCTTCATAATCCAATTCGAGAGATTTTTTGTTATACTCTTATATGCATCTTTATCAGGGGAGTAGTATATGCCCAACGGAGAAAAAAAGATTCAGGTAAAAATCGGCAGCATGGTATACCAGCTTTCTGCAGCTGAAGATCCGCAATATATCAGAGAGACTGCTGCGATCGCTGACGAGCTGATTTCTAAAGTAACAAAGCGATATCCTCATATTAATCCTTCTTCTGCTCAGGTTCTGGCTCTGGTTAACTCCGTCGACGCTATGCGTCAGGCTCAAAATGAATTAGAAGAGGCTCTAAAAGACAAGGAAACTGCAGTACAAAAGGAAGTAGAGATCAAAGCCGAACTGGCTCGGCTGAGAGAACAATTTTGGCAGTTGAAGAAAGACCTTCTGTATTATCGGAATCTTTGTGATATTCATGAGCAAAGACTGGCTGAGTTGACTTATAAGTCTAATAAAGTCCGTCCTGCACAAGTTACAAAAGCTTCTAATGTATTTTCTCTCGATGAACGTCAAACCAGCATTGAAGATTTGGACGTAAAGTCCGAAGACAGATGATTTAATTGCAGGATAATATTATGCCGCTTGATAAAGTGAAAATTTATATTGAAATAAGCGAGGGGGCTGTCCTCCCGGTGAGAGGCTCAGATTTAGCCGCAGGTTATGATCTGTTTGCATCTGTTGCCTGTGAAGTGATCCCCGGGGCGACGAGTTTGGTGTCTACAGGATTAAAAATCGCACTGCCGCCCGGATATGAAGCTCAAATAAGACCTCGCAGTGGATTATCTCTAAAAAGCAGCATCCGAATCCCAAACAGTCCCGGTACCATCGATGCAGACTACAGAGATGAGGTTAAGGTCATCATACATAATCAGTTTCACTTTTCAGACCTGCCGGAAATGCTCCTGCAGAAACCGGAGTTAAGCGACCATTTGCGCAACAACTGTTATAAAGTCAGCTTCGCAGCTTATCTGCATGAGACCACAGGAAATCAGGCGATTTATAATTTGATTGACGATTTCGATATCTGGCTGGAGAATGACGGTCTGCCATTTGGCACTATCCGAATAAAAAAAGGCGACCGCATAGCACAAATGGTCTTTGCAAAAGTTTATGAGGCGCAGTTTGGAATCCGTAATGATGTTTCTATATTGGGTACTGACAGAGGCGGCGGCTTTGGCTCAACGGGGCTGAATTAATGACCAAACCAGCGCTCTAAAAACAAACTCAATTCTTCCTTGTACGACCCCTGATAGTCCACCCAGCCGTTGATATGACCTGTTCCCGGAGTCTCAAAAATAGTGGAGGTAGCCGGTCTTAGCCTCTCAATCTCGCTGAAAACAACGTCCGTATTCTCTTTGGGATAAACTGTATCCTCCTGACTTCTAGTCAAAAAAATCGGGAAAGGCGCGTCCAACATGCTGTTTAAAAAGGATATACCGGGTGAGTTGCCGGCAGAAAGACGCATAGCTAATGGTATTGACCATTGAAAGAACCATTGCGCTGGTAATTCGGTTGCCGCAATATCCGCTACAATACAGTCTTCTGTAGACATCACAGGCGTATCCATGATGACGGCACTGATGTCAGATCTGGTAAGAGTGATACTTTCTGCATTCTGAGCGTCTTCATCTAAATCAATTTTCGACGGCAAAGCATCCCAGGCGTGCCAAATTGCACTGTTGCCCGCACCAAAACCCATCAGAATCAAGGGTGCCGAAGTTCTGGTCTTGGCATAACGCAAGGCAGCAAACACATCTTCGTAGGCATTGTATCCATAAGCGTGCAAGGCGGACGATGATTCTCCGGATCCTCGTTGATCAAAAGCAAGTACATTGAAGCCATGCGAGGTAAAGTAATCATAAAGTGTGGCAGTGTCAAGACCAAATTGTAACCGGTTTTGGCCTCTGTCGTGAATCAAAACAATGGTACCTTTAGCAAGATCATGAGTAGATTGCGGCAGCCACCAACCGTAGTGTACAATTTGATCTCCGGAAGAACGGAAGCTGACATTTTGATGATTGCCTATTATATTAGTCGCAAAGGGTTCAAGAGGCGTAGGCTCAAGATTAAGCATGCGGTCTGCGCGCATGAAGGAGAATATCCCCAAGGCGACAACAGCGATCAGGAATATTGCCAAAATAAACGACAGCAATGGCAGCAGCTTGAGTTTTCTTTTCTTTCGCACGGATTCAACCTGTAGTTAGAGTTTATTTATTGTACCATTAGAACCGATAAATAAAACCAGAGAGAGGGCAATCGACGGCTCGTCCTAAAGGCAAATTATGCTAAAATATGCGCATGCCAAAGAACAAACTAATTTGTAACTCTAACCTGCGACGGGGATACATCCTGGGAATTGAGACATCCTGTGATGAGACCGCTGCTGCAGTTGTGGAGTCCGGTCGCCACATATTATCTAATGTGATCGCCTCTCAAATTGATGTACATAGCCGCTATGGCGGTGTAGTGCCGGAATTGGCTTCTCGCCAACACGTGGAGGCAATTTTGCCTGTTATTGACCAGGCAGTGGCAGACGCAGGAATTACTTTAGATGAACTTGATGCGGTAGCGGTAACTGCGGGACCCGGCTTGATTGGGGCCTTATTGGTCGGTGTCGCGGCAGCTAAAGCATTGGCCTTTGCTATCGACAAAGACCTGGTTCCGGTCCATCACCTTGCCGGCCATGTAGCAGCCAATTATATTTCAGACAGTGAACTGGAACCGCCCTTTCTCTCTCTGATTATCTCCGGAGCGCACGCACATATTGTTTATGTTGAGGACTATGCCGATTTCAAACTACTGGCGCGCACTCGTGATGACGCGGCGGGTGAAGTATTTGATAAACTGGCTCGAGCCACGGGACTAGGCTACCCCGGTGGTCCCAAAATAGAGCAAGCAGCTTCCAATGGGAAGGAGAAGGCTTTCCCTTTACCTCATCCACGTTTTGATAATAGCCTCGATTTCTCTTTTAGCGGTGTGAAAACAGCTGCTTTAAATGTCTTGAACAAGGCGGATCAACAAGCCAAGACGCAAGGTGTAGAAAGGGAGTGCATTCTTAGCAATGCCGATTTTGCTGCGACGGTGCAAGAAACGATAGTGAATATCCTTGTAGACCATCTGGAGGAGGCGCAGAAAATGACTCAAGCCGGCACAATTGCCCTAGCAGGCGGCGTTTCAGCCAATGAGAGGCTGCGCAATAAAGTGCAGGATCTATCCGACAGACTGGGGGCTAGATTAGTGTTGCCTGAGATCAAGCTATGTACTGATAATGCCGCCATGGTTGCATCTGCAGGTTATTATCTCTGGCAGGACAATAAGCTGGCCGATTGGAGTCTAAATGCAACTGCTCTTTGGGAAATGACTGAAATATAATCGTCATATAACTAACATCGTTTTGACATGGCTAATGTTAATAGTGTGAATAGCCTTGATGAGATACGCACAAAAAGCTGTAACCAAAGCGACTAAAGACTATATGTGATGATGTGATTATATTAACAAAATGTGGATAGTAACACTTAATTAATATGAATTTTGCTGTCCATTTGATGAGCATTATTGAAATGGGGATCTGATTTGAGCAAAGAAATCAAGTTAATAGCCAAGAATCGCAGAGCTTTCTATGAGTATGAAATTTTGGATACGGTTGAAGCAGGTATTGCTTTAACCGGAACCGAGGTTAAGTCTTTGCGCCAAAATAATCTATCTTTTGCTGATTCCTGGGTACAGATAAAAAATAACGAAGCCTATTTGATCGGTATGCATATACCGCCTTATGATCAAGGCAATCGTTTTAATGTCGATCCTTTACGCGAGAGAAAGCTTTTACTGCATAAAAGTGAGATAAGAAGGCTAGAGGCTGATATAATGCAAAAGGGATTGACCTTAGTACCAGTCAAGATTTATTTTAAACGAGGCTTGGTTAAACTGGAGGTCGGTATTGCCAGAGGTAAACAGCTTCATGATAAAAGGCGCAGCCAACAGGAGCGAGAGGCAAAACGCGCGATTGAATCTAAAATGAAAGAGCAACAGAAAGGTTTCGATTAATATATGGCCAAATTATTGATGTTTGGATTAACTGACTCTGGAACATCCAGCAAAGTCAATGAGGATACATTTTCCTGTCAAGGCAGAATTTACCCTGACATGATTTCCGGGCACGAAGAAAAAAGTGTCGGATCTACTGACTATTCACAGCTGTATGTTATTACGGAAGGCTTCGGCGGTCCTACTGTCGGAGACTTGTCCGGACGTGTTGCACAATCACTGGCTCATGAAATGGCTAACAATCTGGATGCCTTTAGAAGTGATACCTTAGATTTCGAAGCTTTTGCACAGGAATTTCTGACAGAAGCAGACCACCGAATTAAATTACAGATCAAAAATAAATCTAAGCAGCCTGCGGGGACCTCACTTTGCCTGCTATTGATTGACGGCAACGAAGCGTATGTTGTGAACATCGGCAGCACCTCATCTTTTCTTTTTCGTGAGGATGAAGTTTTACGCCTGACTAAGCCCAATCTTGGACAAAACGGAATGCCTGCAATCTGGCTTGGACAGGATGGTCCGCTGGAGCAGAAACAACATCAGCCCAGCATCAACCATCTTACTCTCACTCCGGGGGATATAATTCTACTGACGACACATAGTGTATACAGTGCCTATTCTTGCGCGGAGTTAAAGCAGGAATTCATCTCTCCTGATGCCTTCACAGGAACCATCCGTTCTATCCATGAGAATAGCGTTAAAGGACGGGAGCGGACTAACCACACAACTTTGGCAGTTAAGGTGCAAAACCTTGATCTTAATCATGTGACACCACGGCTGGTTAATGCCGGCAAAGCACAAGATACTATGCCTAATCCCTATAAAAGGCCCAATCAGAATCCCTCTCAGACGCAAGACTATAAAAGCGGATCTTATAGAGAAAAAGAAGCTGCGGAAGATCTTTACGACAATGCTCTTAGGGCTGCCAGCAGGGCGGCATCAGCTGCGCAAGAGCACAACTCTCAAGGCAGTCGCAATATGCAGGATGGAAATCATAGACAGGGGAGAGAGTATATGGATGATTTTGACGACAACTCTGATCTCAGCAAAGAAGAGAATCCTTTTTCCACCTTTTTCCGCTCTTTATTATTGGGGTTCTTAATAGGCTTGGTGTTATTGCTTATTGTCTGGATTTTCCTGATAGGGTAGCGACAAACAGTTCACCGGCAAGCTCTGACTCCTGAATCGGCACCAAAACCCGAGCATCAGGGAGTTAATTGAGCTTTGACGGAGCTTGTTGAACAATAAAGCCTGATTTGGCACATAAGCCTGACACCACGGATATTGTTAAATTTTGACGGGTTTTATTGAACCTTATTTGACTTTATATGCTATAATTAATATAGTTCAACCTCGAATGGGAGCGTACTGGTTTCGACGGGGTTATTGCAACTTGAGAAGCGGGTAGAGGATTCTCGTTGGCCTCTTAAAAAAGCGAGAAACTTTTAAATGCCAATAAACCGGCACTCGCCGCAGCATAGTAGCTGTAGCCGTCACCTCTGAAAATCTGCCAACAGAATCAGTGACGTCAT
>DUPE01000085.1 GCA_012838475.1 Clostridiaceae bacterium
GTTCAGCTGGTAAATAGCAAAGATCAAGAAGGGATTTCAGAAGGTACACTCTCACTCTATGCCGAAGATTTGGTCGAATTTCTGAAGCAAGATGAACGAATCGAGTCTTGTGAGGTGGAGCTGGCAAAACCCGGTGAGAGCACTAGGATACTCCCGGTAAAAGATGTCATCGAACCCAGAGCAAAAGAAGAAGGGGATCTCTTTTCCGGCATCGACGGAGAATTTCGAGAAGCCGGAACCGGCACGACGATCGCTCTGTCAGGATGTGCGGTGGTAACAACAGGAAGCATCGTAGGCTTTCAAGAAGGCATCATCGACATGTCGGGACCTCTAGAACAGTACTCTCCGTTTAGTAAACTCTTCAATATCGTGCTTGTTATTGAAAAGAAAGAGTATGTAGATCCCCATGAACACGAGGAAGTCGTCCGTCTAGCGGGGCTCAAAGCGGCACAATACATTGGCAAACTTGGTAGAGGGGTAGAACCTGATAGTTGCGAGGTCTGGGAATGGAAGAGCATTCCCGAAAAAGTTTCGGAATACCCTCAACTGCCAAAAGTGGTCTATCTCTATCTCTGCATGGCACAGGGACTGCTGCACAATACTTATTTCTATGGAGAGAATGCTCAGCATGTGACACCGCTTCTTATTTCACCGACAGAAGTTTTTGATGGTGCGATTGTCAGCGGCAATTGTGTTTCGCCCGGATCGAAAAACACAACCTATCATCATCAGAATAACGCAGTGATAAAAGAACTTCTTCGTCAACATGGCAAAGAACTCAATCTCGTCGGAATTATTCTGTCTCCACTTAGCACGATGCTTGCAACAAAATATCGAAATGCCATTCAAGCAGTCAAGTATGCCGAGTTTCTGGGGGCTGAGGGCGCTTTGGTGTCACAGGAAGGATTTGGAAATCCTACAACAGATCTGATGCTGATATGTCGCCAACTCGAAGAAAAAGGGATTAAGACTGTCATTATCAGCAATGAAGATGCTGGAGTCGATGGCTACAGCGAATCACTTCCGGATGGAACGAGAGAGGCGGACGCTATTATCAGTACAGGTAACAGCAATGCCACGATACACCTTCCAGCTATGGAAAAAACGATCGGTGATCTAAGAGCGATAGAGAAAGTCACCGGAGGGTTTGTAGGCTCTATCCAGGAAGATGGTAGCCTCGTGGTAGAAGTTCATGGGATCATGGGCAGTCACAACTTACTTGGAGACACCTATTTAAGCGCTGTGAGAAAGTGAGGAACAAGATGAAGATCCTTCATTATCTGAATCAGTTTTTCGGACAACAGGGAGGAGAAGAAAAGACCTCCATGCCTCCGATGTACATAGATAAACCGGTAGGACCAGGAATGTTGTTTAATACTTTATTGAATGAAGGCAAGATTGTTGGGACGGTGCTCTGCGGAGACAACTACTATGCGGAAAATATGGAAAAAGCCAGAGAGGAAATCCTAGAACTGGTGCGAAAGATGTCTCCGGATCTTCTCATCACCGGACCCGCCTTTAACGCCGGCCGTTATGGAATGGCCTGCGCCGACCTTGCGCAAGCGGTAAAAAAGGAATTTGGCATTCCGGTAGTGACAGGTCTCTACGAAGAAAACCCCGCCATTGAGATATACAAGCGAGAGTTACCTATTGTTAAAACGGGAAATTCTGCTGCGAGCATGCGGGAGGCTGCTGTAAAAATGGCCGCTGTCTCCGACAAGCTACTAAGGGGTGAAGAGTTGGGAATTCCTGAAGAGGAAGGGCTTATTCCCATGGGAAAGAGAGTGAACGTCTTTAAGAAAGAAAAGGCGGCTGTTCGTGCTGTCTCCATGCTGATCTCGAAGATAAAAGGAGAAGCGTACGAGAGTGAAATTCCCATTCCTGTCTACGATATGATCACTCCTGCATCACCCATAAAAGATTTATCCTCTGCTACCATTGCGCTTCTTACGTCGGGAGGGATTGTCCCAAAAGGGAATCCTGATCATTTACCTGCCGCCACTGCAAAATTCTATAAGAAATATGATATTAAAGATCTTTCACTTCTCGAAGGTGGAAAATTTGAGTCGGTTCATGCAGGTTACGATCCCGTCTACGCCAATGAAAACCCGAACAGAGTAGCTCCGTTGGATCTACTGAGAATCAAAGAAAGAAAGGGGGAGATCAAGAGTTTATATCCTTATCTGGTGACTACAACCGGAAACTCTACCTCTGTCGCGGACGCCACGCGCATGGGAGAGGAAATTGCAAAAGAACTGCTCTCAGCAGGAGTTGACGGTGCGATCATGACGAGCACATGAGGCACTTGCACTCGTTGCGGCGCAACGATCGTGAAGGAACTTGAAAAGGTGGGAATCCCCACCGCTCATATTGCCACAGTCACTCCCATTTCAAAGTCTGTCGGTGCGGTACGCATCGTGGGAGCTGTTGCCATTCCATATCCGGTCGGTCAACCGGGTGAAGGAAAAGATAAGGAAGATACTCTGCGAGAAAATATTGTCGATAAAGCTCTGCACTCTCTGACAGAACTAAACAAGGAGTAATCAAATGGAAATGGATTATGGTATTCTTTCGTTACTTCCGGCTGTGATTGCATTGATTCTTGCTTTCATTACAAAAGACGCTATTTTTTCATTACTTGTCGGCGTGTTGGCTGGAATTCTGACCATCGGACAAAATCCGCTGTTCGGTTTTACTGGGTTACTGCAAGACGCTCTTGGAAACGCTGATTTTATTTGGGTTTTGAGTATTGAAGTGTTTGTCGGGATAATGATTGCATACTTTCAGAAGTCTGGAGCGATTCAGGCTTTCTCAAATGTAATTAACAGATACACCATTCGAAGAATGGGAGCGCAGGTACTCGCGTGGCTTCTCGGAATTTTTATCTTTTTTAGCGACTACTTCAGCCCACTATATGTTGGAACAGTGATGCGGGAAGTTACGGACAAGGCAAAAGTTTCGCGCGAGAAACTGGCTTACATATGCGACTCAACATCAGCTCCCGTGTGCACATTGATTCCCTTTTCGTCCTGGGGCGTCTATATGGCAGGTCTGTTGGTAGGAGCCGGTATCTACGCCAATGCCAATGACGCCATGACGGCTGTCATTCGAATGGTTCCCTATAACTTCTACGGAATTTTCTCCGTTCTTCTGGTGGGACTTATTGCTTTTGGGATTGTTCCCGATTATGGTCCTATGAAAAAAGCAGAAAAACGTGCCATGGAAACTGGAAAAGTACTGGCTGACGGGGCAGTTCCTTTAATCGGGAAAGAACTTGAAGAGATCAAGCCCCCTGAAAATACGAAAGCAAAC
>DUPE01000066.1 GCA_012838475.1 Clostridiaceae bacterium
ACACTATTCTACCAGCTTTTTACCTCTTTCGGTAACATGCAATACATTTCCTAAGCTCGATCAGGGAAGCGTTTGAGGCGATTCTTGATTCCCTACTCTACTGTACAGGTTACTTTGGCATTCAGCGGTTACGGAAAGTAAGCTGTCAATACTGACCTAGAAACCATTATACGCAAGTGACCGCCTCTTCATTTGAGAGACGGTCACAAAACATTACAATTTATTTAGAGATAGTCTACTCATCTCTCCTCCTTCGCCAACCGCGCGGACAACAACATAAGCATAGCGCCAATTATCAACAGTATACCGAAGTACAACACGCTTGAAGATATACGCTCTCCCGTCTTCGGTGCAGTGCTAGTCTCGTCTTCTTTCGTGTCATCCATCGTGTCATCCTTCACGTCGGTATCACCGGGAATTGTAGGATCTTGCTCTCCAGAGGTAGGCGTTGTCACCTTAACCCAAGATGCCTTGAGTACGAGGTTCCCCGTAATCGATCCTGCGACATATGCCGTTTGATCAGGCAGCAGCCACTTATCAAACACAAAGCCTTCCCGAGTAAGAGTCGGCAACTTCGGCGTGTCGCCCTCTTTGACAAGTAACGATTGCAATGGAGTACCATCATCCGGATCGATCGTGATCTCATACCCCCAAGCGGCTTTCAACGTCACGTCACTCAAAAGAGGTGTGCCGTCATACGGCGTACCGTCAGGCAATTCCCATCCGACAAATGAGTAACCTGATTTTTTTGGAGCTTCGGGAGCCGCAGGGCTGCCTTTCAAAATTGTCTCGGTCGGGATCTCCGTGCCTCCGTTAGTATCATAGCTAACCGTGATGAGCGGATTAACGAGGAAGTACTCCGAGAAATCATCAGACATGAAGATCGCGTACTTCCCGTCTTCCGAGATTCTAAATGGAACTGGCTGACCCATATCTTCATGGAACAACTCGACATAATCAGGATTGAGTCCTGCCAAGGGCAGATGAACTTCTATCGGACTAAAGGGCAGAACAACAAACTTCCCAAGATAGAACGTGATACTGTATGACCTGACAGCATACCCCGGCTCGACTCTATCCGGATTGAAAACAACTTCTACGATAGGACGCGTTTGAAAAGCGCGTTCTAAAATATTGAGATTGACGCCCTCCGTCCCATCCATCAGCAGATAAGAATCAGAATAGCTTGCCTGATATTCGACCGGTTCCCACAAAGCGCGTATCGAACAATCATCACGAATCGGTTCGGTCGGATCATATTCTCTATAATCTGAACTATAAGCGGGCGCAATTTCTAGACCAACAAATTTATGATCAGGGCAGTAGAAATCACTGCCAAACTTAAATTGAAAAGGTTTGTCTTTTGGGAAAGTGGTAAGAGCATAGACATCTTGGGGATGCGTAAACGCAAACTGACCGCCATTTCGATCAAAATTAATCGATACTGCCGGAACCCAATTAGGCTTGATTGTAAGATCACGACTCATCGTTGCCATCGGATCAATCTTCTCATTCGTGTCGGCATCTACCCAGCCATCTATACAAAAACCCTTCTTCTCCAATTCCCAAAAGAGATTTCTATTTGCATAGTTTAGAATATTAGTTCCTTCAGCAAGCACAATGCTATCTCCATTCGCAAGGCGGTAAACCATTTTCGTTGGATTTTTATTAGTAGAACCGCCACCTAAATCAAGCTTTAGAGAATAGCCGTTAGACCAGATCGGCATAATAACTGTGTCTTTCTTAAAAGTTGTGAACCAGAAGATCTGTTTGCCAACATCATCTTGCCACCCTCTGACGGCTTTACTCGGATCTATGTTATAGAAATTGTCCTCAAACTCGTCAGGCATACGCTGACCCTCAGTGATCGTCATCTGATTTAGTGCCCGTTCTCTCGCAGCAATAACCCAACGTCCACCATCAGCAGCATTTGGTTTAAATGTTAAGACTATACGCTTTTTCCACACAGGGGTGATCGTCATTCCATCTTTAAAGATTGCTGGCGGATCCATGTACTGTAACTCCCTACCCTCTTCATCTTTAAAGCCGATTAGATCATAACCCGGTCGGATAATCATTTTTTCAATACCCTCCGGATAGCCACCCATGGGTATCGTCATTTTTGAGTACATTGCTCTCGCACTGTCGCTGACCCATTTAGCTCCAGGAGCATCTCCGCAGTCAACATTGACAGTTATGTTTCCAACGAAATTCGGCTTGACTTGCACATTTCCATCAAGCCTTTTCCCTATGATCGACTTGTTGTTGTCATCCAACCAACCATCAAATGTGAGACCCTCCGGCGCAATCACTGAGAAATTATCTTCAACGATGTAACCGTAATATGAACCTTTCTTTAAATATAGCTCCTGCAGACTATTAGGAGCAAAACTTCCACCGTTAAGATTTACCGAAACTTTATAACCTTCACCCCACACCGGCCTGATGGTCATGTTTCTCGTCAGCAACTGTCCAAATGTAATAGGTTGATCATTTTCATCGATCCAGCCAACTACCGCCTGTCCCTCCTTAAGAAGGAGAGCTCCACCGCTTTCAAATAGATCAACCGAATAGTAAACTCTCGATCCTTCAGGATAAGCGATAGATTTATACCGCTCTTCCTGATCCTCGTTCAAAAATCTTCCGCCATTCGGGTCAATGGTAATCGTAAACATGCGTTGCCAGCATGGTTTAATCGTCATATCATGATCCAGAGTATTATATCCAATCAGTCGATCATTCTCGTCGACCCAATGTGAGATTGTATAACCCTCTTTAATCAGCGAATTTTCTATTTGATAAAGAATCTCCGAAATGTCAAAACCGGGTTCTAGCAACTGTTCCTTCCACATCGATTCGGATTCCGAATCGATCCATTTGCCGGTATTCGCGTCGACTGATAGTGTATAGCCCTTAGACCAGATCGGCTTAATTGTTGTGTCATACTGAAGGACATACTTTTCGTCAAGTTTGATACCCTTGTGATCCACAAAGTAATCTACAAAGAAATCTCCATTTTGGACTTCGTATTTGACATCTTCAAGCAAGTTGTAGCTAACATCCAACAACGCAGTGGGCGTTTCATAACGATCCCGAGCATATTCACTCAGCCATCTGCCACCATTTGTTTCAAAACGCACGTTGTAAGTTTTTCTCCAGATCGGTTTTGCGGTAAAGTCTCGATCAATAACATAGGAAACGTCAATTTCTTTTCCTTCAGGATCGACCCAGTTATCAATAGCATATCCGGCTTTTTTGAGCATATGAATATAATTATCCAAATAGGTATAGCGAATATTGCCATCGGATGGATCATAGAAGAAACTGCCATTCTCCTTAGCAGAGTAACCCTCCAGCCACTCCCCACCATTCGGATCTACAGTAATTTTATAAGGAGTTACCCAGAGTGGGGCAATGGTAATATCCTTACTGATTTGATAATATACATCGACGACTCTTTTATCTTGGTCAATCCAATGCCATACGTTTTGTCCGGCCTTGCGTACGAGGTGGGCATTTCTCAATATTTCATGACTACGGTATATCGATGGAGGCAGTTCATAAAACACACCATGGGTCTCTTGAGTTGCTCCATCAACCCATTCACCGCCATTCAGGTTCATCGTGACTTTGAATGATCGCTCCCATACAGGATACATGGTAATATCGCCTGAAAGTACATAATCCCAATCGATTGGGATATTGTCTCCATCGACCCATGAGGCTACCATATAGCCTTCTCGATGTAGGTAATGATTATATGGAGGCCCCCAACAAAGCTGTAAATAAAAGTTATCGGCATTATCTTGGTGTATTTTGATTATTCCATCATCAGAAGAATAACCTTCTTTCCAAGCACCTTCTCCCGGGTTAATCGTCACAGTATAGACTCGCTCCCAGACTGCCTTAAATTCAATGTCAGAGGTAATGTAGTAAGGATAATTAATTGGAGAACCGTCCCCTAATTGCCAGCCAATTAAACGATATCCATCTCTTTTCACAGCTTCACCCGGAACATCAAGATAGAATTCGCAACCTTCCGGAAACTCTCTTACAGCATATGAATCTCTGTCATCTTGACTGGCCCATTCACCACCATCGAGATTCACCGTAACCTTGTATAAGGGTTTCCAGACTGCCGTTATGACCATATTACCGGTAACGAAACATGGCTCTTCAAACCTAGAACCATCCTCGTGTTCCCAATGACTGAATTCGTACCCATCCTTGCGTACAGCATCATATGGGATACCAGGATAGAGCTCCATCCCTTCTTCGTACGTTCGGACTTCAAATTCAGACTTATAAGCATCGCTAGTCCAGTTTCCACCATCGAGATTCAACGTAACCTTGTATAAGGGTGTCCAGACTGCCGTTATGACCATATTACCGGTAACGAAACACGGCTCTTCAAACCTAGAACCATCCTCGTGTTCCCAATGACTGAATTTGTACCCATCCTTGCGTACAGCATCAGGAGGGATACTAGGATCGAGCTCCATCCCTTCTTCGTACGTTCGGACTTCAAATGCAGACTTATAAGCATCACTAGTCCAGTTTCCACCATCGAGATCTGCGGTCACGGTGTACTCTGGCAAAGCGCCCCCACCCTCAGGCTCGGCGTAGACTACAGAGTAGCCAAAAAAGCCCGAAAATAAATTAATCGCCAAAGCGATTAATAAAATACCTGACAAAAGAGAATTTCTTTTCTTCGAATACGATCTACTACTATCATTAAACATTGACTCTCTCCCGCTCCCGATTAACAGTATAAATACCTGAAGAATTTAATAAATTAAGGTATCTTGTATATTTTATAGATAATAAATGTGGAAATCAATAGCCCGAAATATTCTCAAATACAACAGTTGATTGTAGATTGTCGTAAATTGCTCAAAAAGCGAACTAGAATAGCGTGAGAAACAGATATTTGTCATACCGACTCACAAATCGAGTTTCCTCTCCCCGCGAACAATCTCCCACATGAGGATC
>DUPE01000010.1 GCA_012838475.1 Clostridiaceae bacterium
CAACGAATCAGAAATTACAGAATGCAACAAGGGCTAAGCCAAGAGAAACTCGCAGAGTTGTCTGGCTGTCACCCTACTTATATAGGTCAGCTTGAACGAGGAGAGAAAAACGCGACGCTTGAAAGCATTGATAAGATCGCAACCGCTTTGAATGTGTCTTTATCAAAGCTCTTTGAAAAGCTAGGCGGACAAGAAGCTGGCACCCGGGATATTCCCCTTGAGTGTTACGAGTTTCTCTCCGCTAAAACGAAAGAGGAACAAGAGCATCTATACCGTATGCTGCTTGAAATGGACAAATACAAGAGAAAATAAAACTATGAGGATACCGCTGAAAACGGCGGTATCCTTTTTCGTTTTATCAATTTTATACACAAATCTACGAATCACATATTTCTACACTGTGGTCAAAAAGCGCAAGGAGTAAATCTATTAATTGTGATGTGTTCAGTGTCGGGTTACATGAGCGTTGTTTTTATAGAAAGATTGATTCGTTCATTTTTGTTCGGTATAATATATACAAACGCTAATAAATAGACAAAATACAAGGTTGGAGAAGGATATGGCACTCATAAATCGAACCCTCATTATTTTCAAGTATCTCTGGGAAATCTCGGATGAATCGCATACGGTTTCCCTTGCTGATATATCTGCCTATCTAAAGCAATACGATATTGCGGCTGATCCTCGTACCCTCCGTAAAGATATTGAGCAGCTTGTAGAGTTTGGTGTTGATATTGTAAAGGATCGCAAAGTCCAAAATCTCTATCATGTGGCTTCTCGTCACTTTGAAGCGCCAGAAGTTAAACTGCTTATTGACGCTGTTCAATCAGCTCGCTTTATCACTCCTAAGAAAAGTAAGGATTTAGTCAAGCGACTTTCTGCATTTGTGGCTCCGCATGACACCAAATTGCTAAATAGACAGTTATATATTGATGGTCGCTCTAAAGCTACAAATGAAAGCATCTATATAAGCGTGGATCGAATTCAGACAGCAATTTCCGAGCGTAAGAAAATCACATTCTGTTATTTCGATTATTCACCGTCAAAAGAAAGAGTTCACAGGCATGATGGACAAGTGTATTCCGTTTCGCCTTATGCACTGCTTTGGAACAATGATACCTACTATTTAGTTGGATTCCATGACCACAGGCAACAGATTTCTAAGTTCCGCGTAGACCGCATCGATAAGATGGAAATATCTGGTGAAACAGCTGTAAGTAAGCCCAAGGATTTTGATGTGTCGGAATTTTTTGCACAGGAGTTTTCAATGCTAAATGGTAAAGAGAGCAAGGTTACGCTGCTGTGCCAAAACGTTTTAATGAACAGCATCATTGATCGGTTCGGAGAGTCTGTACATACACAACCAATGGATGAAACCCACTTCAAGGCAGAAGTAACAGTGGATCTCAGCAGTAACTTTTATGGCTGGGTGTTTGCCTCTGTAGGAAAGATGAAAATACTGGGGCCGCAAGAAGCAATTGATGGTTTTGAGGCAATTATGGACAGTTTCAAATAGTTCGCCCATTTTTACATGGAAGGTGTGCATTTCAATGCACACCTTCTTTTTGACCTATTGCTTTTTAACGATAGGCGAGTATAATTATAGCTATCAGGAACATTTGTTCCAGATAGGAGCTGTTTGAATATGAGAAGTAAAAGTGTGGAGCTTATGCTCCGTATAAAAGAGTATATTGAGGAATATTTTGAAAGGTATTCTTCTACACCCACTGTTCGTCAAATTTCTGCTTCTATGAAAATATCAGTTTCTTCGGCCCATAGGTATCTGGTTTCAATGGCAGAAAAAGAAATGTTGACCTATGAAAACGGTGTGCTTTCTACTACGAAGATCGATATGATGAGCCCTGCATTTCGCCCTGCCGCCATTGTTGGCTCTATCCCTTGCGGTACTCCAGACGAGAGAGAAGCGCAGGTGGAGGAATATTTGCCATTGTCTGTATCCTTCTTCGGCAACGGAGAGTTCTACGCACTTCGTGCATCCGGAGATTCTATGATTGAAGCACAAATCAACGACGGAGATCTTGTAATTATTCGTGAACAACAAACTGCCGAGATTGGAGACATTGTAGTGGCGCTTACTGACGAAGACAAGAACACACTAAAGAGGCTCTGCTTTGATAAGCGGCAGCAAAGCTACTATCTCCATCCCGAAAACAAAGAGATGGATGATATCTATGTGGCCAGTCTTCGAGTACAAGGGGTTGCCACCCATGTAATCAAGACACTTTAACGGAGGGTTGTTGATGCGCAAAAAGTATGTATCCGTCAACGCGGATGTTGATACAGATGGCGTTATTCGTCCTCTGCGGATTTTGTGGGATGACGGTAGACAGTGGGAGGTGACAAAAGTACTTCATACTTGTACTGCCTCTCATAATGAATTTGAAGGAATTCGCTACACCATCAAAATTGGTAGTGCGGTAAAATATTTATATCGGGATGGTCAGCGCTGGTATGTTGACTATAGCCCGTAGGAGGTGCTTGTGAACCATGAGGATTTTTTCGTATGACGAGATAGATGAGTTAGGCGAAGGCTTAATTCGTCAATATCTCGGAGAAGATGCCGAGCAGACCTATTGCGTCGATATTGAGGGGTTTGTAACAGATTTTTTGAAGTTACCGCTCCTTTACCGCACCTTTGCCGAGCATGATACTGACAAAATCGGTTTTATTGCGGATGGTATCACCCCGCTTCAAGTCTATGAAAATCAAAAACCGACAAAACGAGTATATCCCAAGGGGACTATTGTCATTGAGCGCTATCTGCGACAAGAACATGAGAGTGGTAGACGTCGCTTTACCATTAGCCATGAAAGCGCTCATTATGTGATGGATAGAACTGTTCCTCACGCCAGTTTCCATCGTGAGTTTGACAATGAGCGTGACTACACTCATGAAGATTTTAGGAATTTGTTTAGTTTCAAAGAAGCTCAGATTGATCGCATGGGTGCCGCGCTCCTGATGCCAAAGTTTATGGTCCGGAATGTTGTTGAGATGTACGGATGTACTCGCAGCATCCCGGTATTTGGGGATAGTGTATTGAAACCAACAGACAAACTGGTTATTTATCAAATGGCAAATATAATGGGAGTATCCTTCTCTGCGTTTATGATCCGGCTACGTGAGCTTGGTCATCTGTGTTATCGTCCCTTATCTGAATACATAACAGACGAATTGGGGTTAGGACAGGAGTGTGAGCTGAGATGAGACAGACAACGGTTCATCGACAGCAACGACAGTTAACGCCGGATACATCCCGCAAATTAAATGCATCGCGTAAAGAATCTTCCGTTCTAACGCTCAGGGAAATCCATTGTCCGTATTGCGATTTCCTTGTGGAAAAAGTTTTTTCTGACATCACCGGTCACAAAATGGTCTATTGTCGCAAATGCAAAACGGAGTATCCAATCAATTTGGGGTATTTCCGTAGAATGAAGTCAAAGAAGATTGCTTGTCGCCCATTTGCTAATAGGGCGAGGCAAAAACGATAATTAAATACTAAAGCTTACTTTTAATCGAGCAAGCGGAGAGAATCAGAGATAATCTGAGGAGACTGCCAAGCGCCGTACAAAGTCAGGTTGAATTACAGTATATCTGTATCAACCTGCTCTTTGACGGCGCTTTTTTGTTGCTTGATTACTTTGTACGGTGTTAGAAGTCCTTTTCCGACTTAGCTCGGGAAAGGACTTTTTCTGTGAAACGCCGGTTTGAACAGTACAGTACACGATATCCGTGATCTCGGGATTTTGAAATCCACTTTATTCAAAATCCAAGGAGGTCACAACATGAAAACATTAAAGGACTTTGATTATGATCTTTGGGCAATCGAAGAAAACGGTAAAAAGAGATATTTTGCCAGAGTTAAGGCAACTGGAGAGGAAACAGAGATTGACCTCAACGTTATGCGGTTGCTGCTCAGTCAAGAGAAACAGATGCGCCGCGAGTATGCAAGACAGCAAATTGAAGGGACGATACTAAACCTCAATGCCATATGCGACAGTTGCAACATGGATGAAGCAGCGTGGATGGCAGACACTCATCATATCGACTCGGATCTTCTCTATACAGACATAAAAACTGAATTTTGCAAACTGCTGACAGATAGCCAGCGGTCGGTTTTTATCGAATGTCTCATCGAGGGAAAAAGCCAAACTGAATTTGCGTTAGATCATAGGATCAGCATTCCTATGGTTAATAAGCAAATTCGCGCAATTAGAAAAAAAGCAAAAAAATTTTTTACCGAAGGTTAAAAAAGCTCGAAAAAATGTCCATTGAAAGGTGAGAGGACAATCTCACCCAAAGGGATTTATGGAGATTCAGTTTTCTCAGAGTTTCAAAAACTCAAGGCTCCTTGAAAACTGAATAACCGAACATCAGGTACGTTCCTGTGACCCATGAGCCACGGCAGGCGGAGCGCCAAGACCTCGAAAGAGCGAGCGATCAATCCGAATCCTGCGAGAGCCGGATTGCTACCGGCTTGGCCACGACTGACACAGGGTTAATGATACTTCCGTAATTCGCGGCCCGGCCATAATGAAGGCGGGGAGGTTAGATTCCTATGGAGCAGTCCGCAAGCTGCCGCCTGATGTTTCCCTTACATAAAACGACGACACAAGACAAGGAGAAATCAAAATGACTTATCAGGATAGATACAACAGTGAGAGGTATTTGGATATGACCGCCTACCTCGCACTTAGACATATTGAAAAACTGGAACGGAGGTCTCCCATGAAAGAAGATTGGATTTACCGCCGTGGCGATGTGTATCTTGCAAACCTCGATCCTTACATAGGCTCCGAACAAGGTGGCACTCGTCCCGTAGTTGTTCTGCAAAACAACACTGGCAATTTCTTTTGCCCGACACTCATTGTTGCCCCCATTACTTCGCGCTGCTCTAAAAAAGCTAATTTGCCCATTCACTATTACGCCGAACATATTCATGGTTTGGACGTACCTGGCACTGTACTTCTGGAACAGATTAAAACCATCGATAAGCGCCGAGTTTGCAAGTATCTCGGCAGAATGAGCCGCAAGCAAATGGACGAGATCGGAGAAGTTATCGAAACCTCCCTCGGTCTTTATGTTCCCGAAGAAATGGAGGCACCCTAATGAGTCAGCTTCTTGCAATTGACCCGGAGTTCGAAGCAAGATGTCCTCCGCTGACTGATGAAGAATATCAGCAGCTTGAGGAAAACATCTTGGAGGAAGGGCTTGTCCTCATGCCCATAATCATCTGGAACAATACCATTGTGGATGGTCACAACCGCTACAAGATTGCGATGGGCAATCCGGGCGTTGAGTTCCGTACCCACGAAAAATTCTTCGATAGTCGTTATCAGGCGCTTTCTTGGATCTGCAAGAACCAGCTTGGGCGTCGTAATCTGACCCCACAGCAGAAAAAATATCTTATCGGTCAACGATACAAAGCTGAAAAAGAGATGCACGGTGGTGACCGTAAAAGCGAGAATGTAAAATCAACGGATCAAAATGATCCGTTGATTTCTACTTCACATGCAACTCGAGCACGTATTGCCGAAGAAACTCATACAAGCGAGGGTTATGTCCAACGTGCCGAATATTATGCTGATGGCGTAGATGCAGCTGAAGAGGTCTTACCCGGCATCAGAGACGACCTTTTAGTAGGAAAATACAAACCAAAAGAAACCGAAGTGGCTGCTATAGCTCGTGCTTCTCCCATAGATCGTAAAGAGCTGGCGGAACAACTACGACTTACAAAAGATGATAAAGACAAGGCATCTGCCACTCAATCTTCCGGTAAGCATCGAAGACAAGATTATCAGGAAATCGAAACTGCTTACGAAGAACTAAAAAAGCAGGACAAAAAGGTATCAGAAGATGATGCTCTGGATTCATTGAGAGCTGCTGTTCGGACGATGATCCGTGTGTGCAATAACTTTATCGAAAACTTTCCTCGTTTGGTGACTGAGCAAGCTTACAAGCATAAGCTTGTGGAAATCATGCAGGAAGCTAAATCTTACATTAAAGAGTTGGAAGGAGATGCCAAATGAAACCTTTGTATGATATGGTCGAGATTAACAGCAGTAGTCTTGTTGTCCCCGAAATGTACCAGCGAAGGCTGAACACAGATCGCGTTGCCGCTATCGTTGCTGAATTTGACGAACGCATTGCTAATGAGCCGAAGGTTAGTCTCCGCGATGGAACATATTTTATCTTCGACGGACAGCATACTGTTATGGCACGAAAACAGAAAAATGGAAACTGCGACCTACCCATTCTTTGCAAGGTGTACTACGGTATGACTGAAGATGAGGAAGCCCGCCTATTTGCTGCACAGACCGGCAAATCTGCTCCACTGACTCCCAGCGCCAAACTCCGTGCCAATCTCTACGGTAACGACGCTAATTCGCTTGCATTTGTCGAGGCCACAGAAAAAGCCGGATTGCACATCGGTTATGAACGTGCCTCTGGAAAAGGACGTATTATCTGCATCAATACTGCTTTTGCGGAGTTTAAGCGTACTGGACCAGCCATATATACAGAGGCCCTCATGGTTATGCACAAAGCATGGGAAGGCGTCCCTGAATCTCTTAGGGCAGAGCTTATCCGGGCTATGATCCGTTTTGTGGAACTTTATCATAACGATTACAACCGTAGTAGACTGGTCGCAAAACTTCGCGAGACCAACCCCGTGACACTCTACCTTGCCGGTATGAGTGATAAATCGCTGAAGGGTCGAAAAAAATATGTCAATTTGATTCTACGCATTTATAATGGCACAAGCAAGAAAGGTGCTCTCCCAGTCAAGTTCTGATGGGAGGGCTTTTAGTTTGTCCATCGAAGCCAGAAATCATGGGTCGAAAACCTCGTTTTCGGCCTATTCTTGTGGTCTCGATGCACGAGAATATTAACCCAACAGAAAGGAGTATTCAATGGAACGATTACTTTCAAGAAAAGAAGCTGCGACTGTTCTCGGAATTAGTCTGGCAACGCTTGATGCAGCGCGCATGGATGGTCTCATTTCTTATGTTCAGTATGTCAATAACGGATGCGTATATTTTACTGAGTTGGCGCTTCAAGAATATATCGCAAGATCCACTCATCGTGCAAAACCTCGGGAAACTAATACGACTTATCGAAAAAAGCGGACTGGAAGCAAGTAGTAAACGACATCCTTGAGAATATACGCATTCTCTGCGAAGATAATTGCACCACCATAATTTCGTTACAAGGAGGTGCCGATCATGGCTACAAAAAGAAGAAAGATCCCGAGATATGGTACAGTAGAAATAAACGGCAGCACGTATTATAAGACCTACGTTGAAAATCTCGATGGAAAGCGTACTATTCTTTATGGAAAAACACGCGAGGAGCTGTATGACAAGGAGCTGGATGCTCTTGAGCGTATTGATAGTGCCACTTTCAGGCGAAAATCTCCAACTGTCGCTGAATATTGTGAAAAGTGGCTTCTTATGCAATCTGCTCATGTGAGGACAACCACATTAACGGATTACACTTCCAAGGTTCGTAGGCATATCATATCAGAACTTGGTGATAAGCGAATTGCTGAAGTGACGCCAGATGACATTCAACTTGCATTAGTTTCCGTATCAAGCAAATCTGCATCTGTTTATAAGTCTGTTGTCATACTGTATAAGTCGATTTTCCGCGCAGCGCTAGAGAGCCGAGTTATTGATGAAAACCCAACCGTCCATATCACTCCCAAAGGTGGCGGAATCCCGCAAAAAGAAAAACCGGCACTGACAGATAGCCAAGTAGAAAGGTTATTGGATGCTGTTCGTGGATTGCCACCATATGTATTTATTATGCTTGGTCTCTATGCAGGGTTGCGGCGAGAGGAAATACTGGCATTACAGTGGGATTCAGTTTATCTCGATACCCCTGCACCATATTTGACAGTGCGTAGAGCGTGGCACACAGAACACAATCGACCGGTAATTCTGTCAGAGCTAAAAACAAAGGCAGCAGAAAGAAATATACCTCTGCCTGTTTGCCTTGTGGACTGCTTGCGGGAAGCCCAAAAAACGTCTACTGCCGAATATGTTGTTGCAAACCGTGATGGAGATCCGCTTTCTTACACACAATTTAAGCGTCTTTGGCAATATGTTGTTACCAGAACAACAAAAGAACGAGCATATTATAGATATGAGGATGGAAAGCGAGTTAAACATACTGTTACGCCTGTTCTCGGAGAGAAGGCCGCGCATAACGGCAAAGTTGTTTACAGTCTGGACTTTGAGGTCACCCCACATTTGCTCCGTCACACATACATTACGAACCTCATTCACTCGTCGGTTGATCCTAAAACCGTTCAATATCTCGCAGGACACGAAAGCAGTAAAATCACTATGGATATATACGCAAAAGTGAAATACAATCGCCCAGACGAACTAGTCGTTGCACTGGGTAACATTTTTTCGCAGTGGGACAATTAATAAAATAATACAAAGAGCGAGAACATACAGTTCTCGCTCTTTGCGTTTTCAATGCTCGACATCCTTGCTGCTTTCTTACTTTACCTGCAAAATATACATAAAAAAACAAGCTGGAAAGGAGCATACATATGGCTAAGAAAACTCACAATGTACCAGAATACGGTACAGTAGTCCGAAAGGGCATCCAGTATTACAGAACGCGCATCACAGATGCCGATGGGAAACGCGTGGACCTATACGCACTAACTCGAGAAGAACTCTACCAAAAAGAGCAGGAAGCGCGAGCCTTGGTTGAGGATGCTATCTTCCGTCGAATGAATCCAACTGTTGCAGAATACTGCGAAAAGTGGCTGCTTATGCAATCGGCTACAGTATCCTCCGCAACATTGAAAGGATACTCTTCAAGAATAAAAAACTACATCGTAAAGCCTCTGGGTCATATGTATTTGTCTGATGTAACATCAGATGATATTAAACTGGCACTTATCCCTGCATCACAAAAATCAGCTTCTTTATATGCCACCGTTAATATGTTGATGAAGTGCATCTTTTACTCGGCAGAAAGAAGTAAGCTTATTGACTATAACCCGTCTGAAAATATTTCTGCAAAAGGCGGAACTCCTGCAAAAGACAAGGAGGCTCTAACTGATGAGCAAGTAGATAAATTGCTAGATGCTATCAGAGGTCTTAGGCCGTATGATTTTATAATGATCGGTTTGTATTCAGGACTCCGTAGAGAAGAAATTCTCGGACTGCAATGGGACTGCGTATACCTGGATGTGCCAACCCCTTACATTTCAGTCCGCCGTGCATGGCGTTCCGATCACAACCGCCCAGTAGTAGATACTAAGCTGAAAACGCCCGCGGCAAGACGAGATATCCCCATACCGAAATGCCTTGTCGAATGTTTGCGTGCAACAAAGGCAAAAACAAATTCGATTTATGTTATTTCTGACAGCAACGGGCAACCTCTGTCTAATGCTCAGTTTCAACGTCTCTGGAAGTACGTGACCGTAAGATCGACCAAAGAGAGAACCTATTACAAATATGTAAACGGCCAAAGCATTAGATATACTGTCACTCCAACGCTAGGTGGAAGCCAAAAAAACAATCCGGGAATCGTTTATTCATTGGACTTTGACGTAACTCCTCACCAATTGCGGCACACCTATATTACGAATCTGATCTATGCCGGAGTTGACCCTAAAACAGTTCAATATCTTGCTGGCCATGAAAACAGCAAAACAACCATGGACATTTACGCCAAAGTGAAGTATAATAAACCGGAAGAACTCCTGAGTGTGGTCAATTCAGCTTTCAAACAGTGATCTTAACCCTATTCGATGCCCCTTTTTTTGAGTTAAAATATGGGGCAACTTTTGGAGAAACACCCGAAAACCCCTGTAAATCAAGGGTTTTTGACCACAGAATGATGTGGAGTACGGACTCAAAGGAGCCCGCAGAGCGCCTCAGTTCTCCAAGAGATAATTGTCGACATACACAAAAGTATGTTTACAATTACAAAGTTTGTTCACGAAAGATACAGAGCGTCAGACTGGGAAAC
>DUPE01000134.1 GCA_012838475.1 Clostridiaceae bacterium
ATGACGCAGCAGATGAATGTTTGCTCTGGTCCGAAGCGCAAAAATATTACGCCAATATATTGAATCCGTTTTCGCCGCTGGTTAAGAACAAGATCGATGAGATTGTCGCCTTAAACCTGCCTATTGACATTATCGCTACCAGTCACGGCGCCATCTGGCGTGACAATCCCTTGCAGATTGTAGAGAAATACTACGAATGGTCTCAAGACTATCAAGAAGATCAGATCACCATCGCATATGACACTATGTGGGAAGGCACTATGAAAATCGCGCATCAGATCGCTTCAGATATTTCTCGTCTATCGCCTGAGACCAGAGTTAAAGTATTTAACATTGCAAAGACAGATAAAAATGACATTATGACAGAAGTGTTTAAGTCTAAGGCTATTGCTGTCGGATCACCGACGGTAGGAAATAATATTTTGTCCTCGGTGGGCGGCTGGCTCGAATTCCTCACAGAATTGAAGTTTAAGAATAAGAAAGCTGCAGTCTTTGGCTGTTATGGCTGGAGTGGCGAAAGCACAAAGATACTGCGCAGCAGATTAATTGATGCCGGTTTTGATGTTGTCGAACCGGAAATTCGCTGCAACTGGAACCCGGATGCAAAGGTTCTTGCCGGTACTGAAGAGATCGCCGCAGCGTTGAATGAACGGTAATCGAATATAACCATCATAACGAAATGATCACCACGAGCAACGGATTACTATTCCAGGGATTTTGCTGGGATCTTCCCGCTGACAACCGACATTTGCTACGGCTGACAGAAAAGGTCGCGGAACTTGCGGATATGGGTATAACGAGCATCTGGCTTCCGCCTGCGTATAAAGGCACATCGATTTACGATACCGGATACAGCGTTTATGACCTGTATGATATAGGCGAGTTTGACCAGAAGGGCACAGTTGCAACCAAATACGGAACTGTATCCGAATTGGAGACTCTGATCAAAACTTTGCACGTGCACAATATCAGAGTATACGCTGATGTTGTTTTGAACCATAAAGCCGGCGCGGATGAAACGGAAAGATTCATGGCCGTACCTGTAGACCCGATGGACAGAACGAAAGAGATTGGCGAACCCAGGGAGATTGAAGGCTGGACTAAATTTACTTTCCCCGGCAGGGGTGATAAATATTCCGATTTCAAATGGAACCACGAACATTTTTCTGCTGTTGATCTTGACCAGATGACGGGGGATATGGGAATTTTCCGCATATTAGGGGAGAACAAGGGCTTCGGTTTTGCGGTCGATTCTCAATACGGAAATTATGATTATCTGATGCATTCAGACATAGATCAGGCCCACCCGGATGTCAGAGAAGAGCTTTTTCGTTGGGGCGAATGGTACTTTAAGCGCTTCAACTATGACGGCATGCGTTTAGATGCTATCAAACATATCGACGAACCCTTTATGCTCGAATTTATCGAAGAAATGCGCAGCAGAGTTAACGACGATATCTATGTAGTAGGTGAGTACTGGATTACAGATGTTGAGCGCATGCGCACATATCTTGATAAATTACAGTTCCACATGCAGCTATTCGATGTCGCTCTGCATTTTAATTTTGAACGGGCCGGTAAGGAAGAAGCGGAATATGATTTACGAGGAATTTTCGTTGACACTTTGGTTAACGCAAATCCTTTGAATGTTGTTACTTTTGTCGACAATCACGATTCGCAGCCCGGTCAGGCTCTGGAGTCCTTCGTTGCCGACTGGTTCAAGCCTCTGGCTTATGCACTGATCCTCCTCAGGCATGATGGCTATCCTTGTCTGTTTTATGGCGATTACTATGGAATACGCAATGGCGAAGGCGCTAAAAAAAAGGTATTAGAGCCTCTTTTGGCCGCCAGAAAGTACCGAGCCTACGGACCTCAGGAGGACTATTTCTTCGACAAAAATGCTATAGCCTTTGTTCGCAAGGGTGATATGGAATTCCCTTATTCCGGGCTTGTTTGCGTTCTTTCAAACGGTCAGGAGAATTCTGTTGAGATTCAGCTGGGTGAAGACCGCGCCGGTCAGATTTGGTTTGATCTGACTAACAATCGGCCGGAGGAATTAGTGTTAGATGAGAAGGGGGGAGCAATTTTCCCTGTCAATGGCAGATCGGTTTCAGTATGGGCAGAAAAGACAAACTAGTCTTGTTGCGTCAATCTAAAGCTTTACGACGGTGAAAGACTTATTGGCAACTTTAATTACGCATTCCGGGTAGCAGGATATAGTAGATGATCAGGTGCTCACTTCAGTTTGCAATTGGTCCGAATATTTATTCATTTTTACAGTTGAATTTTGAGAATTGATACGTTAATATGAATTCGACATCTGAATAGTTTAATGTCTTCGGGGCAGGGTGTAATTCCCGATCGGCGGTGATAGTCCGCGAGCGCAAAGCAGGACTTGATTTAGTTCAAGTCAGGATCCGGTGGAATTCCGGAACCGACAGTTAGAGTCTGGATGGGAGAAGATTGTTAAGTTGTGTGCAAGCTGTAAACGCAGCAGGTGAATATATTCGATTGTGTTTATAGCCGATTAGCGGATAATTTAGCACCTGAGACATTAGTATGTTTCAGGTGCTATTATTTTTCGGAGGCTTATATGAACACAAGAATCAAACAGATTACCACTCTCGGCATGTTGGCAGCTCTTGCTTATATTGTCATGGCAGTAATACACATTCCGGTCGTTCCTGCCTTGCCTTTTTTATGGTACGACCCAAAAGATGTCGTGATTGTTATCGGCGGACTTATTTATGGCCCAATGTCTGCCTTTCTCCTGTCCTTGGTAGTTTCTTTAGTGGAAATGGCTACTGTTAGCAGTACCGGCATTCTTGGCCTGATTATGAACGTGATCTCTTCTTCTGCCTTTGCTGTCACCGCATCCTATATATACAAGAAGAGGCGTACCATGTCAGGAGCTATCACCGGCTTGTTGTCCGGAATCGTTTTGACAGTAGTTGTTATGACACTTTGGAATTATATTATCACACCGATTTACACCGGCATGCCTCGTGAGGCGGTAGCAGCTCTGTTGCTGCCGGCAATTATTCCTTTTAATCTGATCAAAGCGAGTCTAAACGCAGGTCTGACTATGCTATTGTATAAACCGTTAGTTTTAGGTCTAAGGAAGACAAGCCTGCTAGAGCAGCCTGAGAAGCAGACAAAAAGATTCAATCCCGGCATGGTAATTTTAGGATTGTTCCTGGTTGCTACCAGTGCACTGGTAATCTTGATCCTACAGGGGATTCTATAAATTGACCAAGCCTGATCACATTTTCAAAATGAAACCGCTGTACACACTTCGTGGAAAAGAAATTCGCGGCAAGGGCAGAGGCAAGGTATATGATATGCCTACTGCTAACATTGACGCCGGCTCTCGCGGAGATCTGCCTGAGCTTGGCGTCTACGCATCGCTAACCACGGTAGAGAATGACAGGTTCATCAGCGTCACAAATATTGGCTATCGACCTTCCGTA
>DUPE01000194.1 GCA_012838475.1 Clostridiaceae bacterium
ACAACGTGGATATCATGCTACTGGAACATGTGGCATGCTAGGGATTGCAATTGCTTCTTCCTATGCTCTAGACTTTGATATAGGTCAAACTAGAAAAGCATTATCCACAGCTGCTGTTTCTGCAACCGGCACCCTTAAGGTGTTGGAAGATGGATCTCAGCTGAAACCGTATAATGTGGCAAAAGCAGCATTGCTTGGTCTTACAGCAGTACAGATGGCGCAAGCTGGATTCGAGGTGGCCGATGACTCTTTCTCTGGTGTTGCGGGCTTTTTAAATCAAATGTATGGATCTGATGCCGTTGATTTTATGCCGGTTATGTTAAATGGGTCATACGCAATTGAAAAAGCATACATTAAGCCATATGCTGCATGTCGCTATACGCATCCTGCAATCGATATTGCGAAGGATCTTCGTAACAGAATTAATCTGGCAGCAGATGATATTGAAAGCGTAAAAATATCGACTTATTCACTAGCTGTTAAGAAACATGACCATACTGATATTCCAGGCGCTGCTTCCGCAAAAATGAGCATACCCTACAACTTCGCAGTTGCATATATCGCTGATAAGACTGGCATGGAAGCCTTCGAAGATGATTGCATTTTTAATGAAGAAATCAGTATTTTGACGAAGAAAGTGACTGTGGAAGCAAACGATGAGATGTCAGCTCTTTTCCCTGCAAAAACTATTGCGACAGTTGAGATACTAGCTAATGATGGACGTAGATTCGAGGGTAGAAACGAATTACCAAAAGGTGAACCTGAAAATCCACTTACTCATAATGAAGTTATTGAAAAATTTACTGGCCTAGCAGTTTATGGGGGCAAAACAAAAAAGCAAACTGAGCAAATAGTTGATGCTGTGCTTAACCTGGAAACAGAACTGCCACAATTACTTGAAATGCTTAAATAGAAGGAGGCACATATGAACTTAATCTTTGGAACAATAACGGTTGGTCAACAAACTAATGAAGAAGAAACTATCGTTATGATAAATACAGCGATAGAAAATGGTATTAAGGAACTAGATACAGCGTATGTCTATAATGAAGGTGAATGTGAAAGAATACTTGGCCAGGTTCTTGCTCCCATAGATAGATCAAGCTATCGTATCGCTACGAAGGTTAATCCACGCATTACTGGAAAACTTGATCGAGCAGCGATTCTTTCACAATTTACAGAATCCTTAGAACGACTTCAGACCGATTTTGTTGAGGTCTTGTATCTCCACTTTCCTGACAATATTGTTCCTCTTGAAGAATCTCTGTCAACTTGCAATGAATTATATCAGCAGGGAAAGATCAAAGAGCTTGGTGTCAGCAATTTCCCAGCTTCGATGGTAGAAGAAGCCTGTGAGCTATGTAAAAAGAATGGTTGGCTCATGCCGACTGTATACGAAGGTGTGTATAATGTTCTAAGTCGTAATGTTGAGGGCGAGCTCTTCGATACGATTCGCAAATATGGACTAAGATTTACTGCTTATAATCCTTTGGCAGGTGGAATGCTAACCGGCAAGTATAGCAGCCTCGAAGATTTTCCCAGCGATGGAAGGTTTGCTCAGCGTACAAGTTATAAGAAGAGATACTGGCGACAGAGTTTCTTTGATGCAGTTAATAATTTACGTGACATCTGCGAGAAGTATGACATAAGTATGGTAGACGCAGCTTTTCGCTGGTTGGCATATCACTCATGCATGGACAGTACGAGGGGAGACGCCATTATTGTCGGCTCGTCTAAACCTTCGCAGTTGATCCAGAACATAGAAACTATCGCACAAGGACCTCTGCCGGATGAAGTTGTAAGAGTATATAATGATTCATGGCAGATATGTCGAGCTGATGCCCCACCATATTATAAATTTATGAATTGAGGACTATTTCTATGATTGATCAAGTAGCTTTTATAAATAAATTGCAGGAATCTGGTGTCTGCTTTTTCACTGGTGTTCCTGATTCGTACCTGAATGATTTTTGTAATACCTTGTTAGAACTAGTTCCAAATTCGCAGAATATCATAACTGCCAATGAAGGCAATGCGATAGCACTCGCAGCGGGCTATTCATTCGGTAAGGACTGTGTGCCTCTAGTGTATATGCAGAATTCTGGCCTCGGCAATTGCGTTAATCCATTGGTATCGCTTGCAGACAGCAATGTGTATTCTGTTCCCATGATTTTGCTGATTGGCTGGCGCGGACCGAACGAAGACAATCACCCACAACATAAAACTCAAGGCGAAATAACTCCCAAATTACTAGAGAATATGCATATTCCATACAAAATCGTAGATGAAGATAATGCAATGGACTCTGCTGTATGGGCAGCCAAAATGGCAAAAGAATTGAGTCAACCAATTGGTCTGATCGCCAATAAAGGTGTATTTAACGCCAAGATTAAAATCAACGCCTCAGATAATAACTATCCTATGAGCCGTGAAGAGGCAATTTCAATAATACTTGATGTAGCACCTGAAAACACAGTTTATACAGCTACAACTGGTAGAGCTACCAGAGAACTCTATGCCCAGCGTGAATTAAGAGGAGAGGGTCATGCAAATGACTTCTTGAATGTAGGTGCCATGGGACACAATTCTTCAGTTGCCTTGGGAGTAGCTATGGCTTGTCCGGAACGTCCGGTTATTTGCCTTGATGGTGATGCTAGTGCGATTATGCACTTGGGAGCGATGACTACCGCCCGGAAGGTTGGGGCAGGTAACTATATACACGTTATTCTTAATAATGATGTACACGAATCAGTTGGTGGACAGCCGTCAACGGGACATCAAATAGACTTCACCGCTATTGCTGAAGGATGCGGTTATGAGACAGTGGGCAGACCTGTGGCTAATCAGGACGAGCTTCAAGTAGCAATTAAAACTCTGTTAGCAAAAGATAAACCGGGTTTTGTTGATGTCAGAATTCGCAAAGGCATTCGTTCTGATCTGCCTGCATTAAAAATATCACATCAAATACTTATAGATGATTTACGAAATGAACTTCGTAAATAAAATTGAAGGAGAAAAATGAGATGAAAGAGACAAGAGATTTCTTAGAAAAAATAGGGCTGCCTAGAGGTGACAATTACGATTTGCCGACATCTGATAAGAGATTTAGTGATAACTCTCAGTATCGTTTTGAGGTGCCTGGTATTCAAGGTCCGGCTGCTATGCAGGCTCTACTTGAAGAATTGGATAGGCTTGGCGTTTATATTCACCGTGTTACTCAAACAAAAGGTATCATGTCTCTTTCTGATGAAGATATCAGTAAAATGGTTGAACTTGAGCATAAGTGGCAGGTCAATTTACTGTTAGCTATCGGTCCGCGTGCTACAACAGATACGAGTGCTTCAGTAAATACACCGGAAGGACAGCGTATGGGTTATAGACTGCGTGGACAGGAACAGATCGTGCGTGCAGTTGAAGATGTAAAACGTGCTGCTCGGCTCGGCTGTCGCGGTTTTCTAGTATACGATGAAGGCTGCCTGTGGGTGCTTAATGAATTTCGTAAGGCTGGTGAAATTCCCAGTGACTGTGAGTTCAAGGTGTCTGCTCATACTGGATTTGGCAATCCATGTTCCGCAAAGCTTCTTGAGAGTATAGGTGCGAATTCTGTTAATCCAGTACGTGATATTCAGTTGCAAATGCTTTCTGCAATGCGTCAAACAATTAATATCCCGATTGATATCCATACAGAGAATCCTGCTTCTTCCGGTGGATTTATAAGACATTATGAAGTGCCTGAAATGATTCGTGTTGCTGCACCACTTTATCTTAAAACTGGCGGATCTGTTGCTAAAACGCATAGCTGGGACACAAATGCAGATGATGCTAAGAAGCGTGCCAAACAAATCACACTTGTGAAGCGTGTAATTGATGAATACTATTCAGAAGCCATCATATCGCCAAAAGGATCAATAAAATAGAACAGAAAAGACTATTTGTTTATAAGTTGACATAACTAACATGAAAGGTGTACGAAATCATGAAGCATCAGCAGTATAATCCTGAGTTTAATTTTGTATGTGAGCCAAAGGAGTTTAATAAATATAGCGATAGAGAGTTTCTTCAGTATTGCCTTGGGGCTAGTATGTATATGCCAGGTAACAAAGATTTTTCTAAGAAAATATTGACCAAGGCTATGCCCGGGTTAACGACTATGGTTATGTGTTTTGAAGATGCTTGTCCGGAGGCCTGCGTACCTGAAGCCGAACAGAATTTGCTCAAAATGTTAGACACATTAGCAACCGCTGTTGAGAACGGCGAGCTTGACTATAACGATATCCCTTTAATATTTTGTCGTGTAAGAACAATTAATCAGTTTCGTCATTTCTCTTCTATGCTGTCAAGACGTCAGGTAAAAATGCTCGCTGGTTTCAACTTCCCGAAATTCAATTCTGAAAATGGCGAATTATATTATTATCATTTAAAAGAGCTCAACGAAAAGTTTGATGATGTGCTCTACGGTATGCCTATTATTGAGGATCCGATTGTGGCGTTCAAAGAAACGAGAATGAATGAGCTGATTCGTATCAAAGCTGTTTGTGATAAGTATAAGGATTTGATTCTTCAGATACGCGTTGGTGCGACAGATTTCTCTTCTTGCTTCGGTGTGCGCCGCGGTGTTGATTACTCTATTTATGACATAATGACAGTGCGTGAGTGTCTATCAGATGTACTTAATGTGTTTAGCCGAAACAATGAATATGTCCTCTCCGGACCTGTCTGGGAATATTTCCGTGCAAGCAAAGAAATGATGTTCAAAGATCTTCCAAAGCATAATATAGAAGGTGTCCTCATGCAAAGGATTCCCATTTATAATATGGAAATAGATGGACTTCTCAGAGAAATAGTTCATGATAAGGCCAATGGCTTCATCGGTAGGACAGTAATCCATCCAACACATGTTAAGTTTGTAAATGCTTTACAAGCAGTGACCAAAGAAGAGTATGATGATGCCAGTCAGATACTTGGTACTGCCGACGGTGTCATAAAAAGTGCTAATGCCAATAAGATGAATGAAATCAAACCGCATACTAACTGGGCCTATAAAATATACATGCGTGCTCAGGCATACGGTGTAATTGAGAACGAGCGAAGCTTCGTAAACTTGTTCGCAATTGATGACTAAGATCGAAGGAGTGTCATAACAATGACTTTGACAACACCATTACAGGAATCTGATATCGCTAATCTTAAGGTCGGCGATATGATAACAATTTCAGGGAAAATATACTGTGGACGTGACGCCGTCCTGCCAAAAGTCCAGGAAGCGATAGCAGAAGGAACCTTGGCTGATTTGGGGATCGAACTTGAAGGTGCCGTTATTTTCCATACAGCTGTTAGTACAGCAGGAGTTGGTCCGACATCAAGCAATAAATTTGAAATTGAATCAAGTATACATCCACTGTCAGTTGCGGGTGTTAGACTGCATCTGGGCAAAGGTGCATTATCGCAAGAAACCATCAAGCATTTAGGTGATGATAATGCTGTGTATGCAGTAATTCCACCTGTTACTGCGCTCTTGGGAGATAGGACTATTTCTAAGAGACTGGTATCATTTCCTGAATTAGGAATGGAAGCTCTTTACGAGCTAGAGATTGAAGAATATCCTGCAGTTATTGCCGCTGCAAATGGAAAATCAATCTACGATTGAAGGATTGTATTATGAATAGAGATAGAATAATTGAATTAGTGAGTGAAACATTGGTAAGAGCCGGCTCAACATTTTCCAAGGATAAAGTACTGGCATACAAAAGAGCAATCGAACAGGAATCTTATCCGCAATCCCGATGGGTTTTAGAACAAACTCTTAAAAACGCAGAAGCTGCAGAGAAGAATTGCAGTCCTCTTTGTGATGATACAGGTATTCCTCATTTAGTGTTGGATATGGGTAGAAATAAATCTCTTACTACTGATATGCTGCAGGCTATCCATCTAGGTGTACAGGAAGGTCTCAGGAAGCT
>DUPE01000236.1 GCA_012838475.1 Clostridiaceae bacterium
GAAGAGCAAGGACTTCATTTTATATATTTACAATTGGATGAGGAGCATTATAAAAAACAGAATGTTGTGCTTGGACAAAATGATGGTGCTAGGGTTGAGGTTGTTTCGGGACTTAATGCAGGGGATATAGTTGTTACCAAAGGTGTGTATCAGGTTAAACTGGCTGCAACTCCATCGGCAATACCTGAAGGTCATAGTCATTAATAAAAATACAGGGTATTATTATGTTGAATAATCTTATTAGATTTTCATTAAATAACCGATTGGTTATTTTAGTGGCTTCGGCTTTATTGATGATAGCAGGGATTTTTATAGCGACTAATATGGAGGTGGATGTTTTTCCCGATTTGAATGCACCTACTGTAGTGGTAATGACTGAGGCGCAAGGTATGGCACCGGAAGAGGTGGAACGTTTGGTGACATTTCCTATTGAGGTTGCTTTGAACGGAGCTCTTGATGTTAGAAGAGTGAGATCTTCATCTACTACAGGTTTTTCTGTAGTTTGGGTAGAGTTTGACTGGGGTACAAATATTAATATCGCAAGACAGACTGTTTCTGAAAAACTGCTTCTTATTAAAGAGGGACTTCCGGCAAATGTTGGCAATCCTACTTTGGGTCCGCAGACTTCTATCATGGGTGAAATAATGATTATTGGACTTACGGCAGATAGTACATCTATGCGCGACTTGAGAACTATGGCCGACTGGATAATACGTCCGCGTTTACTATCTACAGGTGGTGTTGCCCAAGTTTCTATACTGGGTGGCGAAATAAAGGAGTATCAGATTCTGCTTAATCCGGGAAGGATGAAGTATTATGATGTTAGTTTAGACGAGGTAATTTCTGCGGTTAAAGGGATGAATAAGAATGTATCGGGTGGTGTAATAAATGAATTTGGTAATGAATACATTATTAGAGGAATGTTATCAACTAACAATTTACAAGACCTGAAGACTACAGTTGTGAAAACGGTGAATGAGATTCCGGTCTTACTCGGAAACATTGCCGATGTAACAATAGGTGACAAGTCGCCTAAATTAGGTGTAGCATCGGAAAAAGGTAAACCGGCAGTTTTATTTACAATAACTAAACAACCGGGAACAGCCACAATTGATCTTACAGATAAACTCGACCAGTCAATAGCCGCACTGAAGAGTGAGTTGCCGCCCGATGTTGTAATTTCGACAGATATTTTTCGTCAATCACGCTTTATTAACAGCTCGATTAATAATGTAAAAAGGGCTCTTATTGAAGGTGGGATTTTTGTAGTTATAGTACTGTTTGTTTTTTTAATGAACTCTAAAACCACCATCATTTCACTTGTTTCAATTCCTATTTCACTAATTGTGGCTATGCTTGTTTTGAAGTTTATGGGTCTTACTATAAATACAATGAGCTTGGGGGGGATGGCTATTGCTATTGGATCTTTGGTTGATGATGCTATTGTGGATGTAGAGAATGTATTTAAGCGACTTCGTGAGAACAGGTTTAAACCTATTGATGAAAAGAAGTCTGTTTCGCAGGTAGTTTATGAGGCGTCTAAAGAGGTGAGACTGCCGATTATTAGTTCTACTATAATTATTATTTTGAGTTTTATACCGTTATTTTTCCTCTCGGGTATGGAAGGCAGAATGCTTGCACCGCTTGGAATTGCATTTATTATATCATTATTGGCATCGACACTTGTTGCACTTACACTAACGCCGGTTTTGTGCAGCTATATGCTTGGCAAAGAAAGAGGTGAAGAAAAAGTTCAGAAAGAACCTGTTGTAGTGAGGTTTCTAAAAAAGCATTACAAGAAAGC
>DUPE01000126.1 GCA_012838475.1 Clostridiaceae bacterium
AAACGGTGCAAATTGCCGATGTCATCATAAATGTCTACTATCGGCTCCAGATAGCACATTCCGATACAGCCTGTAATCTCCAGTCTTGTATCCAGACCCAAATCTCTGCTCTTCAGCTCACTGACCAATTTATCCGCTCCGGCAGCAAGTCCGCAGCTGCCTGCGCCAACTACTACTCTCATAAAAAGCTCCCTGCTCTTTGTGTCAACAACCGCAAAGGATCAGTGTTAATGAATAAACTTGTGAAATTATGGTTAAGATTCGTCATTTGCTTCACTTTAACACCTGTCCCTTGTTTCTTTTCGCAGATTACGCAGTATCGAACGAACAGAATCAGAAGTTAGTTTGGCATAGGTCTCGCCATCTATCATCATGGCGGGAGCGAGCGAACAGCAGCCCAGACATGCCACGGTCATCAGGGTGAATATGCCATCCTCCGTGGTCTCGCCATCCTCGATCCTCAGCTCATCTTCGATCGCCTGCTGCACACGATCAGCCCCCATAACGTGACATGCCGTGCCCTGACACAACATGATGAGATGCTTGCCTATAGGCTTAAGACGAAATTGAGTGTAAAAGGTCGCCACTCCATAGAGTTTGGCTAAAGGCTCATTTGTTGCCGTCGATATCCTCTCCAGCACTTCCATAGGCAAATAGCCATAGATCTTCTGGGCTTCCTGCAATACGGCTATGGCACTGCCTCTTAGATCACTGTTTTTTTCCAGTAGCGGTTCTAAAAGACAAAGATTTGCTTTCTGCTCGTTGCTTGTTTTGTGTTGACTTGCTTCCATTAGCCGTACTCCCCTTCCATAGTCGCCCAATCTCCATATATTTGATTATTATAGCGACTTTTGTCCTCTGATGCGATGCCAACAGACTAGTCGGCAACAGCTGCAAGTGGACATAATCTTGTCTTGGCGCCGGACATAAGCAATGGCATAAGAATCTACTACTGGAAAACCAGAGATAATAGCTAAAATCAGATAATTTGCTATAATTGTCATGACTTAGGAAAGGAGGTGCTCTTATGAAGACAGGCGAATTACTGGATTCACTGATTAGCATTTCCGGAATCAGCAAAACAGACTATGCTATTAGCGTCTACACTACCCCCAGCGGCCTGAGCTTTATCCTGTCTGGAAAAAGACTGCCCAGACCCACTGAAAAAAAGACTTTTTGCCAACAATCAGCCTCCGTTCTGGCAGCCAAAATCTTTGAACCACAATGCTATCGAAAATTGATAAGACTCTTTCCCATCATTTACGATTTTCACTCTCTGCACGAGCTGGAAGCATTCCTGCAACGTGCTCTTGAATATGCTCTGGAACAGGACTGGGCTGTCGCTAACAAGCAAAATCTTGACTATCCTGATTACGGAAAAGTATTGCTCGGAGATCAAAGAATCCTAAACACCTTCTGCATCGTCTTGTCTGAATATATCCTACGCTGTCCCAGTGAAAAAATGGTGCTTTACAGCTCTCTGCCCCTCTTCGGAGATGAATATCCCCCCTTTTTAAGGAGACTGCGGTTTGAATGCGAGGAGATTATTGGCCGAGTTAGTCTTTATCAGGCGATTCCTTCCCCCGAGGAGAATAGAAGTGAAATTTTATTCAATCCATTGAACTTTATACGCTGGGTGCAAGACCATTGTGATCTCAATTTTTGGCAGGCACCCGTAGCCCTCGGTGAGAATTTTCTGCTTCTGAAGGATTGTGTTCTGGTTCTCTTCGATAAGCAGTTCGAAGGCAGCTGGAGCATGACCCTGATTGATCATAAGAGTTTTGTGCAGCATTTCTTTCAAGAAATAGAATCGCGTGAAAGCAGGCGACTTAGTTTTAATCGCGAACATTTCCTGCAAAAGCGCAATACCAAAGATGATTTCTTAGACTATCTCTTACAACTGCAGATCACTGATGTCTTTATCTTCGCTCCCACAGGCTATACAGTGACGGATGAGGAGCTATCGAAAATAGAGTCCTCTGCTGATGAACGTCAAAAGCTGCTTGCTTTTTTTGAGAAGCTTCTTAGCGAAGGCACTAATATCTTTTTCTCAGACGAAGCTCTAAGACTAATAGCTAATGAAGGCAAAGTAGTTATTCCCTTTCATGGCACGATCGACATCCCGTCATCAGAACGAATTCCCTTCCTCAAGCGTGTAGTGAAATATACTGTAGAGTCTGCAATCGATAATAAATTCCAGCTGATTTACAGCAGCATATCTGACATATTGTTGCTTTGTTCCGCAGAGCTGAGCATCATCTATACCACCGGCTACGGTATGCAAAATGAGAAAGTCCATCTTTTTTTTGACACAAATCTTGGGGAGGATTTCAAGAAATTGATTGAGAATGAAGCTTTGGGTGTTGCTTCTTTTAGTATTGAGCTTTGGGAAGGCTTCCTGCAGCAAATAGAGTAAACCGCAGCCCATAAAGTGCGACGGGACAGAGCGGTTGACTCTCCAGGATGCCCATATGTTAATCTAGGCCCTAACAGTGCCGGTAATAGCAGGTTGATGCGCCAGTCATCCTGTAATATATTTATTAGGTCAGCAGATGCCTGTAGGGCGCTGGTTCATAAGAGTCATCATGCTACAATGAAGACATGATAGTCATATTTTATTTGGAGAGTATAGATGAAAGCTGCTTCCCTGATAGAGGATCTCATTTCAGTCGCTGATATCGCTAAAAAGGACTTTGCCAAGTCTGTATCGATGTCTGCAAGTGGACTAAGCCGCTTTTTGACTGGACAGCAGTTTCCCAGTTTAACAGATCATCAAAGCTTTAGTCGCGAGGCGGCTAAACTATTGTCTTCTGTAATTTACGAGCCCAAATGCCATCTCAGGCTCACTGCCCGTTTCCCTTGTATTTACGACTTTTCTTCAGAAAATGATTTGATGGTTTTCCTTAGTAGCGCTATCTCATATGCTCTCGAATACGATTTCGCTATTGATCATCAAGTAGACCTGCATTATGGGGCAAGTGAATTATTTTACTATACTCACCGGCGAGTCTTAAATATGACCTGCATCATTCTCTCCGACCTTTTACACCAGGAAAAGAATGAAACACTGGAAATGTTCAGTGCGATGCCGCTGCTTTTTGGAGAATTACCCTACTCGCTCAGTCGGATTATTTTTACAAACGAGCATCAGCAAAGGATTATTTTAAATCACTCTTTAAACTTTGAGAAAGCTTCTCTGTCGGAAAGCTATGTGAAGATGAATAATCCTTTTGGAAAAATTAATCAGCTTGAGCAAGATTTTGACCTTTGTCTCTGGGAGACAAATTATCACTACAAACAAGTATATCTTTTGCTAAAGAACCACTGTCTGCTTACTTATGACTCTTTACCCGACGGCACTCCATCATTGAGGATTATTCGTAACAAGAATTATCTCTTGCATTTTCTTCAATTTGTCAAAAAATGTCAAATCCGCAAACTATCTTATAATCGGGATGAAGTGAGACAATTGCTCAGGAATGAGCCATCACTCGCAATGAGCCTTATCAAACGTGAACCGCAAGCTCTCTATTCTTTCATACCGCTCTCTTACTATCTGTCTCCTGACGAAACGGCCGGAATTGAAGAGTCTCAAGAGCAACGAGAACTGATGCATTGTTTTCTTGCTGCACTGATGAATACTGATGCTTGCTTTTTCCCTTCCGGTGCATCAATCGGCGAATTTGCCAGATCGGGGAAAACGATCGTACCTTTTTCCGGCAGTCTTCATATCTCCAAAGAAGAACGCATCAAAATGATGCATCGACTGGTGAGTCGAATAGGCCCGCAAATGCTGGAAAAAACGAAAGTAATATATACCTCCATGTCAAATGCGGCCATTCTTTGTACTAAAGACTTGACTTTGCTCTACATGATCAGTCCGGATGATTCGAGCGAGAAGATCCATCTTTTCTTCCTCCCCAATGTCGCCGAGTATCTGGAGCAAGATTTCCATAATAAACAGTTTCGTTTACTTGAATATACCCCCGCCCTTTGGCAGTCATATATTGATGAGATCCGCAACAGGCTGAAGTAACGGTATTGGCAGTTATGTGACTTCTGAACCGTTTAATAAGACCGGCAGCTATGTGACTTATTCACTTGTGAATCAGATTGGCAGCTATGAGGCTTCTGCTCAGCAGAATAAGATTAAAAATCAGGATCTGCAAAAAAATAATCGCCTCGGAGAATTCTCC
>DUPE01000242.1 GCA_012838475.1 Clostridiaceae bacterium
AACCGGCGGTTATCCGCCGGTTTTCTCTGGTAAAGCCAGGTTGAGGACAACAGAATGTGGGACGTAGATTGTGCATCGGTTCTTCAGCAGTGAGGAGCTGCCTGTGCTGCATTAGGGGCACCGAGACAGAATCTACATACTACATCTGTTGGCAAATACTTTCTCAAATCATCTAATTGAGAGGAAATATTTGATGACGAAGAAAATTTATGAATACGACCTGTCAGGTCGTAAATTACAACTGGAAATAGGCGAGATGGCTCAATTCGCCAATGGATCCGTATTAGTTCGATATGGGGATACCACGATTCTGTCAACGGTAACCGCTTCGGCAAAGCCGCGTGAGGGACTGGATTTCTTTCCCCTTTCTGTTGACTATGAAGAAAAAATGTATAGCATCGGCAAGATACCCGGCGGCTATCTTAAGAGAGAAGGAAGACCTTCAGAGAACGCAGTTCTTATTGGACGTTCCATTGACAGAGCATTAAGGCCGCTATTCCCGGAAGGTTTGCGCAATGATGTAATCATCTCTAACCTTGTTCTGTCTGTTGATCATGATAATTCACCACAGGTGGCGGCTTTCATAGGTTCATCCGCTGCTTTGATGATATCGGATATACCTTGGGATGGCCCTCTGGCAGGGATGCAGGTAGGAATAGTTGACGACGAAATAATTGTCAACCCCGATAATGAGCAGACTAAAGCCAGTACATTAGATCTATTTGTGGCCGGCAGCAAAGATAAGGTTTGCATGATTGAAGCAGGAGCCAATGAGGTGACTGAAGATGACATGATGGGCGCTATTATTGCAGGACACAAAGAGATAGCCAACGTATGCAATTTGCTGCAACAGATGCAAGATGAAATCGGCAAAGAAAAATTTAGCTTTGAAGCTGGCTCAGTGCCAACAGAGGTTTTTGAAGTCGCCAGGGAGTTTCTCTGGGATAAGATGAGAGCTGCTGTATTGTCTGCCGACAAAGCAGTGCGAGATGAGAACTTGAGCAAACTGAATGAGGAGCTTCATGAGCATCTCACCGGCATGAATGAAGAATGGGATTCCTGGACCTCTGAAGTGTTGGACATGGTACAGAAGGCTGTTGTTAGGGATTATCTCTTCCACGAGAAAAAGAGAGTTGATGGAAGAGCCTTGGATGAGATCCGTCCTCTTAGCGGTGCGGTAGACGTTCTTCCCAGAGTACATGGATCAGGACTCTTTCAGCGCGGTCAAACTCAAGTTCTTACAGTCACTACCTTAGGCACTTTGTCTGACTGTCAGCGATTGGATGGCATTATTGAACAAGACCGCAAGCGTTATATTCACCACTATAACTTCCCGTCATATAGTGTGGGAGAAGCCAGACCCTCCCGTTCTCCGGGTAGACGTGAGCTGGGGCACGGTGCTTTGGCCGAAAGAGCTCTGTTGCCGGTATTACCCTCAGAAGATGATTTTCCTTATGCTATTCGCAATGTATCTGAGATCACTATGTCTAACGGGTCAACATCGCAAGGAGCGGTTTGCTCTTCAACATTGGCTCTGATGGCCGCAGGAGTGCCTATTTCTAAGCCTGTTGCCGGTATCTCCAGTGGTCTGATCGTTAATCCTCAAGATGATACCGATTATCTGGTTTTTATGGACATTCAGGGAATAGAGGATTTCTTTGGCGACATGGACTTCAAGGTTGCCGGTACCGGTGATGGAATTACCGCTATTCAGGTAGATATCAAGGTTGACGGCCTGAGCTATGACATGATCAGGGATGCTCTTGAACTAACACGCAAAGGGCGCCTGCAAATAATCAACGAGACTATTTTGCCGACAATATCTGAGCCTAGAGCGGAGCTCTCTGAATGGGCTCCTAAGATTGAGATGATAGATATCCCTGCCGACAAGATCCGCGAAGTCATAGGATCAGGAGGAAAAGTGATTCGTCGTATTCAAGAGGAGACCGGTGCGGAGATAGACATTGAAGAAGATGGTCCGATAGGCCATGTGTACATTGCCTCGCCCAACTTGAAGGCTGCTGCGGAAGCGATCAAACAAATCAAAGCAATCGCACTGGATCCTGAACCGGGTACAGTGTTTGAAGGAGTTGTTACAAGACTGATGCCTTTTGGCGCCTTTGTCGAAATTGCTCCGGGCAAAGAAGGTCTTGTACATATTTCTAAAATGTCCTGGGAGCGTACTGAAAAGGTGGAAGATGTTGTAGAACCCGGACAAACAGTACAAGTCATAGTCTCGGAGGTTGATGCGCAAGGCAGATTGAATTTATCGATGCGCGACCTAATGGAAAAACCCGAAGGCTATAGGGGAGGTTCTTCTGATCAGGAGGGGCGCCGTGATCGCAGGGATGTAGACAGATCAAGCCGAGGCAACAGAGATTATGAACCTCGCAGAGACTCTGGACGCCGCTCAGGCGGACGTGATTCCAGATCGCGTGATGACAGCAGACGCTCCGGTGGTCAAGATTCCAGGCAACAAGGCGGGGACAGACGCTCCGGAGGCAGAAGGGATCGCAGAAATGAGAATAATGATTTTGGTGATACCAAAGGTTCTGAGCAAAATCAAAGAGACAAGGATCCCAGAAGCCAGAGGGACTTCTAAGGATTGAGATTATTAAGTGAGATTTCCAGAGCTGGATACTTTTTGCGAGATTTCTAGGGCTTAATATTATTATTCCTAACAAATATGTCTTTCCCGGCGAAGTTTCGGATAAGTTGTTTACCTAAAAACTAGTAGGAATTCTACAAAGCAAAAGGCCTGTAAGCATAAGCTTACAGGCCTTTCCATATGGTCGGAGTGACAAGACTTGAACTTGCGACCTCGTGCACCCCAAGCACGCACTCTAGCCACCTGAGCTACACCCCGAAGCATTGTCGATTTTACTGATATTCGCCAACTATGTCAAGGATCAGCTGGTGTAAGCAGTGATATGCGTTAATTGAAAATCGAAGGCAAGACTATTTTGTTCGCAAGTTATAACCCCATTGGTATTGAAGAGCTCTGTGATACTGTTCACTAGATGGATGCAGGTGGTCATCCAGCGACTCAAATAGTATGCTCATATTGTTCATAAATCATTGACTCGTGAGGCAGAGAAGATGCCTTTTGACAGTGTCAAAAGGCATCTTGATTTGACAATGACAAAAACCTGATGATATGATGATCCAGCATTGCATAGGGGAGTGGCTCAACGGTAGAGCAACGGTCTCCAAAACCGTGGGTTGCGGGTTCAAATCCTGTCTCCCCTGCCAATATAAGCCCTGAAATTCATGAGTTTCAGGGCTTAATCTATCTTGATCTCTGCTATTGCTACATATCCAGATCAAGTTAACCGGGATTTTCATGTTATGGCGATTTAGATTAAATTTCTCAAGTCAGATAAAGATCAGGCAGAAAGAATAGTGGTGTTTTTTCCACTGTTCTTTCCTTTGTACAAGGCAAGGTCAGCTCTATTGACTACTTTATCAACAGATTCATTTTCTCCAATTGTAGCTACACCAATAGTTATGGTTATTGAAAACTCATGCTCTTCATAGTGTAATGCAATTTCTTGGACTTTCTTTCTCAATATCTCGGCTCGAAACAAAGCGTCTTCTTCATTCAAGCCGGGTAAAAGCAGCAGAAATTCCTCACCGCCCCAGCGGGAAGTAACATCGTATTTTCTAACACTGGACTGCAAAATATTGGCTAAGTTTACCAGTACTTCATCTCCGGCAGCGTGACTATAGGTGTCATTTACCAGCTTAAAGTCATCTATATCAACAATCATGACGGAATAGACTCTACCGGTCCTCACGAAGACTTCGTGTTCTTCGTTTAACCGTTCTTCCATATGTCGCCGATTATAGAGTCCTGTCAAGGCATCTATTCGAGCCGTATGATGGAGGATCTTATTTAACTCCTCCAGCTGCATATTCGCTCTTTGCAGATCTAAAGTGCGTCTGGTTATCGTGTTCTCCAAAGCCTCATTCAAAACTAATAAACCTGTTTCTGCCTGAACTCGCTTACGGTTAACGCATACCAAAGCAATAATCAAAAGGGTTTCCAGAATAAAAATAATCACGATACCAACTATTATTGAGCCGTATTGACTCCAGAA
>DUPE01000143.1 GCA_012838475.1 Clostridiaceae bacterium
AGGTGAAGACGCAAATTCAGAGAATCCTCTGTATTTCTGCGCAACTGGAGACGGTTGGGACAATTGGGAACCGATGTTTCCCTCCTTTACTTATGCATACTTGAAGTCTGAAAAAGACGATCAAACTGGCAGAAACCCAAAAATTCTAGTGGAAGTTGACTGCCTTGACGACATCCTCAAACTCGTTTCCGAACATGGCGGGAAGGTGTTGAGAGCCCCATACAGGAATGTTGAAGGTGAAACGTATGCCGTGCTAGAAGACCCAGAAGGGAACCCTTTCTATGTCACGCAAACACCTGATGATATTGATTGGAGCGCCCCTGAGAATCAAGTTAACTATGATGTGCGTGAATACCCCCAGATGTATCGTGAAGGACTGAAAAACCAAGGCAAAATTCCCGCGTATCCTGGGCGAGCCCCCAAAAAATTCCCCGAACAAGATTTACATGGTCGCCTACGCTTCGGAACTATGTACTACAGGGATTTCAAAAGATGGCAAAGATTTTGGGTAGATTTGTTTGGTTGGGATATGATTGAGCTTCCAGGAAGTGCGGGTGGCAAGCCTGAAGGTTCCGAAAATCCTTCAGTAATCATTGCAACTGGTCCTAGCTATTACGATTATGAAGCCCTTGTTCCTGGTCATATTAACCTAATGGCAGTGCACACAGGGGAGGAGACCGTGCCTGACATCGATTTTATCCTTGAAATTCGCATGACTGAGAGTCCCCAAGTTACTGTTGACAAGATTCTAGCTTTGGGAGGAGAGCTCATAGGTGAGATTCCTGAGGCTGATAATTGGGCTAGTATGTTCCCTGTTTCGGATCCGTTCGGAAATGTCTATAAGCTTTGGAAGTGTCCTGATACGCGTACTTGGACCGAGCCAGAAGCGGGATGGAAAGATATGAGCGAAGAACAAATCGACAAACTCTCATTGTTTTGGTCGCCTAAGAGTTTCTAAAGCAATTGGATAAGTACACCCGTGACGATCTGATCTTTTGAGCGGGGGTTGTATTAAACTACTCAGTCCTTAGCCAATTTAGATCACAGCCGTTGATGCAGATTTCTGTTTCATCTGTTTCAACGGCTTTGTGTTCTTTGAAGAGTTTTTCAATGGGTAGAAAGCGCACTCTCAAATCGCAACAACATGAGAGACAATCCTAAACCATTCTGTTACCGAAATAACGTAATGTATGACCGATGATGGCAGTATTCAAGAATCACCATTTCCCTTACGGAAGATGTAGCGCCAAGCGAAAACAGTTCAAAGGATAGACAGCAAATGACAATATAATACTTGCCAACGAGAATATTGCTAGTATCACCTTTGCAGCTTTTTCGGTAATTGGGAAGTGACAGCAACTATGAAGCAATTCCACTGTCTCTATAGTGTTCGAAGTGTGCAGATACCGGGGGAGCAGAACAAAGAATAAATTGCCGATACAAAAAAGACAATGTCGCATACGGCAAGGAAATATCACTAGCAAATTACATAGGGGTGGACAAAGCGTCGGACATTGATATCATCAATTAATCGTGGAACGCCAGAGAAGTTATAACTCGCCGAAGAGCTTGATTTTTGTGCGCTCCAATATTAAAACGTATTTCATCAATAGTAATATGAATATATATACAGCA
>DUPE01000238.1 GCA_012838475.1 Clostridiaceae bacterium
AAGCCAAAGATCCTTATCCTCTGGATTTCTACGCCCTTGATCTTCCCTCCTATCTGCACAAGGTCCCGATTGATTCATTAGCGACAGCGATGACTATCCATAGCCGCAGTCTGATCGAAAGTAACAGATTGGAGCAAAAAAAACAGCATTTACGTCGTCTCCTCAGTCAGGAATTAGATGCGGCAATCCGCAAAGCCGAAATTCATCATCAGGACATGTTGGAAGGCCAAGATACCGGCAAATGGCAACATTACGGCGAGCTGATTCTAGGCAATCTCTGGCAGTATCAGCCAAATTCAACCAGTCTGCAGGCTATTGACTATTATGATCCGCAGCAAAAGCAAATTGAGATTCCACTGCGCAAGAACTTGTCAGGATCTGCTAATGCTGAGCGCTATTTCCGCCGCGCCAACAAAGCGAAAAGCAAGCTAAGAATAGGTTCCCGCCTCTTAGCCGCAGATAAAAGAGACATTGCCTGGTTGGAATCCATGCAAACCTCTCTGGAAACCGCTAACGAGATTGAAGATATGGAGGCGCTATACAGTGAATTCCGGCACTATCAACGCCATAAGCGCGGCTCTCAAAACAGCGAGTTCCTACGTGAAGCAGAAGGCAGAAAAGCAGAAAAGGACAAGCAGCAGTCTGACTTTGCCGCTTCTTTAGTTCAGGCTAATAATCAGCCAGGTAAACCCGGAAAACGCAAGTACAAAATACCTAAACCTGCAGCCACAAAGAAAAAGAGTAGCAGTAAAACAGGAGAAAAACCTCTGCCACCGCGCCGTTATCTCTCCTCTGACGGACTGTTAATTACCGTTGGCCGCAATAATATTCAAAACGATCAGCTTACTTTGCGTAAAGCCGCCAAGGACGATCTGTGGTTACATGTCAGGAATGCCCCCGGTACGCATGTTATTGTCAAGAAGAATCAAGGCGAGATTACCGAGCGAACAATTGAAGAAGCCGCCGGAGTAGCTGCCTGGTTTTCACGCAAAGCCGGCAGTCTGGCAAAAGTAGAGGTGGATTATTGCCCTGTCCGCAATGTCAAAAAACCTAAAGGTGCTCATCCCGGACATGTTATCTATGAAGATTATTCAACGATTCTGATTGAGCCTTTAGATCCTGCCCAACTGCAGAAACCGCCTTCCAATCAGATTTGAAGACATTACTAAAATAGACATATCAATTGCGGAACGTTAATTCTGCTTTCGCTACGGGGAAAAATCTGGAAGCTACGCACGACAGGGTCTGTGTGCTACGCAGTAAGCGCCTTCGCTCTAATTCCTCTTTCACACCAATACAAACTCAAACCGTACGCACGACAGGAGCTGTGTGCCGCGTGGTAAGCGCCCTCAATAAATAAATCAAATAGAGTTGCCGTTAATTGACAGACTGAGTTAAATTGTCGTGCTCTATTTTGATCTTATCTTTATAATACGATTCTGACAGCGAAATTATGCAGCCGCAGTAACGCTGACGGTATAGATCGTGCTCCTTGGCCATCTGCTGACCTTGTCGATATCCGGAACGCCAGTCTGCAGCCAAAAATTCAAGTCCATATTCCTTGGCAAGCTCATGGCCAATCTCGATAATAAGATCATGTTGTTGATAAGGGCTGACCAGCAATGTGGTCGTGAAGATTCGATACCCGTGGCTGCGGGCATATTGCGCAGCCTTCTCCAGGCGAGTTCTGTAGCAAAAGCGACAACGATTAATCCGGGAACCTTCTATCTCCAGCCAGCGCTCAGTCTGCGAGCCGCCTTCTGCTATAAGCGGCAGACCTGATATCTCACTTAGTTTCTGCAGCGACTCAAAACGACGTTGCCATTCAACCTGAGGTTGAATATTCGGATTGAAATAATAAAGCGAAGGCGCATAAGAAGCAGCCAATAGTTCCTGAACCGGATATTCAGCACATGGTCCACAGCATGTGTGCAGAAGTATATCCTTATTTTGATGAATATTCATAATATATTGGATGCCTTTTCTCAATTAGTCTAATTCGTTCAATTCTGCTCTATAGACTCTTGCTCTGACTCGCCTTGCTCTGATTGCTCTTGTTCCAAATCCCGCAGAGCTAACTGGGCCTCCAAAGCTGAGTTGCCCGCTAATCTGGTTACCGGCTCCATCCCTAAATGATAAAAACCCTGATCTGTCAGCATTCTGCCGCGCGGAGTCTTGGCAATAAAGCCGATCTGGAGCAGATAAGGCTCATAGACATCCTCTATTGTGCCGGGATCTTCTCCTGTTGTGGCCGCCAAAGTATCAAGGCCAACCGGACCGCCATTATATATCTCGGCCATGGCAAGCATGATCCTTCTATCCGTTGAGTCCAGGCCTCTCTCATCAATCTCCAACGCCTTGAGACCGACGCTGCAGATTTCGCGATCAATGACGCCACTGCCCCTTACTTGGGCAAAATCGCGCATGCGACGCAGGAGTCGAATTGCCACCCTGGGGGTACCCCGACAACGCCCGGACAAAATTTCCAGTCCATCCCGATTGATTCCAATCGAAAGCATTGAGGCGTTGCGCTGTAAGATCTGGACAATTTCCCCATCTGAATAGAGTTCCAGTCGATGGATCATGCCGAAGCGGTCACGCAAAGGAGAGGTCAAAAGGCCTGCTCTGGTAGTAGCACCAATTAATGTAAAGGGTGGCAGATCCAGCCTGATAGAACGTGCCGCAGGCCCTTTACCGATCATAATATCAAGGGCGAAATCTTCCATGGCGGGGTACAAGATCTCCTCAACTGTGTGGTTTAGACGGTGGATCTCATCGATAAAGAGAACATCATGTTCTTCCAGATTGGTAAGTATGGCAGCCAGTTCACCTTGCCGCTCGATTGCAGGTCCGGAAGTGATACGCATCTGGACGCCCAGCTCATTAGCTATAATGCCAGCCAAAGTCGTCTTACCTAAGCCGGGAGGCCCGTACAAAAGAACATGGTCAAGTGCATCGCCTCTCTCTAAGGCAGCTTCAATATAGACATGCAAATTGTCCTTTATTCTGGACTGCCCGGCAAATTCGACTAAGGACTTGGGCCGAGTACCGGATTCATCCCGATCTTCTGTCAGGTGCTTGCGGGATATTATCCGTTCCTCATCTTGTTCATCATCCATTTGGCTGAAAATATTGTACAAAGCATTCCCTCCAGAGTACTAGATTTCTACGGTATAAGCGATTTCCCTCCGGAATACTAAATTTGCATCGCTTTAAGAGCTTTAATTATAACATCTTCAAGGCTGTCACTATCCGTTCGTCCACAGGCCAGAAGTGCTTTTCTCGCTTCATCCCTGCGGTAACCGAGCACCATCAGCGCTGAAATAGTCTGCATTTCAATACTCTCTTCCCCTGCCGGGACAATCAGATTTGCGTCGCCGGCATCCATGTCCGGCTCCAAATGGCGAAGCTTGTCCTTTAGTTCCAGGACCATGCGCTGAGCACCTTTCTTACCAATACCCCTGATTGTCATCAACATATCCAAGTCATCGTTGAGGACAGCCAGAGCAAATGCTTCAGGAGAGATTGTACCGGCAATTGTCAGCGCAAGTTTGGGGCCAATGCCCGATACAGATTGAACCAGACGAAAGAGGTTTTTCTCTTTTTCTCCGGGAAAACCAAAAAGCGACATTTGATCCTCACGAACAGATAATTCAACCGGAATTTTGCCGACCTCGTTAATTGGCGGCAGGGAATTAACCATACCTGGATGAATCTGAATTTCATAACCTATACCGCCTGCCTCAACTATAATATTCTCTGTAGTTTTGGCCACTATCTTCCCTCTGATATACGAGTACATACAGCTACCACCTTATTAATTCTTTATTGATATCCGCCAACTGCCAGAGAATCCAGTCTATTGCCGGAGTGCGCATGACAAATTGCTACTGCCAGAGCGTCGGCGGCATCATCCGGTTTGGGCTGCTGCCTTAGCTTTAACAACATTCTGACCATCTCCTGTATTTGTAGTTTTTCCGCCCTGCCATAACCGGTAACAGCAACTTTGACTTGCAGGGGAGTATATTCGAAAACGGGCTTGCCTGCTTGAGCAGCTGCAAGCACTGCGACTCCTCTGGCCTGCGCAGTTCCCATCGCAGTTGTAGTATTGCGGCTGAAGAAAAGCTCCTCTATAGCTACACAATCAGGTTCGAATTCTTTAAGCAGATGGGAAAGACTATCATATATGTCACAGAGACGTAAGGGAAAGTACGCTTTGGCAGGAGTGGTTATGACACCGTAATCGACAGCTTTAAGATTGCCCTTATCCTTGACAATTATCCCATAACCGGTAATGGCATATCCAGGATCGATTCCCAGAATTATCACATAATCTCCCCAGTCTCGTCAGCTTTCAATAAATGCTATCAAAGCCTCAATATTCTTAACCCAATCTATCTTATATACTTCCTGACCTCTGGAAGTTTTAGTCAGAGCTTGATAAGTCTCAATGGGCAAAAACATCTGATCTATCTCATATTTACGATATTTCAGGACATTGAGCACATAGTTCTGAACTTCACTTTGAGAAATATTCGTCTCCAGATGAGGCATTATTTTTTCCGGCAGTTTTAAAATTGAAGTAGAACTCATGTTGAGCATTTTTTTGATTAAACTCTCTATAACAGTACGCTGTCGGCCCATTCTGTTCCAATCGTTATCTATTTTACGGATACGGGAATACGCTAAGGCTGCTTCACCATTAAGTAGCTCATTGCCTGCTTGCAGTGAAAGTCCCTGCCCTCTGAGATGGCTGGCCTCTGCCTTAGTTAGCTCGATTTCAACGCCACCGACCTGGTCTATTACCTTCATGAAACTGTTGAAATCAACTTTGACATAGTCCTGGACATCAATACGGTAATTACGCTGAACGGTTTTGAGCAATAACCGGGGACCTCCCCAGGTATGAGCCGCATTCAGAGTGTAGTTCGGTGACCAATACCTCTTGTATGCGGGATCGGCATCATCAGGAATGCTGACCCAAGTAGTACGGCCGAAAGAAGTTAAATGTATCTTCTGCGTCTTTTCGTTGATCGAAACCAGAATCATACTGTCTGAGCGCCCATGCGATGATTGATCGCGTCTGTCAGAGCCAATCAGTAAAATATTGCGAATCTCAGGGTTTGAGAATACTGGTTTTTCCATACCTTCGCGCATTTCAGGATCTAAATCCTCCAGATCCTCCAGATTTTCTTCAATAGGGATTGTCTCCTCAGTATCTACATACGTTGGCAAGCTAAGCACATACTTAGAATAGCCATAGACAAATACTACGGCTGATAACGCTACACCCAATACCAGACCCAGGGTAATGGCTACTTTGCTTCTTCTCATAATCCCTCCAAACCCTTATACGTCACAACATTGGTATTCTACCACAAAAAAACCGCTTCTATGTGAAGCGGCTTATTCTTCTTATTCATAACCACATTGCAACCAAATCCAAACAAAATACAGACAATAAAAAATCGCAATATTCTTAATTGACTCTTTGAACAGGATCCCGCAGTAAGCTTCTTATGCTTCAGGGCTTTGTTTTGCCAGTCTGGCCAAACGTGACTGCCTTCTGGCAGCAGTATTCTTGGAGATAAGACCGGTAGCTGCAGCACGGTCTATATCTGCCTGCGTCTTTCTCAGTATTGCCTCAACATTATCTGCATTATCCTGTATAGCCAGATCTGTTTTTTTAATCTGGGTTTTCAGTGCGCTTCTTTTGCGCTTATTGACCATACTCTTAGCTTCATTGATCTTGACGCGCTTAATTGATGATTTAATATTTGCCATTCTTTACCTCCGGAGCTTTTTGACACGCCCTGCATTTTACCATGCCAGGCAAAGCCTTGCAAGCCCTGGCGTGCTTATAAAGATCATAACTTACTGCTTCAAACATCTACTTCGATTTGCTTATAACGGGGGTAAGCCTGCGAAGTTCATCTCGTCCTACCAAGCATAACTAAGTTGCGCCAAAACAATATTCTCAGTGACACTACAGGCAATACTAGTAGACCCGTTCCAAATAATATCTCTTGCCCATAGTAGTCAATAATGACACAGAAAGTGCAAAGAGCAGTATACTGCCCGCCGCAAGAATAACAGTTATAATCGCTATCCCGGCTCCAAGACTAAGTGCAAGGAGTGATACGCCAACAAGGATACCACCCTGAACAGCAGCAAGGAGCATCGACTTGAGTACATTCATGTTCTGCTTGACAAGGCTTTGTTCCGAGGTCCAACCAAGAATCGGTCTTCTAAGATCTATTAATAATGACGTAACATTAACAGTAGCAGGCAAAAATAGCAGCAAGATCGTCACGGTCAGATGGAAATAGATATTTAATGGAACCAACACATAAATCAGGAATATAACCGGCAGCCAGGAAACAAGTGAAATGAGTTCGCCTATTGCGAGTTTAGAAGCAAAGACAGTGCTTATCTTAAGCGGCCATGATTTCAGATAACCAACTTCTTTCCCCTCGCGGGATATTGCAGTTGTCATACAGTAGTTGGTGCTGGACAGAAATGCTATACCTGCGCATAAACCTACTAATACATAGGGCAACGTGTTTTTCAAGCCCTCCGGAGAAAACAATTGGGAAAATTCCGCCCTGATTGCAGCAATATTTCCACCTTGTCCCATAAAAGCAAATAGCATCGAGCCTACTAAAACAACCACCATAATTAAAGGGAAAATTAAAATATTAAAGACATAGACCGGCGAGCGGAGCAACGACTTAAACTCTCTTAAGACCATGTTGCCAAAATCGCTGCTGGTTTTTTGCAGTTTTTTCCATTCCTTCCCGGTCATAGGTTTATGAACTTGCCCTCTGGATCTGCTCTCGCGTGCTGCCCGGAGATAGATTCTCGAGGACAACGCAACCAGCAAAGCTACTGAGATCAAAGCAAGAACAATCAAGCTGAGCATCTTCAGGGGTGAGAAAGGGTCATTGGGTAAAGTCATTGCCTCAATGGCTTTGTCCGACAACGGAACAACATATCTGACATTTGAGGGGGGAACCTGGGTCGGTTGCCCCATATTATTATTGACACTTGCATTAGAAATAATAAAGGCAAAGATGCCAACAAACATCAATATCTGAGTTATAATCATGAAACGATCTTTACTTTTGGTAAACACTGAAACACGCATCATCAGCAGAATCACGATAGCATCTAAGCACATAGGTATCACTGATCCAAAGAGCAGAAGAAGCACAGCGTAAAAATAATATAAAGGCGGCATTGCCAATCTATAACCCAAAACAATAACTCCAGGCATAGTCAGAGCCGCGGGGATGATAATCGAAAAAATATACAGGTTGGAAATTTTCGCAGCGACGATTGTAGCCGGCTTAAGAGGCAAAGCCAGCAAGGTATCCAGGTCCTCTGCAAAATAGAAGATACCTGCTGAATAGATAAAACCCATGCCCAGCAACAAGAAAAAGCCAGGCAGATAGAGCTGTCCTATACCGCTACGCAAAGCAGCCAATAACACGGGATCAGCGCCTGGATTATTACCTTTAAATCCCATTAACAGAAATTGCTCTGCCAGCGCCCAGCCCTGAATACCAAAAACAACCGAAACATAAGCTACAGCTAAAACAGCCAAGAAAATTCTCTTGGTTCCATCTAACCCTTTGGAGACAAGAGTGATTCTCCCTTTTTTCTTCCTCGCTCCCGTTCCAAAAGCATCCGATCCTCTGACCAGGGCCTTAGTTAGCATCCACCACTTCTTCATAAATTATTCCTCAAAAGTCGGAGATTCTTCTTCCGTCAGTTCCAGGAACATCTCTTCCAGACTCTTGTGCTCTTTAAAATGCTCCGCCATCTCTGCGATGGTACCAACAAAGATCAATCGCCCTTTATCTATAATTCCAACACGATCACATATTTTTTCGGCTACCTCCAGAACGTGGGTAGAGAATAACACTGTTTGATTTGCAGCAGTATGTGCATGCATGCGGTTCTTAAGATTAAAACTTGACTTGGGGTCAAGTCCGGTCATTGGTTCGTCCAAAAGCCATACAGGAGGATCGTGGATCAAAGCTCCGATTATGACGATCTTCTGCCTCATACCATGTGAGTAACTACTGATCGGGTCATTAAGAACGTCTGTCATAGCAAATTCGTTGGATAGTGCCCTAACCCTGTCTTCACGCACTGAAGGATCGACTTCATAAATATCTGCCATGAATTTTAAATACTCTATCCCCTTAAATCTAAGAAAAACATTGGGATTATCCGAGACGAAGGAGAACTGCTTCTTAGCTTCAAGAGGCTGACTGAGAATAGAGTAACCCCGCAAGAATATATCGCCTGCTGTTGGCTGCAATATGCCTGCAATCATTTTTAAAGCAGTTGTCTTACCTGCCCCGTTAGGTCCCAAAAAACCGAATATTTCTCCTGCCTTGATTTCCAGACTCAAATTATCCACGGCATTTTTATTGCCGTCATAGGATTTAGTGACGTTCTTTAATACTAACATCGTTGGTCTCCTTTTCTGTTCCCATATGATTCTTACACTATCAAAGGCTAGATTCAACTGTTGATAAGTAACTTCTTTGTTAGAATTTTCCCTGATTTCACTCTTCGTTTAGTATCCCTCAAAAGAGGCAAACTTTACAATCTGACAGAAGCCTTATCAGTATTGCTATTATCGCTCTTAACATCGATTTCCATGTTCTGTTCAAGATTTTCTGTTATTATGAAAATCCATATGAACGCTAATAAAACTAAAAAAAGAACAACGTCCCAATCGCGGAAACAAAAAGCTGCTCAAATAAATGATTCTAAAAGTCCCGGCTTAAGGATCATCCCTTTGGGAGGAATGCGTGAGGTCGGCAAGAATATGACCTGCTATCAGTATCAGGATGACCTGATTGTCGTAGACTGCGGCCTTGGTTTTCCGGATGAAGATATGCCCGGAGTAGATATTATTATTCCCGATTTCACTTTCTTGCGTCAGAACAAGGAGAATTTGAAAGCCGTATTTGTAACACACGGCCACGAAGATCATCTTGGCGCTTTGCCCTGGCTGTTAAAAGAATTCAATGTTCCTGTCTATGGCAATGCTATGACGCTAAAACTGCTTGAGCGCAAACTGGAAGATCGAGGTACCAGAGTGAAGAACCCTGACCTCAGACTCTTGCGCAGCGGTCAACGTGTAGGCGCGGGCAGTTTTCAAGTTGAATTTATTCACGTCAATCACTCCATAGCAGATGCCAATGCTCTAGCCATCACAACACCTTTAGGTGTCGTGATTCACACAGGTGACTTTAAGATAGATTACACGCCGCCGACAGGCGAGCCCATCAACCTGCAACGCTTTGCGGAACTGGGCAAAAAAGGTGTTTTGGCGCTGCTCTCAGACAGTACCAATATTGAGGTCAGCGGCTCCACAATGTCAGAAAAAGCTGTCGGTGATACTTTTAAGAATTTGTTCTCAAAAGCCAAAGGCAGAATTTTTGTAGCTACCTTTTCCTCCAACATTTTCCGCTTGCAGCAAATAATCGAAGCTGCCGAGGCAGAAAACCGTAAAGTTTGTCTGCTCGGCCGTAGTATGCTGAATGCGTATGAAGCAGCTAATAGCCTTGGCTATCTTAAAAGCCAAAAGGGCACAATTATCGAAATGCACGCTATAGAAAACCACAAACCGGAGCAGCTGGTCCTTATAACGACTGGCAGCCAGGGTGAACCTATGGCTGCTCTAAGTAAGATGGCTTTTGCTGAGCATAAAAATGTGGAAATAATGGAAGGCGATACAGTCATACTCTCTTCATCCGTTATTCCCGGCAATGAGAAGCCTATCTATCGTATGATCGATGAACTCTATCGACGCGGAGCGGAAGTAATCTACGAATCCTTAGCTGATGTTCATGTCTCCGGACATGCTTATCGGGAAGAACTCAAACTAATGTACCAACTGACAAGCCCCCGCTATTTCATTCCTGCTCATGGTGAGTACAGACATTTATACAAGCACTCCCGATTGGTGCAGGAAATGGGACACCCCAAGGACAGGATTCAAATTCTGGCTAACGGAGACATTATCGAGCTTGATCATAAGGAACTGCGCTTTATCGGCTTCACTGAAGGAGCAGGTGTGTTAATAGATGGCTCAGGAATGGGGGATGTCGATAAATGGGTGTTGCGCGACCGCCTGCGGTTGGCAGAAGACGGAGTCGTCTCAGCCTATATCGCTGTGGATAAAGGGAAAAACGAGCTTCTGGGACAACCTGATATAATGGCTCGCGGCTTTATTTATGACAGCGAGATAGCCAGCACCGTTGAAGGCTGCCGCAACTTGATCGTAAAATTGGCCGGTGATGCCAAAAAGGAGGGAAAACCTCTGGTTCAAATACTAAAATCAGGGCGTCTGGAACACGAATTGCGTCGGGCATTATTCGAGAAGACGAGAAGACGACCTATCATCCTTATTTCCGTTTTAGAAATCAATTGAATTCTCTAGTGCACTCAAAACATAATTATTGAGGGTTCTTAAACACCGGTACGCCTGACATCGACAACGCTGGAGATCCTCTTCAAGCGAGCTATCAAGCGTTCTACCTGAGCCTGATCAGTGGTTTCAATCGTCATTTTCACACTGGCACTGATATCCTTGGCAGACTGGACTTTAAACTCAAGAATTGGTATCGTCTCTTCCGCTACAGCGCTGGAAATCTCCGCCAAGAGATTTCGGCGGTCTCTGGCTATTACTCTCAAAACAGTCTGATACTTCAATTCCTGTGGCAAATCCTCAACCCAGAAGACATCGATCAGTCGGGAGGCGCGCTCAGCATCCTCCGGGGATTGCTCAAATGAATCAAGCAGATGCACTATATTATGACAGTCCATACGGTGTACGGCGACGCCTTCCCCTCTGGTTACATAGCCGATAATTTTGTCACCGGGGATGGGATTGCAGCAGCGTGACAATCTAATCAGACAATTATCTATTCCTCTGACTTGCACCCCCCGAGACTGTTTAGCCATTTTTTTGCGTTTTTGCTGTTTCGATTCCGTATCACGCTTTGTCCAGGACGACTCATCAGAAGAAACGATAGACTTTGGCGCGTACTGAACATGTCCACTTTTGGTAACTCGGTAGCCAAGATTCGCTCTTTCATCCTCACTGAGAGAAAGAATATAATCATCTCTTAAGCGCGGCACAACACGTGCAGCAGACAAACCCCCATAGCCGACAATGGCATAGAGATCATCCAGGCTATTCAGCGAGTATCTTTTCAACAGCTTACTGTAAAACTCCTTTTTAATAAGCTGCGCAGGTGTAAAGCCCGATTTCCTAATCTCACGGTCAATAGTCTCACGTCCGCGGGCGATATTTTCATCCCGCATCTCCCTCTTGAACCAGGTAGATATCTTGCTCTTAGCTGTACTGCTCTTGACAATATTAAGCCAATCACGACTGGGTCCCTTGACCTTATCTGAAGTGAGAATCTCTACGATGTCGCCGTTCTCCAATTTAGAGGTCAGTGGAATCATGCGGCCGTTTACCTTAGCTCCATACATCGAGTTGCCAACGTCACTGTGAATATGGTAGGCGAAATCTATCGGCACGGAACCGGCCGGCAGTGAAATTACTTCACCTTTAGGAGTGAAGACGAAAACTTCATCAGTGATCAGCTCTTCTTTCAAAGTGCTCATAAAATCTGAAGAATCTCTTAGCGCGCTCTGCCATTCCAGCAACTGTCTAAGCCAGGTCAACTTGACATCGATAGGATCAGCTTTGGCCGAGGAGGATTTCTTGTCTTCCTTATAACGCCAGTGCGCGGCTATACCATATTCAGCAGTGCGATGCATATCTGCGGTTCTAATTTGAACTTCAAAAGGGATACCGCTGGAGCTAATAACAGTGGTATGCAGTGACTGATACATATTAGGTTTGGGCATAGCAATATAGTCTTTGAAGCGGCCAGGCATCGGCTTATATAGTTCATGAACCAGGCCAAGAACCGCATAACACTCGCCTACTGTATCAACAATTATGCGCATAGCAAATAAGTCATAAATCTCGTCGAGATCCGCCTCATGCTTCTTCATCTTGCGATAGATGCTGTAAAAATGCTTCGGCCTGCCCTCAATATCAGCTTTTATGCCCATTTCAGCAATCCGTTCCATCAAATCTCTAGAAGTCTCTTGCAAGAAATTTTCTCGGTCACTGCGTTTCACTGAGATCTGCTTAACCAGATCGTAATAGGCTTCGGGGTCAAGATAACGCAGGCTGATGTCTTCAAGCTCCCATTTGATCTTATGAATTCCAAGTCGGTGAGCCAGAGGAGCATATATATCCAAGGACTCCCGGGACTTGTCAATCTGCTTTTGCTTATCCTGATAATCCATAGTGCGCATATTATGGAGGCGGTCGGCCAGCTTAATAAGAACCACCCGGATATCCCGCGCCATCGCCAGAAACATCTTGCGATAACTCTCCGCCTGGATCTCTTCCTGAGTCGAATATGAGAATTTTGATAGTTTCGTTACGCCATCAACCAGATTACTGACATCCGGGCCAAATTTCTCTTCAACCTCTTCTAAGGTTACATCCGTATCTTCAACAGTATCGTGAAGCAGAGCCGCGATTAGAGTATCTTGATCTACTTCAAGATCCAAGAGGATTTTTACCGCTTCGACAGGATGTACAATATAGGGTTCTCCCGAGGCGCGTTTTTGACCCTTATGTGCTGCTTTGGCAAATTCATAAGCTTGGCAAAGCAGAGCAGTATCACTTTGGTTAGAGTATTCTGCCCATCGCTCACATATCAGAGCGAATTCCTTATCCGCATCTAATTCAGTTAAAGCTTGCTTATGATGCATCTACTATCCTTCCTTGCTCATACAATTCCCGCCAGAGATCAGTAGTCTTAAGATCGATCCTTTGCGTAACAGGAAGAAAACAAAACCTCTTGTTTCTGTCCCGCAACGAACGTAGATCGCCCAGTCCACCCTCTGAAAATAGTTGAAGAATTGTAAGTAACTGGCCCGATGATATATGCCTATTATAGTCGCTGCCAATCCAATGCGCCAGATGCAGAGGGTCAAAAATCAGATCTTGTTCTTTGTCAAGCAAAGCAGACAAGTGATTATACACATGAGCGATCATGGGTTTGCTTATCACTGCCCTCTGCCTGTTTGGCACTTCATCTGCAGTAATACTAAGACGCATCTCTTCAATATGCAGATTGACATTCTCGCTCCCCTGCCAAGTATTGCCTACCAAATAAAAGGCAATATCAATAATATCGCCGGCGCTGTAAAACATAGCCGCATCCCCTTGCCTAAAAGCCACTGCAACAACTCTACTTTGCTTTGGCAGCTCAAGCATCATCCTCAAATGACTGCCGTCACCAATTGCCCTGATTTCAGCTATAACAGCTGACCGCAAGAAAAACAACGGCTGAGGATTTTGTTCACCAAAAGGTTCCATAACTTGCAAGGCATGGACTGCATCCAAAGTCAGATCCTGACCCTCAAGCTCAAGTTCAAGAGATAACTCGTCAGGTTCAAAATCGTCCAACTTAGACATATATGATTTAATACGGTCGGAAAAGATCGGGAGATTCTCCTTTGGCAATGACAAACCCGCTGCCCCTGAATGTCCGCCGAATGTGCGCAATAGATCCTGACAACTGGCGATGGCAGCGTGGATATCTATATCTCCGTATGTCCTAACTGAACCTCGATATATATCTTCCTCCAAAGCCAGGCAGATGGCAGGCACTTGATATTGATCAGCCAGACGAGCACTCAAAATTCCTAATATCCCCGGATGAAATGATTCGTCTGCCACAATAATTATTCGGTCCCGCCCCCAAACAAATTTCGCCTCAACCTGTTTGTCAGCTTGCAGAATCTGCTCCATCTCCAGATCCCTTCTCTCCTTGTTTAAGCTCGCCAATCTATCAGCTAATACCGCCGCTTCAGCTTCATCATCAGTCATTAGAAGTGAAAGAGCTATATCTGCCTGCCCTAATCTGCCGGCAGCATTTAGCCTTGGGACCAGATTAAACTGAATAAAGGAAGCTGATATGTCGACATTATCTTTACGGCTTTTTTCGGTCAAGATCTTAACCCCAACCGGCGCAGATTCATAATAGCAGATGGCATCCACAACCAGCCTTCTATTCACCCCCCAAAGTGGCATCACATCGGCTACTGTTCCGATCGCCGCTAAAGTTGTATGCAGAGGATGGGGTTCTTGTGGATATTCCAAGGCACGTACAAGATAATAGGCAACTCCCACCCCCGCCAAACCCCTTAGGGGAAAGTCTACTGCCTCTCTTTGTGGATTGATGAAAGCAGACGCAGTATGATCACAGTTTTCCGTAGTGTGATGGTCAGTCACTATTACTCTTACTCCGCTTTCCTCCAGAGATTTCACTTCCTCCAGACTGGAGCTGCCACAGTCAACGGTAATAACTAGATCAGGTTCATATGACTTAATTAGCTCTACTTGTTCTTCCGTTAAACCATAACCATCGCGAAGGCGATCAGGAATGAGATTGATCGTGTTTAGCCCCTTCTCTCTAAACCAGCGTGACAGCAAGGCGGTGGCTGTGAGGCCATCAGCATCGTAATCACCAAAAATCAACACCTTGCTCTGCTCCGCCAGAGCTTGCCTGACCAGCGCTACGGCAGCCTTCATATCTGTAAAAAGAAAAGCAGACGGATAAGTAATTTCAATTGGATAGACTATTTGCTGGATTTTCTCATTGGAATAGCCGCGGGCTCTCCAAATACGTCGCAGCAAAGGATGGTACTCGGATAAATCAAAACCAACAGACATCGTCTCCAGCGACAACTGTTCTCGGCCTGTAGGAAGCTCGGCTCCATAATCATCCTCAAATTTTTCCTGATCTTCTCTGACATTCCATTTGCGAGAAAGTAACAGTCTTTTCAATTTTAGTTTTAATCCTTGATCCATACCATATCTTTTCTTCTTTAGTCAGTATTATATAACACAGTCACTGTCACAGGCACTACTGGCATCATTAAACAAACTGCTACTGTCTAAAAGTACCGACGTCAAAGATGCCATCAGTATATTAAGCAAATTTCCACTATCCTGATACACTGCTGCCACAGAACACCGCCAACATGTCAAACTAACTTCAGTTGCCTTAGTGCGAAGAATAAGTAATCTTCTCCCTGATATAATTAAAGGGACTGCCGCATCCAAATAAAGAGCGACAGTCCCTCATGAAACTCATTCGAGCGCGAAAGCACTCAATTACATGGCGGTATAACCACCGTCTACACAAATCGTAGCACCAGTCACATATGAAGAGAGGTCAGAGACCAGCCACAAGTTTGCTTCGCCTACTTCTTCCGGCTGAGCAAAACGACCGAGCATGCTCAATTGCTTGGGGTACTCGACCGGGTCCAAATTAAACTGCACTAAAGCCGCCTGCAACATAGGTGTATCAATAGCACCGGGGCAAACAGTGTTAACTCTAATGTTATATTTTGAATAATCGAAAGCAGCTTGCTTACTCAAACCGATAACGCCGTGCTTGGCTGCTACATAGGCCGGATTAGCCGGTTGCGGACGAATTCCGCTTACAGATGAAGTATTTACAATGGAACCACCGTCACCTTGTTTCATCATCTGGCGGATCTCATACTTTAAACAAAGAGCAACGCCCTTCAAGTCTACTGCCAAAAGGCGATCATAGTATTCTACATCCATATCCGCGAGTGGTTTATCATCCGGTGTGACAGCTGCGTTATTAACAGCTCCGTCCAAACGTCCATAAGTATCTACAGCAAATTGGACCATTGCCTCGACATCTTTTTCTACAGAGACATCAGTTTTAACAAAAGCAGCTTCTCCGCCTGCATCGATAATCTTTTGTGTCTGAGCTTTGCCGGCCTCTTCATTATAGTCGGCAATAACAATCTTTCCGCCTGCTTTTGCCATTAATTCCGCAGTTGAAGCGCCCATTCCCATAGCAGCGCCCGTAACAATGACTACCTTGCCGTTTAATTCAACCATAGTAATCCTCCTGATTATATTTTTTGTTGATGAATCAATATATTGATCTTCCGTCTAACGTTTTCGCTTGCGCGCAGCTTCAGATTTTTTCTTCCGCTTTACACTAGGTTTCTCATAATGTTCGCGTTTTCTTACTTCCGCGAGAACACCCGAGCGTGCGCATTGACGTTTGAAGCGTTTTAGAGCACTGTCAAGGGATTCATTCTCTTTGACACGAATTTCTGACAATCTTTCTCACTCCCCTCACAGTTGTCTTTGCTGCCAAAAGGCAACAGTGGCATTATAACTTACTCTCAAGATGGAGGTCAACCATTTTTGAAGGCGCTCACATCTTATTACAGCTCTAAACTATGGATTCGCTAAGGCCTTCTCCGGCTACGAGATGGATATGAAGATGCATGACTGATTGTCCTCCTCCTTTGCCGGTATTAATGATAAGGCGGAAACCGGATTCAGATACTCCCAGTGCATCTGCTACTCGCGGAACAGCCGCCAGAAGCTGAGAGAAGACCTGGCGACCTTCTTCTTCTGCAGCCAGATCCAAAATATTATCACTATGATGTCTGGGCACAAGGAGAACATGTACCGGAGCTTGCGGATTCATATCGTGGAAGGCTATTACATCCTCGTTTGACCAGACAAACTTACTGGGAATATCTCCTGACGAGATTTTACAAAATATACAATCCTCTTTGGTTTTCATACCTACCTCCCGACTCTGTGGTATTCAAGATCTTAAAAAACCATCTGCCGTTGCTCCTACGGTCGTGGCAGTCCTATTATAGTTTATTAATTATAACTTTAGTTGTTCAACAATGATTTCGTTTGCTCTTTGTAACGCCTCTTCCAGTTTTGCATGATCGCGGCCGCCGGCTTGAGCCATATCAGGTCGGCCTCCTCCGCCCCCACCTGTGATTTTGGCTGTTTCCCGTACGATATTACCACAGTGAATTCCCGCTTTCACAGCCTCGCCGGTCGCCATAGCCAGCCAAAGAATCTTGTCCTCAATCGGAGCAGCCAATACTACGACTGACGAGTTGAAATGATCTCGAATATGGTCTCCGGCAATCCTGAGCTGTTCTGCGTCAGGAGCTGCTATCTGACCTACGACAGCGGTTACGCTCCCATAATTCACCGCCTTCGCCAACATACTTTGTGCTGCCGACGTAATATCTTGAGCTCTTAGAGACGATAAT
>DUPE01000179.1 GCA_012838475.1 Clostridiaceae bacterium
AGATTAATCGAGATGATGTGACAACAGGAAAACCACTGACACCGGTAAGAGTGGATACCAGATCCGCACAAACTGTTTTTCGCAGTACATGGTAGCCTGTTCGCTCTGCTCCTGGTAATTGACCCTATGAGCCTCACTTGGATATTCAAGCAATAAGGATGATTGGCCTAAACAGCAGTCATCCTTATTTGTTTGCTCCTCCAACAAAATCATGTAATGCTTTGTTGGAGGAGGCATATAGTTTGTTCAGGATACTGTTTCTACTTCCGCAGCTTCCAGTATGGCTTCGAAAGGCTGATCCCCGATAAGTTCCTCGCCGTTGGAGAGCACAATCTTGGGCACTGCCGAGACTTCATATCGGGTGGCAAGCTGACTGAAAGCCTGAGCATCTACCATTTCTGCTTTGATATTCGGATTCAAGATAGCCAACTTGTGGGCTTTCAAAACTGCTCCGGGACAATGAGGACATGCGATCGTGACAAAGACTTTTATATCTAAAGGTCCTTTGATATTGGCCGCTCTTTCTTCTAATTCAGGAGTTAGTGTCGCTCCTACCCCTCCTAACTCTAAGATGGCAGAGATCAAGGAATTGATCTCGTGGCCTGCGGGAATACCTGAGAAGTAGACACCCAAATCTTCTTCGTCGGCACGTGTCAGATTAAGAGCAGGTATTCTCTCAATTTTGAGGTCTTTGGCTCTTTCACATTCAGGCTCATAGTAAACACAGGTCATCTTGTCAGAAAATGAGCATAGCTCAGTAATAAACTCTGCCATTGCTGTATCCTCTGACTCATCATATACTTCTATGCGGACATTCTCTTTCAAATGACTAAAAATCTCTGTGATTTGCTCTTTGGTTTCGGGATCGAAAATTGCCATAATTATTTCTCCTTGTTTAAATATTCGCTGATTGCCAAGCTCGCTTTTGCTCCGGCCGCTGCAGCCACGATAATCTGTTTTGTTGGTTCGGAGGTAACATCGCCGGCAGCATAAATGCCAGGAAAACTGGTTGCCTGCTTTTCGTTAACTACGATCTCTGCCCATTGATTAGTCTCTACCAGATCAGCAAAATCCTGACTATTAGGGGTATACCCAATTTCGATCATGATGCCGGAAAGAGTCAGATCCTCCGTTTCACCGGTACTCAAGTTCTTAATTCTAGCTCCCTCTACCTTTTTGTCACCGATTATTTCTTCGACTACGTATCCCAACTTTACATCCAGATTATCTAATTTCTCCAGACGTTCCAACAGAATTTTTTCCGCACGGAAAGTGGAGCGATGGACTAGGGTGACTCTGCTGACATAACGTGACAAATCGATTGCTGATTCAATTGCACAGTCTCCGCCACCTATTACAGCAACTTCCTGCCCGTAGAATAAGGGACCGTCACATATAGAGCAATAACTGACTCCTTTATGTATTAGCTTTGCTTCGCCCGGTACGCCAAGTTTCCTGGGTCTTGCGCCTGTGGCAATAAGTATTGTACGACTCCTATACTTCTGCTGATTTTCAAGCTCCACAACAAAGACATTATTTTCTTGCTTGATTAATGTGACATAGCGCTCGCGCAACATGGGAATCTTGAAAGAATCGAGATGTTCACGGAATCTGTTAGACAGTTCGGAGCCGGAGATGTTCATGATGCCTAGATAATTGTCAACTATCGTTGTATCTTTCACTTGCCCGCCAAAATTTTTCGCAATAATACCGACTTGCAATCCTTTGCGTACGGCAAAGAGCGCCGCATTCATACCTGCTGGGCCTGCTCCAATCACAAGGAGATCATACGTCTTCTCCTCATCTAAAAGTTCGTACTCTGCTTCTATCTCCATCAGTGCCAGATCCAGACTAAATGAAAGACCAGGCATTGACGCACTACTTGCATTGGTATTCTTAAGCTCCATTTTGCGCTCGCCAGCCATTTGTGACAAAAAACCGGCTCCTCCTAATCTGCAGTATGATTTACCCAATAACGATTAAGGCACGCTGGAACAAAAACTGCAAACAAACGAAACCAGCGTTACTACTATCAAAACTTCGAAATTGCGTCATACTAAGTACGTGTTATTATCCTATTTTATCTGAGATAATTACATAGACAATTGTAAAGTATAATTTTATATACTAATATTTTGTGTGCTGTTTAT
>DUPE01000093.1 GCA_012838475.1 Clostridiaceae bacterium
AATAATAGTGATTTTGGCAGGGATATCGGTAGTTCAACCCGGATTTCCAGCTTAGTTAACAGATCTACCATATCCGCAGCCAGATCAGCCTGCAGACCGAGATACTCTTGTGACTCGGGATGGCGAAAGTTCAGAAAGGCAGCATGCAGAGCCTGACGGGAGATTAAGCTGTCCTTTTCCAGCCTTGCCGCAGTATAGAGCTCTCGGGTCCGGGCTAAGAGATCCGGCCGAACATAGTCTTGGTCTTCTCCAATGTTCTCCAGCTGAGTCAAACCGTACATGCTGTCTCCCAGCAGGGGATGACCATGCCATAGACAATGTAGTCTGATTTGATGAGTTCTCCCTGTTACCAATTTGAAGGCTACCAGTGAGTAAGACCCCTGCGGAGAAATAGCGACCTCCTGATAAAGGGTTTTTGCCTCTTTGCCCTCCGGATGTATGCGTCTTCGCATAAAGGTATCCTCGCTGCGCATTATTGATCCTGTCAGGACGCCACCGGTTGGCTGAAAGCGTCCATGCACTATGCCGAGGTAGATTTTTTGCATGGGATGGGAAACAGCATAATAATGTGCTAAAGAAAGTCTGGCGATTAAGAGAATACCGCTGGTTTCGCGATCCAGTCTTATAACCGGATGCAAAGGTGTGCTGGCTAGTCTGTCTGTTATAGTTCCGACACTGTGAGTGATAGTAGGGTGAACGACCTGGCCGGCTTTCTTATTGATACCGACATACCAATCATCCAGATAGACTATATCCAGATCGGGGTCTTGCCTGATCGAGGCAGTGTCTTGAGGTTCGGGTAGTGTGACAACGATTGTGTCTCCGGCTTTTATGTGATCTATCAGGCGCAGGTGTTTGCCGTCTACGGTGACATTGCCGTAATGGCGTACACGCTTTAACAGGCGGGTGGAAAAACCGGCTCGGGTCAGAACCTGCCGAACTGATTTTTCAGCGTCTTCATCTTTGCATTCATATCTGTATATCATTTCGTCTTTATCTTCTCTAACACCTTTTCATTGACATTGCAAGCCTATTTTTAATAGAATGTACCCTAAGTATGCAAGACGCCTTTCGGGGCGCCTGTTTTTGAATTCTAAATTTAAGATGAACCTTGAAAATTTAATCATGGAGGTGATTTGTCATAGAGTGGCTATATTTAATTATTGGCTTAATTATAGGCGCTTTGCTGGTTGCTGTATTGATAATCAACTGGTATAAGCGCGGTTTGAGCAAAGAAAGCGTGGCACTGCAAGAGCAGAAGGAAAAAACTGCTGAAGACATAAAGAAATTGATTCTGGAAGCACGTAAGGAAGGCGAGGACAAGAAAAGAGAGTACTTGCTGGAAGCGAAGGAAGAAGTACATAAAGTTAAGGCAGAGCTGGAGAAAGATGCCCGCGCAAAGAGAAATGAGCTGTCCAGAGAAAGAAACCGAATCGACCAGAAGGAAGAAGCTCTGGATCGCAAAGTGACTGCGCTGGAGTCCAGAGAAGAAGATATTGAGCAAAGAAATTGTGATTTGCAGGCTAAAGAAGATAGTTTATTAGAAATTGAGAACCGCAAGTTGGAAGAGCTCGAACGAATCTCCGGTCTAACGGTACAGGCGGCACAACAACAGATTTTAGATGAAGCAAGACACGAGTACGAACACGACATGGCAATATTGTTTCGTCAGATCGAAGAAGAAACGAAAGAGAACGCTGACGTGCTCGCAAAAGAGATTGTCGTTGGTGCAATCCAGAGATATGCCTCAGACTTTGTATCTGAAGCGACTGTGACTGTGGTATCTTTGCCCAATGAAGAAATGAAGGGCAGAATTATCGGCAGAGAAGGACGCAATATCAGAACTATAGAGACCATGACGGGAGTTGATCTGATTATTGACGATACCCCGGAGGCGGTCATACTTTCCAGTTTTGATCCCATCAGACGCGAAGTTGCCCGCATCGCTATCGAGAAACTTGTCCAGGATGGACGTATCCATCCGGCCAGGATCGAAGAAATGGTCGAAAAAGCCAAGAAAGAGTTGGATCAGTCGATCAAAGAAGCAGGCGAAGATGCGGTATTCAAGACCGGTGTCGTTGGTATTCATCCAGAGGCAATTAAGATTCTTGGGCGCTTGAAGTATCGTACCAGCTACGGCCAAAATGTTTTACAGCATTCCGTTGAAGTAAGCGGAATTACCGGCATTATGGCTTCAGAGTTGGGGCTTGATGTGATGGCAGCCAAGAAAGCGGGTCTGCTTCACGACATAGGCAAAGCGATTGACTTTGAGATGGAAGGATCACATATTTCTCTTGGTGTTGATATCGCAAAACGGCTCAAGCTGGATGAGATTACAACCAATGCGATTGCCTCGCATCATGGCGATGAGGAGCCCACTTCATTGATTTCTTCTCTGGTCGCAGCTGCAGATGCAATTTCAGCAGCCAGACCCGGAGCAAGAAGAGAGAATGTGGAAACCTATATCAAGAGGATTGAGAGGCTGGAAGAGATTGCGAACTCGATGGACGGGGTGGAGAAATCCTACGCTGTTCAAGCGGGGAGAGAAATCCGTGTCATTGTTCTGCCTGACCAGGTCCGAGATGACGAGATGCCTTTGATCGCTCATCGCATTGCGAAGCAGATCGAGGCGGAGCTGAATTTTCCCGGTCAGATCAAAGTGAATATGATCAGGGAAAGCAGAGTCGCAGATTACGCCAAATAACATATTGATTTGTCCGGCATATTGCAAACGCATACTTAGCAAGAACCGGATACTGAAAATTACATTATCGGCGAAGATTGAGTCAAGTAAAGTAAGTGTTTGACATGGCCGGGAGAGAAGTGGAAATTTCTCTTCCGGTTTTCTTTTTTCAATAAAAGCATATGATACAATTAGCTGATTGGGAGGGTGTTGTGAATATTCTGATGATTGGCGACATTGTCGGTCGTGCGGGCAGGGAGGCGGTGATGAGCTGGCTCCCAACCTACAGGGAAGAAAATAGGATCGATTTTTGCGTTGCCAATGCCGAGAATTCCGCAGGCGGTAAAGGCATTAATGCCAAGATAGCGCACAGTTTACTTAAAGCGGGAGTAGATGTAATTACTCTGGGCAATCATGCCTGGGGGCAAAAGTCCTGGCTGCAAGAGGCTGACGATTTCCCGGAAGTAATTAGACCCTGGAACGGATCGCCTGCCTGGCCCGGCTCAGGTTACTACTGTCAGGGCAGTGACTATGGCAATATTTTAGTTATTAATCTCTTGGGTCAGGTATTCATGGAAGGAACTGACAATCCCTTCTATTTTATGGATCGCTGTTTCCAACCGTTGCTTGAACAGACAAAAGCCAAGATAGTCTTGATAGATTTTCACGCCGAAGCCACAGCAGAGAAGTGCGCCTTTGCCTATTTTATGGCGGGGAAGGTGACCGCCGTATGCGGTACCCATACTCATGTGCAGACAGCCGATGAAAGGATCTTGGACTCAGGCACCGCCTATATAACTGATCTGGGCATGACCGGCAGCATGGGCGGTGTGATCGGTATGGACAAGGAAAAATCCATCCAGCGTTTTTATTCGCATCTGCCAACTCCATATCAGTTGCAGCTCGGAAATGTTAACATCCAGGGTGCGCTCATCAAAGTTGATTCATCTTGCGGTCAGGCAAGATCAATCGAAAGACTCAATGTTGAAGTCGAAAGTATATGATTGAGCATTTTTAGTGAGCAGTTTGAGATTTTTCAGCTTGACAGTCGAAGTATGCCAATCATAATGCTAAAATTTACAGCATATGATTAAAAAAGCGATAAACGAGATTCTACTATATAGACGAAGGCACTTAAATACTCGTGTGGGCAACAGTTCCAAGGTGCAAGCCGGCAACAGCTCGAAGGTCGGGATCGATGAAGTACCGAGTATCCTTATCGACAATGCTTCTGTTGCTCGTATCGGCAAAGCTCCGAGTGTCCGTATCGGCAAAGCTCCGAGTGTCCGTATCGG
>DUPE01000132.1 GCA_012838475.1 Clostridiaceae bacterium
TCTTTTGGAGATTATTTGAACAAGATTACTCCCCCTGCCGACATAACAACACAGTTTGAACTGGAAGGCGGAGTTACTAACGGCGTCAATTCCGGTTGGATGTGGGCATTAAATGGCGGCTATGCTTCGACCGGAGCAGATGCTTATGCCGTTGAAGATGGTGATGAGATTCGCTGGTACTTCATAAACGACTGGAATCAGGATTATAATGGTTATCCTGACCAGTTTGGACCTGAAGAAGAGGGCAGCCCGACACTGATTGACCCTGAGGCCTACGCTGTCAGACCTTTTGGTTTAACTTCCTGGTGGCCTGCCTTTGGCGGATCTATGAAACACAATAGCACGAAAGATTTGACTGTAAATCTTGAAGGATTCAAGGCTAAAGAAGTATTCACAATGCAAAAGAGCGGTGGTTGGACAGATTTCTTTTCCGATCCTATTCAGGTTGGCAGCTGGATTTATGTTGTTTTCTCCGACACTCTTTATAAACTAAACCGTGACGGTACGGTTAATAGACAAGCCAAACTGGATGCAGCAATCGACTCGACTTCGAGAATCGCATACGCGGATGGCCTGATAGTAGTACCCATTAAAGAGGGTAAAGTTCAAGCTCTTACAGCAGACAATCTGAAAACTGTCTGGCTTGCAGACAAGCCCAATACTGAAGATGAAATGCAATCACTGTCTTCATTAAAAATTGTGGATGGCGTTGTTTATCAAGGCCTCTGTACAGTAGGTTGGGCTCCACGTTCATTTGGAGGTGCTTTTCGCGCTCTTAACCTGAATGATGGCAGCACGAAATGGGAATACATCTCAGACCAAACAGGCTTCTATTGGGGAGGCGGCGTGCTAATTAACGGAGCATTAATCATCGGAAATGATCTGGGTGAAATAACATCATTTAATCCTGAGACCGGAGCAATCCTTGACAAAATGACCTTACCGGTTCACAGCGACGGGCAGGCACCAGCCATTCGCACCAATATGGCCGCCTCCGGCAATCTAATTTTCTTCATTTCACAGCAAGATGGCACACTAAATAGACTTAATGTAGGCAGCAATGGCAGCTTAGGAGCACTTAAAAGAGTCAAGTTTGCAGACAGCAGTACCGCTTCTCCAACGATTAAGGACGGCAAAGTATATGTTGCTGGTCTGAATACTCTCACCATCATTAATGCAAACAAAATGACGATTGAGAAAAGCTACGTGGTTGAAGGGAACATTCAATCCACGCCGTTGGTAATCAAGGACAAGTCAGGTAAGATATTCGTCTATTTCACAATAAATGCCGAGCCGGGGGGCATCTACGGATTGACCCCGAGTGAGGATATCGTTCATACCGTGTATACTCCTGCCAAAGATCAGCAAAACTGGTGTATGGCTTCCTTGTCAGTTTCTTCAGATGGAACTCTGTATTATAGCAACGACTCACTAACCTTCTTTGCCGTCAAATTGGCACAAATCGAAGATGAGCAGCCAGCAGATGAAGATGGTAAAGAAGACGATAAGGGGAATATACCCGCAACAGGTGAAGACCTTGCTCCGCAATATATGCCTGGCATATTATTGTTAGCTGCCTCTGCAATGGTGTTCATCCTCAAGCGAAAGCTTATAAATAGCTGAAGCTGAAGTGATCATACATTGAAGGAGCTTAACAGATGAAATGCTCTAATACGAAAAACAAAAATACGTATAAGAGAACAATACTTCAGTCGCTTGTTTTCACCTTAGTGCTGTTCTTTATTATGGTTGTAACAAGTGGCTGTGAGTCACCAACAATTGGCGAGAGTTCTGAGCAAAATGATCCACCTGATACAACAATGTCTCTGGAAGAGGAAATACAAGAACAATCGGATGCATTAGAGAACGCTACGACTATAGGCGGAAACGATACTACATTAGGCATTCAGCGAGAGACGACTACTACCGGTGAAACAACCCAGGCAGGACAAATGACGACTCAAACTGACGTACAGGCACCAACTACGGAAAAGGAAACTTCGACAAGCACTAAGGCAGCCTCAACCTCAAAGGCCCAAGTTACCACAAAGGCTCAAGTTGCCACAAAGACCCAAGCTGCTACCAAGGCTGCGGCAAGTACCACTTCAGCAACCGCTGCACCGAAGCCCACGGAAAGTAAAACTATAACGGTGTCGCTATCTGTAAACTGTGTTAATGCCGTAAATGCCGATGTCCCTGGATCTGCGGCCTATGAGCCCAACGGCAACATTGTATCGAATAAATCTATCACTTTGGATAAGGGCAGCTCGGTCTATGATGCCTTGAAGAAAAGCGGTCTGGTAATCAATGCCAGTAACTCCGCAGGATCTATATATATAGTAGGCATACAAGGGATACAGCAGGGAGCTGCCGGAAAAGGAGCGGGAGGCTGGATTTACTCAGTAAACAGTAAGTTCCCGCAGACTTCTGCCTCCAGATACGAATTATCTGACGGCGATGTCATTGCTTTCCATTATACGGTGAAATCCGGTGATGTGCCGGGATCGCCATATTAGGCATATAGCCCGTTCGTAGACATTCGGGGGAGCCTAAAAGACCATGGAATTGGCAAAGCTGAGCAGGCTCAATCAGTGTTGGCACGGGGCGTCCTGACATGTCCCCGCGATAGTCGAATAGTATATGGTTCGCGGCTTAATTATTCAGGCTGGATAACCAGGCACGGTAGATAAATTCGCAACTTAGGTCTGCAGTACAGGAAAATTAGACGGGAGACAAGTTCGCGGCCTAAGTCTGCAGTACGGGAAAACTGGACGGAAGACAAGTTCACAGCTTAATCTGCGGAATGCGGAAACTGGATGGGAGAAATAAATGACAGCTAAGGAAACAAAATTCATCAATTTGCGGGCAATACACCCCTCCTTGCTGCTCTTGTATTTTTTCTCTGCTGTGCTATTTGCCATGCTGACCTTAAATCCTGCTTATCTGCTCGTCTCCTTTACGGCAGCACTGCTATTGAATATTTATTTGCAGGGAGCCGGCAAAACGCTACGATCTCTACGTTATTTTATTCCCATGCTTATACTCGTCGTGGTGGCAAATGCGCTATCAAGCGGCAACGGACTATCTGTTATTTTTTATCTGGGCAACCGCCCCGTCACCTGGGAGAGCATAACCTACGGTTTTTTTGCCGGTCTGATGCTGATAACCATCTTGCTCTGGTTTCGCGCCTATCAGGAGGTCGCCACCTCAGATCAGTTGCTTGCCGCCGGCGGTGATCGCTTCCCCGTCACTACCCTGATGCTGGGCATGGTACTGCGCTATGTTCCTGATACCGTAAAACACGGTCAGACGGTTAACTTGAATCAAAAGGCCCTCTTGGGCGAGGAGAAACTTCCTCGCAAAGAGAAAATTTCCTTCTTTGTGCGCATGTCTTCTGTTCTGATGAGCTGGAGCATGGAGAACGCAATGGAAACCAGTATCGCCATGCGTGCCAAAGGTTATCCCTCTTCACGCCGGAAGACATATAAGAGAGATAGATTCAGTGACTTTGACGCCGCCGGTATCGTCTTTTTGCTCGCAATGATTTTCATTCAACTAATCGGCTTTATCAGTGGCGCACACTCTTTCTATTATTATCCCTATTTGATGTTGCCTGCAGACGTACCGCCTTTGTCCTGGCGTATTTTGCTGCTGGCGCTGTATTTCCTTTATCTATTATTTCCCTTCTATCTGGAATTGTCAGAAATAAGGGCAAGACGCAAAATTTTGAGGAGCGAAGGACAATTCTCCGGCAGACAAAACTACGGCCTGCTGCCGGGCATGACAGCAAAAACTAATCACGAAAAGGGAAAGGAAAAGACTATAATGCGTCATTCCAGCGTAGAGCCGACCCGAGTCCTGTACAGAGAATCAGAAACAGGGCAATCACAAAGGGGGCTATCCACTCCTGATTTGAGCAGTCCTGATCTCATAGATCCTCAAGCCGGAACCCCGCAGACAAAAGAATCAAATAACTTTGCCGTGGCAGAGCAACCCGGTAAAGTTTTACAGGAAGCACCGGGAGATCTCACGCCACAGGCATATGATCCTGCGGTCGCCGCAGAGCTCAAAAGAGTCTCCTTTGCCTATCCGGACACTGAGACGAAAGCGCTTAACACCATATCACTGAGCTTCAAGCGAGGCAGTATGACACTTATGACCGGTGCTTCGGGCAGCGGTAAGACTACCCTTTTGCATCTGCTCTCCCCTGCCCTCACTCCGGCCGGCGAATTATCCGGCGAAAGAACCATCTACGGCGAAGCCGACACAGTCTTTGCAGATACGGAACGAGCTGTACAAATCGGCTTTGTGCAACAAAATCCGGATAATCAGATTATCCTCGACAGCGTCTGGCATGAACTTGCTTTTGGCCTGGAGAATCAGGGTCTTTCTAATAGAGAAATTGAGCGCCGTCTGGCGGAAACCTCTACTTTTTTCGGTATTAGCGACTGGATGGACAGCAAAGTGACAGAGCTATCCGGCGGGGAGAAGCAGATTCTAAACCTCGCTTCCAGCCTTGTCATGCAGCCGGATCTACTTTTGCTGGACGAGCCAATGGCGCAACTGGATCCCATTTCCCGCAAACGATTTCTCTCCATGCTGGGAAGAGTTCATGATGAGACCGGTACTACAATTGTAATTTCTGAGCATATTATCGATGATGTTTTGCCACTGGCAGACAGAGTTCTCATGCTTGATAAAGGCTCTGTCTATTTTGACGGCACAGCCGGCAGATATGTCTCTCACTTACTGGAAACGGATGCTGAATTCAAAGTATCCTTGCCACTTTCTGCCAGAATGGCGGCTGCTTACTCGAAACGAGCAGCCGCCACCTCTTATCCTGCACTTACAGCAGATCAAAACCTGCCCCTGACTGTGCGAGATGGCAGGCAATTCTTACAAGACGGAATGGAAGCATTTCAAAATTCAGGCCCTGCCTCCCGGTCACTGACCAACACTTTTGATCCTGCAGACGAGTCAGCCAAGGTTTCAGACACCACAGGTAATGCAGCCAATACTGCTACAGAGTTCTCAGCAGGATCTAGCAGGGCGGTCCCAAGCACTGCAGAAACAGCCGGCACTTTCTCAAAGCCCGTCAGGATGTCAGTCAGATCTTCTGACATTACAGATGGATCAACCTTAAACAACAAGCAACTCAGCCAATCTGATCCTGTTTTGACGGTCAAAGATATCTGGTTTCGTTATGAAAAAAACGCACCCTTTGTACTCAGAGGTGCTTCCCTGACTATCAACCAAGGTGAATTGCACGCTCTTTTGGGTGGCAATGGCTCTGGGAAAAGCACTTTGATGTATATCCTCAGCCGCAGCCTGCCGGCCTTACGGGGCAAAATCACCAGACCGGACGATCAGCAGGTAGCCATGCTAAGCCAAAACCCTATGGCTGTCTTCTCCCAGGACAGCGTCAGAGCCGAACTTACGGAGTTCCAGAAACGTTTCGCTTACGACGACTCTCGCATAGATGAAATTATGGAGCGCTTCAAATTGACCCATCTCACCCAACGCCATCCCTATGATCTCTCTGGCGGTGAAATGCAAAAAACTGCCTTGGCGAAGGCGCTGTTGACAAAGCCGGATCTACTGTTGCTGGACGAACCGGTCAAGGGACTGGATCCGGTAGCCAGACGAGAAGTAGCAGCCATCCTGAATGAGCTTAAGCAAAGTGGCATGACTATGGTGCTTATCACTCACGATCTGGATTTTATCTCCCTTCTGGCTGACCGCTGTTCTATGCTTTTTGACGGCCACATCGAGGGCACCGCTGAAACAAACGAGTTTTTTGCCGGCAATGCCTATTTCACTACTACCGCTCACCGCTTGACCCGCGGGATTCTTCCACGCATAGTAACAGAAGACCAGCTCTTGTCGCGCATGAATCCGCAAGCAGATTAGAAGGGGAGAACTCTGGCGGTAAACAAAGCCCGTGAATTTACATACAGATGGAATGTGCATAGAAAGATGAAAAGACAAACGGAAGAAAACACTTATCGCAGTTCGCTGCGCAGGCATCTGCCGGCGATCTTCTCTTTATTGTTTTTGCCTCTAACTCTATTATTGCTGGCATATTTCCAGATTGAACAAACTGCATTATTATCTTTCCTGGCAGTAGTCTTGTCATTGATTCCTTTCTTCGTCAGTTTCGAGCGAAAAGGTCTAAAGGTCCGCAACCTGCTCCCTATTGTAGTAATGGCAACTCTGGCGACAGCAGGGCGAATAATCTTTGCTGCTGCTCCCAACTTCAAACCGGTTCTGGCAATAATCATTATCACGGCGATCTCCTTCGGCCCGGAAAGCGGCTTTATGACGGGAGCCTTAACAGCTCTGGCATCTAATATTTTTTTCGGCCAAGGCCCCTGGACTCCTTGGCAGATGTATGCTTTCGGTCTAGTGGGATATATCGCCGGTGTATTACAGGAGCGAGGGGTATTCAGACGCCCTGTTTTCATTTATATTTATGGCGCCATAGCTGCCATTCTCTATGGAATCATTCTTGACACCTGGCACGTGATCGGTTTTCTGCGCCCCGTCACCTGGGAGGGCGCGCTCATAATATATGGGCAGGGTTTTATCTTCAGCATAATTCTGGCAACGGCAACAGTAGTTTTTCTACTTCCTATCCTCCTGCCTTGGACAAGGCAGCTCAACCGCATCCGGGGGAAATTCGATTTAAGCACAAAGGCTGATCATTAGGCAAATTCCACACTTCTCAGATTCATATATCCATTTCCTCCTGCCTTGGACAAGGCAGCTCAACCGCATCCGGGAGAAATTCGGTTTAAGCGCGAAGGCTGATCATTAGATAAATTCCACACTTCTCAGATTCATATATCCATTTCCTCCTGCCTTGGACAAGGCAGCTCAACCGCATCCGGGGGAAATTCGGTTTAAGCACAAAGGCTGATCATTAGGCAAATTCCACACTTCTTAGATTCATATATCCATTTCCTCCTGCCCTGGACGAGTCAGTTTAGCCGCTTCCGGAGGAAATGAGGTTTAAGCGCGAAGGCTGATCATTAGATAAATTCCACACTTCTCAGATTCATATATCCATTTCCTCCTGCCCTGGACGAGTCAGTTTAGCCGCTTCCGGAAGAAATAAGGTTTAAGCGCGAAGGCTGATCATTAGATAAATTCCACGCTCCTCTGCTTCATCAACTTTATATCTAAAACTGCAAAATTTATCTGTTGTTCAGCACTGGTATTTATGATTGGGCATATTAATGAAAAAAGAAAGTTCTTATGACACAAGATGATTTTCCTTCTCTCATATAGGTATAATGGGCTAATATCTTCAGTTTTTGCTACGAGGTGGAAAAATGTATTGGAATAAAATAATCGAAACCATGCCAAGAGAAGAGCTCGCAAATATTCAAAATGAAAGACTAAAATCTATGATTAGAAGGGTCTACCACAATGTGCCCTTCTATAGAAATAAATTCCAGGAATTAGACCTATATCCGGAGGATATCAAGGGCATAGAAGACTTGCCTAAGCTTCCATTCACTACCAAGCAGGACATGAGAGACAATTACCCTTATGGCCTGTTTGCGACAGACATAAATGAAATAGTCAGACTGCATGCTTCATCAGGCACAACCGGTAAGCCAACAGTTGTAGGCTATACAAGAAAAGACATAAACAATTGGTCAGAGGTCTGCGCGCGCTCCCTGGTGGCTGCGGGAGGCACTCCCCACTCAGTGATACAAATTGCTTATGGATACGGTCTGTTCACGGGAGGACTGGGGCTCCACTACGGGGCAGAGCATCTTGGGGCATCAACAATTCCAATTTCATCGGGCAATACGGACAGACAGGTAATGCTGATGAAGGATTTTCATACCACCTTACTTGCCTGTACGCCTTCATATGCTTTATATCTTGCAGATGCAATAAAGGATGCAGGAATATCTCCTGAAGAATTGAAACTCAAATCCGGGTTATTCGGTGCTGAACCCTGGTCAGAGAATATGAGAATCGAAATTGAAAAAAAGCTGAATATAAGCGCCCACAACATCTATGGTTTATCTGAAATATGTGGGCCCGGAGTCGCCTCGGAGTGTTCTTGCAAAGACGGAATGCATGTGTGGGAAGACCACTTCTTCCCTGAGGTTGTAGATCCTGTTACTTTGGAACCACTGCCATACGGCAGCACCGGTGAACTGATATTCTCCAGCATTAGTAAGGAAGGAATACCGCTGCTCAGGTATAGGACCAGAGACTTGACTGTCCTAAACTATGGGCAGTGTCCATGTGGCAGAACTCATGTGAGGATGGGAAGAGTTATGGGCCGTTCAGACGATATGATTATAATCAGAGGTGTAAATGTCTTTCCATCTCAGATTGAAGATGTGCTCCTGGAGATTGGCGGCATCGAACCTCACTATCAGTTAGTAATAACCAGAGAA
>DUPE01000214.1 GCA_012838475.1 Clostridiaceae bacterium
CCGCCATACGCTCCTACAGGCCAACCCGGCCAGCCCGGTCAACCGGGACAACAGCCACCAATGGGATCGGGTCAGCTACCGCCATACGCTCCTACAGGCCAACCCGGTCAGCCCGGTCAACCGGGACAACCACCAATGGGATCCGGCCAACCACCGCAATATGTGTCTCCAACTCAGCAGAGCCAGCCCGGTCAACCGGGACAACAGCCACTAATGGGATCGGGTCAGCCACCGCAATATGCCCCTCCAGGTCAAATCCCTCAACCAGGTTACGTAGGTGCTCCACCGCCAAAAAACAAGAAAAAACGCAACCTGATTATAATATTAATTATTGTGGCTGTACTTGTACTGGCGGTCGCGGCAGCAGGTGCACTCTATTTCTTTACATGCGTCTTTGGTAATCACACTTTTGCTGCGGCGGATTGTAATTATCCTGAGGAATGCACCCGATGCGGTGAAACACAAGGATATGCTCTCGGTCACAAATGGAAAGATGCCAGTTGTCAGCATCCAAGGACATGTTCAGTTTGTGGTGAGACTAGAGGAAAGACAATTGATCACCAATGGCTGGAAGCAACTTGTGAGCTGCCGAAAACCTGTGAGCTTTGCGGAGCTACTGAAGGAGAACCGTCAGGTCATACATGGGCTGATGGTGACTGTCTAAACACAGGATATTGTATTATTTGCAACGAGCAAAACCAAGAATATGGAGATCATAACTGGATAGAGGCCAATTATCAGTCCGGTAAAACTTGCACCTTATGCGGTGAGATTGATGGCGAACCCCTTATGCCAAGCTTCGTATTCTATAATCTTTATGAAACGCCGGTCTACATAGACAATTCCGTTTCTATTGCTACAATTTGCCATGACAATAATGACTATCAAACGATTGGAACAATTTATATAACGGATAACTATACTACTGATGAAGTAATCGGTTATGAGCCGCTGGAAGGATATGAGTGGATTGTAACAGAATTTCTTTGCGAATTCTCTGATGAAAATGTCAACGCTTATGGTGTTGAGGTTAACTGGAATTTTTATGATTATTATGACCATGAGCTATTCAAGGATTCAGGAAGTGACATAAATATTACCGATTTCTCATACTCGGTGAATTATCTTGGTGGGCTCTGGCATGACTGTATCATCAAGGAAACTGACATCAGCGATGAATGGATTGACAATTATTATTTCTTAACTTTAGAAACAGCTATTCGCGTGCCCGCAGGATATGACGGAGCAATGATAGGTTTTGTAAATAAGGGAATGCCCATCGAGGATGATATCTTAAATGAAATAATCTCGTATGATACTGTTTTCTTCAGACATACTGCGGATCGATATCCGCAGGGACAACAGTACAATAGATAACACAAATCTATATAGAAGCCTTAAAAATAAGGGTTCGGTAAACAATATCTACAGGAGGTCCATAAAATCAGATAGATTGTAGCTCAATTTTTCTATTAACAAATTCGGATACTCTGTTTATGTAGTCCGCCAGATCCTTGCTGTTATGCTGCCTCACCACACCTGACGGACCTATGAACTTGGAGGCAGCCCCACTGCCCAGACCTATCACCGTAAAGCGGTCACTCATCATCAGAACGTTATATATAGATTCACAGCCGAGTTTGCTGAAACCTATATTCTCTAAAGCACCCCGGCTGCGCTTTTGCTTGTAAAGATAGTAAGGCAAATATTCATTAAGTCGAAGACGCTTATAGCCCTCGGCCAGCTCTCTTTCCAGGCCAATATCCGGATGTATCTCCCCCAGATATGTCTTCAGGTCGTGCTCTGACATCTCTTCCATCAGCCTGGCTGACTGTTTTAGTGCCAGACTGTGCAAGGTAATGTTTTCCGGTCCCAGATACAAAACAGCATCCAGCGAAGCAAGAAAATCACCTGCAGCCTCTCCGGGCAAACCATAGATGAGATCCATGTTAATAACAAAATCAGAAGTCTCTCTAGCCAGTTCAAAAGCAGTTATAGTGTCAGCCACCGTATGATTGCGGCCAATAGCACATAAGCTGGCATCATGCATTGTCTGCGGATTGATACACAGCCTGCCAAAGCCCGCATCTTTAATAAGATTCAAATTTTCTTTGTCCAAAGTGTCCGGGCGTCCGGCTTCCATCGTCAGTTCAGTATCAGTATCATGCGGTATCAACTCCAGCAACCCCTTGATATAGCGGGCAAACAGATCTGCCGGCAGGCTGGTGGGCGTACCGCCGCCAAAATAAATCGCAGCAGCCTTATTGTGCCAACCGTCAAAGAACTGCCCAGCCTCCTCCAACATTGTATCTACATAAAGCTCAAGCTTATCCGCATAGCGAGCCGCGTCACGAGTAGTAAAGCTGCAATAGCTGCAGCGCGTGGGACAACAGGGCAGTCCACAGTAAACAACATAATCTTTGTCTGCATCATAGCGTGAGATAATTTCTTGTTCTGCAGCACCGACTTCTACCCCTAGCTTTGCCTTTTCTTCTGACAATCCCCAATCTGCTCGCAAAGCTCCAATAGCCTCTTCCCTGCCACACCGCTCCAACAGTTCCGCGCAGATCTGGGTAGGTCTAACCCGGTCAGAGAGCCCCAAGGGAAACTAATCCCCGTCCAGTTGCTGAGAGCAAGATACAGCACTCTTTTGAGATTACGTCTAAAGTCAGGCAAATTTGTCTGGCAGCTAAATCTATGAAGGCGATCAGCACGTAAGACGATTTCTATACTGACCATGCTCTCCAGCTGTGCCGAAGAAAACGCCTGCACATGTCTAAGACCGGTAAGCTCGTCAGAGTCAATCACAACATCAGTTCTAACAGAAATACTGACCCCTGCAGGTGAGCGGGCAATTTGCTCAGAACTTAAGGGGAAAAACAGAACATCCCCCATTTGGCTGCAATTGCCGAAAAACAAACGAATAATCTGGGCACAGACAGCGTGTTCAGCATGGTTGATAAGCTCCAGTGTACCCTTCACTCAGAATCACCTCGAGCCGGCTGCTCCTTGGCATACCAGGCCAGCACCAGATCAATCATGCGCCCATAGCTTTTGACGCCGTCCTCCTGCCTATTCGCCTTCAACATAGAGTCATTGATAGTTGAAGACACTTCTTGCAACCAGCCACGATGCTGACTCCAATAAAGCGCATTCGCATTAAGATCTCTACGCATACCCGGACTAGGCTCCAATCTCAAGCAAGCCTTGTCATGCTCTCTGTTCCCCAGCTCATTGGAGGCGTAAATCCAGGTCGTAAGCAAGACGGAATAGCGGAAAGCGGGATCAGGATGCTCCAGACCCGTCAGAAAGGCGATGAAATTAGCCTCATCCTCAGGAGCAATCCCTTTGACATGAGCGATCTCGTGCAGTGCAGAAAAAGGGATAGAATGGTCCGGCTGGTCAATATTGACGTTCGCTTCAGCCAGAAGAGGCATGTACATGCCGGTAATGCCCGTATAAGACCAATACGAAGACAAATTCACCGGTTTCGGAGTAACTCTTAAACCATATCCGATTACGGGATAAGCAGCTGAACTGTTTTCATAAGCCAAATAGGCATTTCGCAAAACTTCTTTATATCCGCCTTCCCCGAAGGTAAAGACACCATTCTCATCTTCCGGCAAGTCCTGCCGCAAGATAGCTGCTTCAGCAGCAAGCCAATTAGTAACTGCTGCCAGCTCTTCCTGACTGCGCGCCTTGACATCCAGCTCAAGACTTTGAGCCAAAGGCGGACGTTGGAAGTTAATCGCATAGAGCAAAATATAATTCGTTGCCAGGAAGGAAAAGCATGTACCAACAATTATGAGAAGACGCAAAGACCTTAGTCCGCGCCATTCCTGATAACGAATCAGGCGCACCAGCCAGATTACAAACAAAATAAGCAGAGTCACCGTGCCCAGAACGACCAATATTTCCGTTATTGAAGTGGGAATCCAGGACCAAAGTATAATACCTGTCCCCGTTAATATGGGCAACACCTTTGTAGCGTAGGACTCGGCCAGATCAGGATTGCCTAAGGACACCCACTGCAATATCAAGGCAATGCCAAGCAAAAGCAGGGCAATCCCCAATACAATAATCAAGGCTTTAAGTCTGGGCTTTTGAATCATAATTCCATATATTCCTGTCGATAGTATAGCCCACGCGCAACTAAAGTGCTCTATGGCAATGTCAGGGC
>DUPE01000192.1 GCA_012838475.1 Clostridiaceae bacterium
CTAATCAGGTACTTTAAATGCTGAAAACTTAGCATTTGAGTCATGCTCATTAAAACGGAGTATCCCAGAGGCGACAAGGTGAACAAATTTATATAACAGTTATTTGTTCAATTTGTATAAACGTATGAAGATGCTGTGCATATTTATTCCGCTGGATATATGATTAGAAAAAATTCACCTCTGGAGTATGATTGGCATTTAGTCTGCTTTGTTTGCGGAGTGAATAGATATAGAATAGAATATCAGTTATATGAATAGACGCTTTGAAGGCGTTTTGGAGGTTATTTATGATAAGTGCAGGCGATTTCCGCAATGGCGTGATATTTGTAATGGATGATCAGATCTACCAGGTTGTAGAATTTCAGCATGTGAAGCCAGGGAAGGGCTCTGCCTTTGTGCGCACCACATATAAAAATTTGAGGACGGGAAGTGTCGTGCAAAAAAGCTTTAATCCCTCCGAGAAATTTGAGCAAGCTCAGTTAAATCGCAGAGATATGTCATATTTATATGCAGATGGAGAGCTCTATTATTTTATGGATACGGAGTCCTATGAGCAGATGCCGATCTCTAAAGAGATGTTAGGCGATAAATTAGACTTTCTCAAAGAAGGCATGGTTTGCCGGGTGGTTTTCTGGGGCAGTGAGATTTTGGATATTGAGCCGCCAACTTTTGTTGAGCTGGAGGTCACCGATTGTGAGCCTGCGGTACGAGGTGACACTGCTACTACAGCAACAAAAAACGCTACGGTGGAAACCGGTGCAACCATAAAGGTGCCTTTGTTTATCAATCAGGGCGATATCATTCGGATAGATACCAGAACCGGCGAGTATATGGAACGCGCATAATTTATGGCAGAGGAGTCAAGTCGTTTTTCAATCAAGGGTGAGCGCACGATGTCTCAGGGTTTCGTGGCTCAGTACGCCGCAGAAGCGACGCTGGCGACAGAGGGTGTTGCCAGTCTTGACCCGGGAACGATAGTCACTATTAAGGAATCAATCGGAGTAAACCATGAAGGTAAAGGAGTTAGAGTATCCTTCCGCAGCGACAGCTCTGATGCAGTAGCAATCACGGTGTATCCGATCATCGAATTTGGTTATGTCATGCCTGATGTTGCCTGGTCTATCCAGGAACATGTCAAAGAAGATGTTGAGCTCTATACCGGACTAAATGTTGAAGCCGTTAATGTTCATGTTATGGGAGTTGTTGCCATTGAATCTGAACTATATGAGATAGGAGAACAAGCAGAGGATGAATAGAGTAAACCGTTTTTTTATTATTGCCTTCTCTTTTATTCTGGCAGTTATATTTATTGTCCTTCTCCTGATGATGTCCAGCGAGGTTATCCTGAAGGGAATGATCGAGACTATCATCGATGTGGCGCAAAAACAGCCTTATAGGACTATCATTATGATAGTCTGCCTGGTCATGGCACTAGTATCTCTAGCGACTATGGTTGTGACTATCCTGACAAGCAGGATGCGCAGGCAGAGAGTGAGGGCAAATGAGATCGGCACGATCGACATAGGAGTCGACGCAATTGAAAATATTGCCCTTAACGCTGCCAAGGCTTCACAGTCCGGTGTAAAATCCGCTAAAGCCTGGGTGTCTCCCTACAAAGGGGACAAAATTGCGATCTCGATGAATGTCATGACTTATTCTGACGTGGAATTGCCTTTGATGATGTCAAGACTGCAGGAGAGAGTAAAAAAAGATGTGGAAAAGTACACCGGTATCGAAGTATCCGATGTGCAAGTCAAAGTTAATCGTGTCGAAGCGATCACAGCCCGAGTAGAACGCTGAGGACAAAGATATGGCACCCAAGCAGATTTGGCAGACTTTGAGAGAGGGTATGTCCCGGCGCGGATCCGGGTTTACGGGAGCAGTTATTGGGCTCAGTATAGGGTTGCTATGGGTTACCTTTGGCTTTTTTAAGATGTTTTTTATCCTCATTCTGGGCGCAATAGGGTATTATGTCGGAGCGAAATACTTTAGTCAGCCAGATGCGATAAGATCTTTATTTGACAGATTGTTTCCACCTGGTAAGTTTCGCTAAGCACCTAGAAGGAGTGTCCCGGCTTGAGTCGTAAATTAGCACGCGAAAGAGCGTTCATGTTCTTATACAGTCTGGAAATTCAGACTGAGGATTATGCTCTGCAAAGGGAGTTGTTTTTCAAAGAGCGGCGGCTATCCCGAACGGATACCGATTTTTTTGATCTAGTTGTCACCGGCGTATTAAAGCATAAAGAAGAGTTAGACGCAGAGATAGGTCCCCTTCTGATTGGCTGGGCTATTGCCCGGGTTCCGCGTGTCGACTTAACGATCTTGCGACTGGCTCTCTTTGAAATGAAATATCTGGAGGATGTACCTACCTCAGTTTCAATCTCTGAAGCAGTCTTATTGGCAGGTAAATACAGCGATGAAAAGTCGCGTTCTTATATTAATGCGGTGCTGGGCAATCTGGAACGCGAGGGGAATTTATCCAAGCATAAAAAGGAGCTTATTCCGGTAGACGAGCTTATTCCAGAAGAGGAGCTTGCACCGGAAGAGGAACCTGCGCCGGAAGAGGAAGTGCAGGGGTCAGTTAACAATGCGGATATTGAGTGTTAGTCAAGTTAATCAGTATGCAGCCCGTCTCTTAGCTGCTGATCCAGTACTGAGTTCTCTGACGGTCGAAGGAGAAATCTCCGGAGGGAAGGTATATTCTTCCGGACATTATTACTTCACTCTTAAAGATAGCAAGGCGCAAATCAGTTGTGTTTTTTTCCGTGGTGCTATGGCCGGTATGAGCTTAAAACCCGAAGACGGACAACATGTTATCATCACCGGCAATGCCAACATATATGAGGCCGGCGGCCGTTTCCAGATGATAGTTAAAACGATGGAGCAGGCAGGGGAGGGGTTAATATACGCCAAGTTTGTCGAGCTCCGAGACCGCCTGCAAAAGCAAGGTCTGTTTGCTGAGGAGAGAAAAAAGACCTTGCCATTTCTACCGGGGCGAATCGGAGTTATCACGTCTCCAGAAGGTGCAGTCATTAGAGATATTGTTCACATATTGCGACGCAGGCATCCCGGTTTTAAGTTGAGGATTTATCCTGTAGCTGTACAGGGTCCGAACTCAATTCCTGACATAGTTACTGCCTTAGAGATGGCTAATAAACAGGCTGACTGTGATGTTTTAATTATTTGTCGCGGCGGCGGCTCACTGGAGGATTTAATGTCCTTTAACAGTGAGGAGGTGGCTATGGCTGTGGTTGCTTCTGAGATTCCGGTCATCTCTGCAGTCGGTCATGAAACTGATTATACAATCTGTGATTTTGTGGCAGACCTGAGAGCCCCCACCCCTTCCGCAGCTGCTGAGCTGGTTTTGCCGCAAAAAGCGGATCTTTATAAGCAACTGAATGCGTATCAGGGCAAGATGCTGACATATTTGACGCACAGTCTTTCTCTGGCCAGAACCAGGCTGAATAATTTGCGCAATAGACAGGTTATGAAGCAGCCTGCTTCCTTAATCTATGACAAAGTGCAAAAACTGGATTTACTCAATATCCGTTTGAGAAATCACTTTATAGTACAGCAAGTCAATGTAATGAATCATTTCGACAAGCTGCGGCAAAGATATGATCTGGCCTTTACCAATTATTTTCAGATTTGCGGAGCAGAGGTGACAAGCTTGCAGAATAGACTTATTGCAGGGTTTGTACAAGAATACAAAGAAAGTACGACCACTTTGGACAAACTGAGTATAAAGCTCGAGGCCTTTAATCCTCAAGCTGTAATTAAGAGAGGCTATGCCAGGATCAGTCTGGCAGACAAAGCCGTGACAGTCAGCTCAATCCGCCAACTTGAGCTGGACATGAGTGTCAAAATTCATTTGGCGGACGGCGAAGCGGGTGCTAAAGTAACGGAGCTCTTGCCCGCCACCGCTGAAATTCCGGAGTAACAAAATCACTTGTACCAAAAGATTTGAGCTAAGATATTAGGGTAAAGGTCCATTTGCCTTCTGCCAAGAACTACAACGGGGAAATGGATATAGTGAGATAAATATTTTTACGAGATATGAGGATGAGGATATGAGTGCCAAAGATGAGAAAATGGACGAATTGAGTTACGAAGACGCTGTCAAGCGTTTAGAGGAGATTGTCAATCTGCTTGAGAAAGGCGAAGCTTCCTTAGAAGAATCTTTGGATCTTTTCAAGGAAGGTATGGCGTTGTCGAAAATCTGCGAGCTAAAGCTTGCTGCCATGGAAGAAGAGATTAGCAAGCTGCAGGTAAATGCTGCGGGAAAGCCTGAAGAAGAAGCAGTTGAATTTTTGCATGAATAAATCTGATTTCGAAGTATTGCTAACTGCGCAGGCAGATGCCATCGAAGACTGGTTGGAATACTATCTGCCTGATCTGTCTCTTGAGGAAGGCGGCTCAGCTACGAAAGCCGCGCGCTACAGCCTCCTTAGCGGCGGTAAGCGTATTCGGCCGATCATGCTGATTCAAACGGCTTTGCTTTATCAGGTGGAGGAGTCTGTCTACAGACCGTATGCCTCGGCGCTGGAGATGATTCATACGTACTCACTGATTCATGACGATCTGCCCGCCATGGATGATGACGACTTGAGACGTGGCAGGCCTTCTTGTCACAGACAGTTCGATGAGGCTACCGCTATACTGGCAGGAGATCTGCTGCTCAACACCGCCTTTGAAATAATGCTGCAAAGCCTCGACCTATCGCCTTCAACAAGAGATAGACAAATACAGGCTGCGTTGACAATTGCAAAATCTGCCGGAGGACAAGGAATGATTGCCGGGCAATGTCTTGACTTGCTTTATATGCAAGAGGAGATTACGCCCTCTCAATTGATTAAATTGCAACAAAAGAAGACCGGTGAGCTTTTGTCTGCTGCGGTATCAGCGGGTGCCGGTCTGGGAGGCGCAGAAAGGGAAGTTTTGGCTCTTTGGCGTACGCTTGGTCTTGCTTTGGGGCAGATTTTCCAGATGACTGACGATATGCTGGATATTACTTCAGTGGAAGAGGTATTGGGTAAGTCGATCGGTAAAGATGCGCGCGATGGTAAGAGCACATATGTGACGGTCTTTGGCACGGAGACGACGAGAACACTTATCAGGCAAAAGACAGAGGAAGTGTCGGAAATAATTGGGAAGCTGAGAAGGGAAGGGCTGGATATGGACTTTTTTGAGTCCTTGAATGTTTACCTGCCCGGACGTGTAAAATAGAATGGTTGTGGATATTGATTCAGAAAAATGGCCTGTAGGCTCTGAGGTTGCATGCTTAACTCTGGAGGAGAAAGTGGAGCTGGCTGCCCGCCTGCGTCAGTACATTATCAAGTATACGGCCAAAAACGGGGGACATCTCTCCTCAAATCTTGGCGTTGTCGAGTTGACGATCGCTCTTTTATCGACCTATGATATCCCCCGGGATTCCGTAGTCTTTGATGTTGGTCATCAGAGCTATAGCTGGAAAATCCTAACCGGGCGCGCGGAGGAATTCCGGCAACTGCGACAGGAAGGTGGACTGTCCGGATTCCCCAAGACGGAAGAGAGTGGATATGACAGCTTCAACACAGGACACAGCAGTACTTCACTCTCAGCAGCAAGTGGTTTAGCCCGTGCGCGTAAATTGAGAGGCGAGCCCGGTGAAGTAGTCGCAGTTATAGGCGATGGAGCCATATCCGGCGGCATGGCTTATGAGGCCATAAATGATATCTGCCAGGAGAATGACAACATTGTCGTTGTCTTAAATGATAATCAAATGTCGATTGAACAGGTAGTTGGCGGGATGTCGAGGCATCTGGAATATCTTCGTGTTACGCCGAGATACCTGTCTTTAAAGAGTCGTTGGCTGGATAGGTTTAATCGGGTGCCGTTATTAGGGAAACCGATCGTGAAAATTATCGAGGCGTTTAAAAGTGCGGGCAGAAAGATTATCCATAGTTATCGCGGTTACAGCTCAATGTTTGAACGTCTGGGCTTTAGATACTATGGACCGATTGACGGCCATGATATCCGTCAACTGGAGAGATATCTTCGCTCTGCCAGATCAATTAAAGGTCCTGTTTTGCTGCATGTGATTACACAAAAAGGAAAGGGCTATTCCTTCGCTGAGGCAAGTCCTTCAGACTATCACGGTGTTGCACCTTTTGAGATTGATCTGGGGCTGAATAATGCTACCGCTGATAACCATGTAACCAGCTGGTCACAGGTGTTTGGCAGTGAGATAGTAGCTATGGCAGAGGATAATCCGCTTATTTGTGCTATTTCCGCAGCCATGACCTCGGGAACGGGACTATTAGAATTTGAATCACGCTTTCCTGAACGCTTTTTTGATGTCGGTATTGCTGAGCAGCATGCCTTGACTTTGGCAGCAGGTCTGGCAATGGGTGGAATGCGGCCGTATGTGGCGCTGTATAGCACCTTTTTTCAGCGCGGAATGGATCAGCTGATTCATGACATTTGCTTGCAGAATCTTCCCGTCACTATTACGCTTGACAGAGCCGGAGCGGTAGGCAGTGACGGCGAAACCCATCAGGGTATTTTTGACTTGCCGCTTACTTTGGCGCTCCCCAATCTGGAGATCTTTGCTCCGGCCACTGAGTCGGATCTGCGCACACTGCTGAGACAGTCTCAGAATATGGAGGGGCCTGTTCTGATTCGTTATCCTAAAGAGAATGCCCGCCAATTTGTCGAAACCGGTTTTATACAGGGTACTGAGCTGGATCCTTATGCAATCAGAGAAGTGCGTAGGGGGGAGAGTATGGCTGTTATCGCACTGGGTACTATGGTGTTTCCCGCTTTGGAAGCTGCTGATTATTTATTCAAAAAGGGTATAAATATTGGAATTTTTTCGGTAATTAGTGCGAAACCGACAAATATTCATGCTATTATGTGTATAGCTAATAATTATGATCGTCTTCTTTTTATTGAAGACGGTATAAAAGAGTCCGGCTGGGGTGAAGGAATTCTTGCTCAACTGGCTGGCAGTGAGATTTGTTTTGACAGTGAGAGTCTGGGGATATTATATCCTCTGGCAGGACAAGCGGAACGTTCCGGCTTGCTAAACAAATCCGGACTGGATGCAAAAGGAATTATTAGTAAGGTTGAGGCACTGCATAACATTAAAAGGGAGTAAGGATGCGCTTTGCTCTTTATCCAAACTTCACACGAGATCCGAGTTTTAAGTGGACCGGTCAACTGATCGATGCCATTACTGCTCGCGGTGGCACCTCATATTTGCCGGCAGACTTGTTGCCGGGGTATAAGCACGCTAATCTGCAACGGGGAATTCCCGACGGGGTTGACTTTGTAATCAGTCTGGGTGGAGATGGCACTTTTCTCAGCTCGCTTGGCCTGACCGGGCTGGAACAGGTTCCCCGGGTTGGTGTTAATCTTGGTTCAGTAGGATTCTTGCAGGAGATTATGCCTCCGGAGATTAATGAGAGAGTAGATGATCTGTTCTCCGGCAATTATCGTCTTCAACAACGCGTTATGTTTCAGGCTGACTGCTTTGATCCTGTACACAATTGCTACGCGAAAGCAGAGGCGTTAAATGATGTTATCTTAACGCGCGGAGTATCCTCCAGCATTCTAAAGATCAGATTGTTTATCAACGGTGCCAGGGTGGAAACGGTACCGGGTGATGGTCTGATTGTTGCGACGCCAACGGGGTCTACAGCGTATTCACTTTCTTGCGGCGGACCTATTATTCATCCTGACCTGGATATGATGGTGATCACGCCGATCTGCCCACATTCGCTACACAATCGCTCATATATTACAGACAGCACGAGTGTTGTCCGTC
>DUPE01000021.1 GCA_012838475.1 Clostridiaceae bacterium
GCGACTGCTCCGATTCTGATCCTTGAGAATGTGCAGGATCCCGGCAATACCGGCACCTTGATCAGGACTGCGGACGCCTTTGGTTTCGCTGCTGTAGTGATTACCGTAGGAGGTTGTCAACCCTATAACGGTAAGGCATTGCGCGCCAGTATGGGTGCTACTTTTAGAATCCCTTTGCTGACAAACGTGATTGTTGAAGATTTGCTGGTTGAGTTGTCTGCCCAAAATTATACGCTATATGCAGCAGATATGGACGGGCAGGCCATACAAAGAATTGATCTTGCTCCTTCTGCCAGGACAGCCCTCTTATTGGGCAATGAGGGAGCAGGTATTAGTGATCTTGCCAGACAGTCATCTCGTTTGGTCTCTGTCCCCATGCTGGGAGACACAGAGTCACTTAACGTTGCTATGGCAGGCACAATTCTTTGCTGGGAGATATATCGCCGCCGGATTGACTCTTACAAAGAATAAAGTCCCGGTCCTAAGACCGAGACTTAATGGTGACCCTAAGGAGGATCGAACTCCTGATTCCGCCGTGAGAGGGCGGCGTCTTAGCCGCTTGACCATAGGGCCGTGGACAGCAAAAAGAATTATATCACGACTGTAATCAAGGCGCAAGTAAGTTCCTTACCGGGGATAAGCGCCTTCAACGCATCTTCTAATATTATGCACCGTAGAATATTCGCTTATATTGTAATCACAACTGTTGTAATATCTGCAAAGGGTATTTCATTGCCAGAGCACGGTTTTGTTGATAAACTTGAGTAGTTATCATGCCTGAGTTCATTGAGAGTAGCAGAGATAATTCTGAGGGGAAGAGAGGGTTCGATGATGTTATCTAAGAAATCAGCGAAATTGGTTTATGCACTTGGAGTCTTTTTTGTCATATTGGCTCTGATCACAAATTTGACTGAGGTTGAAGGAGTAAAAACCAGAACCTTTCTGGCAGTTGGTGGGAATCATAACGCTCAGATTTATTTTTTAACTATGTTGCCGCTATTGGTCTTGTTGGCGGTCAATACTTTAAATCTGTTGCTGTCCAGCAGAATTTTGCGGATTATTGCATTAATTACTAATGGACTGTTTTTTATTTGGGGCATTGTTTTGTTTTATGTCTTGGAAGCAAATCCTCAGCTAAAAACTCTTCCGGCTTTGTTCCTTATTATGGCCTGCATAACATTTTTTATTGGCACATTAAAGACGCATCCGATTTTTGATGAAGAATAATGAGCATTAGACTTGATTCGGTTTTGTTTTTTGGAGGATGGACTGTATGGCAGATACACAAGTGATAGATTCAACCAACGATAATGAGAAAGACACTACCAGAGGCAGCTCAATACAGATATCTACTTTTGGCGGCGTAATTTCCGAAAAGGCTGAAAAAGGAATCAATGAAATTCAACGCAGGGATTATAGATTCAGAATCTATAATGCCCTGACAGCGATGTTTTTTTGCTATATTTGGCTCTTATACTTTAGAGCTAAAGAAATGCTCAATATGAACACCATAACCTGGGTTGTTTTTTTCGTGCTGATACTTTATTTCTTAGCCTGTGGCGGTTTTGCAGTCAACTCCCGCAAATCCGGCAGATCATTTAAGGGATATCTGCTCTATCCTTATGTGCTAGTTATTCTGATGCCTGTGATCGTATATCTGGCAATGATTTTACCTGCTTTTGGCAGCACTCTGCAGCAACGAGGTTTTGGTGGCGCTATGGATTTTGCTGTCAGCCGTAATGCCGGCCTTTATGCTAATCTGGACTTTGTCTTTTATATTTCTGTATTGGGGTCAATTATCTTCAGCGTGTTGGCACTGATTGAACTGCTGACGATTCGAAGACTATTCCTCTCTCTGCGCCGTGAACACTACAGAATGGTACGCCTGATTGACGAGTCTAAACTTTTGAAGATCGTGCGAATCTTTGGCGTCTTAAACCTGCTCTATCTTGGAATAATGATCGCTTATTATTATTACAATGCTTTCACCACACTAGGATATAATTACTGGGTTACAGGGCTTATGACTATTGTTTTCAGCATTGTTTTCTTTAATTTGTTCTCTAGTGTTTGGGTTATGTTGAAATATGACACTTATAACGCCCGTACCGGACCATTCCTTTTTGTGTTTGGAATTACAGTAATTCTGATGTTCTTTACCCGCGCTGAGGGCTTGCCTTTAACTGCCGGCACCGGTGGGGCACTGTTGCCTGTTACTTTGTATGGCATAGCTTACTACTTATTTCTGAGCATTGGTGTCTTCATCTCCCTTTTGGGTTCATATTTTACCAAGGCCTAAGGACCGGTTGACGAGTTTTGAAGAATGTCTTAAATTAAGAAATTTAGCCACTAAAAATTCGTTTTCTCGAAGTTTTGTTTCGCTTTTCGTATGCTAGAATATCACTCATGGATTCACAGATTCGCATTAGAGGTGCCCGAGAGCACAATCTTAAAAATATAGATATAGACATTCCGCGCAATCAGCTGGTAGTGCTGACCGGTATCTCCGGTTCCGGCAAATCTTCGCTCGCCTTTGACACAATTTATGCCGAAGGCCAGAGACGCTATGTGGAGTCACTTTCTTCTTACGCCAGACAATTTTTGGGGCAGATGGAGAAACCTGACGTAGACCAGATCGATGGATTGTCACCGGCGATCGCTATCGACCAGAAAACTACCAGCAAAAATCCTCGTTCAACCGTAGGCACCGTTACAGAGATCTATGATTTTCTGCGCCTTTTATATGCCCGCGTGGGTACTATGCATTGTCCGACTTGCGGAAGGGTAATCCAAAGGCAGACTGTTGACCAAATTATCAGCCGGTTGATGGAATGGCCGGAAGGAACCAAACTGATAGTCATGGCTCCGGTAGTGAGGGGGCGCAAGGGCGAATTCTCCAAGCAGCTAAAGAAGTACTGGCAGGAAGGCTTTGTGCGCGTTCGCATTGACGGTCAATTTCATGATTTGGAAGAAGATTTCAAGCTGGAATTGCATAAGAAACACGACATTGAGATAGTAGTTGATCGTTTAATCGTGAGACCGGGCATTGAGAGCAGGCTGAGTGGGTCTCTGGAAACGGTTTTTGATCTGACAGGCGGTCTGGTACTGGTTCACTATCAGCTGCCCGCGCCTCAAAAAGATGAAACATTGCTCAAACACGATACTGATGATTTGCTCCAAGCCGGGCTCAATGCTGAGTTGTCCGAGACAGAGAAGGATGATGACTATCGACAGACGGGAGAGGTTATGTTCTCTGAGAAATTCAGCTGTCCCGATTGTGATATAGACATTGCCGAGATTTCACCGCGTTCGTTTAGCTTTAACAATCCCTTTGGAGCTTGCCCGACCTGTTTTGGTATCGGTGAACTGCGCAATATCAATCCCGAATTGATTGTGGCTGATGACTCGCTCTCATTAAATGAAGGCGCAATTATGGTAGCCGGCTGGCGGGTACACGAAAAAAACAGCTGGGGCCGAGCCTTTATGGTTGCTCTGGCGGAAAAATACAATTTCTCGATGGACATTCCTTTTAAGGAATTGCCGGAGAAGATTAGAGATATAATTCTCTTCGGCGATAATAAGATGATCACCATAGACACCAGCAAAACTAAATACCCGCGTTCCAAGCCTTATTCGACCAAATGGCAGGGAATTGTGCAGGTGGTGACAAAGAGATGGCAGGAGACTTCCTCGGATGACATGAAAACGTATTACGAGGATTATCTCTCCGTCTATGCCTGTCCTGAGTGCCACGGTGCCAGACTAAGACAAGAAAGTCTATCCGTAACCGTAGGTGGTCTGAACATTTATGAGCTAACAATGTTGCCGATTGATCAGAGCCTGACCTTCCTGGAGAATATCTCCTGGCGTTCGGATCAGCTTCTAATTGCAGAGACTATTATGCGTGAGCTAGAGTCAAGGCTGGGTTTTCTAATTGAGGTTGGCTTGCATTATCTGACGCTGGCGCGGGCTTCTGCGACCTTATCAGGGGGTGAGGCGCAGAGAATCAGGCTGGCCACGCAGATCGGGTCAGGGCTGATGGGTGTTCTTTATATCCTCGACGAACCGAGTATAGGTCTGCATCAGAGAGATAACAACCGTTTGCTGGCAACGTTGAAAAAACTTCGCGATCTGGGCAATACCGTCATAGTTGTCGAGCATGACGAAGAAACTATATGGGAAGCAGACCATGTTATAGATATTGGACCCGGTGCCGGAGAGTTGGGCGGCAAAATCGTCGTCAGTGGCAGACCGGATGATATCTCTAATTGTAAGGATTCCCTTACCGGGCAATATCTGTCCGGGTCCAGAATGATACCGATCCCTGAGAAGAGAAGGCAACCCGGCGAGGAGTGGTTGCAGGTAAAGGGAGCACGGGAAAACAATCTCAAAAACGTAGATGTTGACATCCCGTTGGGTCTTTTCACCTGCGTAACAGGAGTTTCCGGCTCGGGTAAGAGCTCATTGGTGCTGAACGTAATTCTAGGCGTCCTAGCCCATAAATTAAACAGAGCGCGCAAAACGCAAGTGAAGGTTGACAGCATCGCCGGTCTGGATTATTTGGATAAGGTGATCTCGATCGATCAGTCCCCTATCGGCAGGACACCTCGATCTAATCCTGCCACCTATACAGGTGTTTTCGATCATATCAGGGAATTGTTTTCTCAGACCAGAGAGGCAAAGGCCAGAGGATACAAACCCGGCCGCTTCAGTTTCAATGTTAGCGGCGGACGCTGCGAAGCTTGTTACGGAGACGGTGTCAAGAAAATAGAAATGCATTTCCTGCCGGATGTCTATGTGACCTGTGAAGTCTGTAGCGGCCAAAGATATAATCGTGAGACTCTGGAAGTGAAATACCGCAGCAAGACAATTGCTGATGTCCTCGATATGACAGTGGAGGAGGCCCTGAGTTTTTTTGAGGTTATTCCGCGTATAGCGAATAAGCTCAAGACTTTGTTTGATGTCGGTCTGGGCTATATCCGGCTGGGTCAATCATCAACCGAGCTTTCCGGCGGCGAGGCGCAAAGGGTGAAACTGGCAACCGAATTGTCCAAACGCAGTACCGGACGTACCTTTTATATTCTCGATGAACCAACTACCGGCCTGCATAGTGCAGATGTGCATCGTTTGACACAGATATTACAGCGTCTGGTAGAAGGCGGCAATACTGTTGTTGTGATTGAGCACAATCTGGATGTGATTAAGACGGCAGACTGGATCCTGGATCTGGGACCGGAGGGCGGCGACGGCGGCGGCAGTCTCATAGCTGCAGGTGCCCCCGAAGACGTTGCGGACAATCCCAAATCTTATACCGGGCATTATCTGGCACAGATTCTGGCCAGGGAAATTGCTCCCGATGTACTGACTGAACCTCAAATCATAAGTGCACGCACTCCCTTTTGATTTGCATATTTAATCCCATTGATAGAATTATTGCCTTAAATATTAAGTGTAATATTTATCATCCAAAAAATATACAGATGTACTAAACTATAAATAGGTACTAGTTAACTAGTTAGAAGGTGGATAATGTGGCTAAATGTTCAATGTGTAAGCTAAACGAGCCGGTAATTTTTACTTCCCGCTTTATTGGCAGTGAACGGATCGACGAAGGTCTGTGCTTAAAATGCGCCTGGGAAACAAATATTGGCGGTATGGAAGATATATTTGCCAGAGCCGGAGTAAATGAGACCAATATAGATGAGCTGACAGAACGGATGAATCAGGTTATTGGCCAAATGTCCGGTCATAATACCGAGGATCTTTTCCGTGTGCTGTTAGGCAATGAAGAATTTCCCAGTGGCTTTGGCCTTTCATCTGACTCTGATGATTTTGACAATGAAGAAGAAGATGGTGAAGACGAAGACGACGGTGGTGAGGAATCCAATCCTACCGGTCTGATGACCGCCAATATTGGCGGCGACAGCAATGACCTTATGCAAGTCAGACGCAGCACGCGAGACAAGAGACGTTCTAAGAAGCAAGATAGAAGAAGAAAATTCCTTGATCAATTCGGCACCAATCTGACCGACAAAGCCCGCAATGCCGAGTTAGATCGACTGATTGGCCGCGATCAGGAGCTCAATAGAGTTATTCAAATTCTGAACCGCAGACAAAAAAACAATCCCGCTTTGATCGGTGAACCGGGAGTAGGCAAGTCTGCCGTGGCTGAAGGCCTCGCCGTTCGGATTGCTGAAGGAACAGTACCTGCTAAATTATTGGATCAGGAGGTCTATCTCCTGGACATGACAGCTATGGTAGCGGGAACACAGTTTAGAGGCCAGTTTGAAAGCAGGATGAAAGGTGTCGTTGACGACGCAAAGAGCTCTGGCAACATCATTCTGGTCATCGACGAATTACACAATATTATGGGAGCAGGAGATGCTGAAGGCGCTATGAACGCAGCCAATATCCTAAAACCTGCCCTGGGCAGAGGAGACATTAGGGTAATCGGCACCACTACATTAGATGAATACCGCCGTTTTATCGAGAAGGATTCAGCCTTGGAGCGCAGATTCCAAAAGGTGATAATCGATGAGCCAAACTTAGATGAGACATTGCAGATTCTAAGCGGAGTAAAGGGTTATTATGAAGAGCATCACCATGTATATTACCCCCAATGCGTGCTGGAGACAGCAGTCAGACTGTCCGACCGCTATATCACAGACCGCTTCTTGCCTGACAAGGCGATAGACTTGATTGATGAAGCGGGTTCAGAAGTGAATCTCAAGAACAGCAAACTGGTAGAAATATGTGAAAAACAAGATCAGTATGATTATTTGCAGACGGTCAAGGAAGAACTTGAAAACAAGTTGTCAGAAGCAGTCGAAGAGAAGGGACTGGAAGTTCTCTATGAAGAGCAGGCGGCGAACAAGTCGCAACTATTGCGTCTGGAAAATGAAATAGAGGAGTTGAAAAAGGAGGCTCAGCCAACAGAAGTTACGGAGAAAGATATTGCCAATGTAGTTGAAATGTGGACCGGAGTACCGGTAACTAAGATTACCGAAACTGAGTCGGAGCGTCTCCTCGGACTTGAAGAAGAACTACACAAAACGGTGATTGGGCAGAAAGAAGCGATCTCGGCAGTAGCACGTGCTATTAGGAGAAAACGCTCCGGCCTGGTAAACCAGGACAAACCTGCATCCTTTATCTTTGTTGGACCCACCGGCGTTGGTAAGACTGAACTTGCGAAAGCAGTAGCTGAAGCCATGTTTGACTCCAGAGATGCAATTGTCAGACTGGATATGTCCGAGTATATGGAGCCGCATACAGTCAGCAAGCTGATTGGCTCGCCTCCAGGCTATGTAGGTTATGATGACGGCGGTCAGCTTACCGAGAAAATCAGGAGAAAACCCTATAGCGTTATTCTTCTGGATGAGATTGAAAAAGCCCACGCTGACGTTTTTAACATACTCTTGCAAATTCTTGACGAAGGGCGCCTGACAGATAGTCATGGCAGAGTCGTTAATTTCTCCAATACTTTGATTATTATGACAAGCAATGCGGGAACGTCTTTTAAACGCCACAGCATCGGGTTCGGAAATCAAGATCATGAGGCTCTGGAAAGCAGGGTGCAATCTGTAATGCGCGACCTGTTCCGTCCTGAGTTCCTTAACAGAATTGACGAAATCGTTGTCTTCCACGAGTTATCACCTAAGGAACTACGTCAAATCGTGGATTTGATGATAGCAGAAATTCAGGCGGATCTGGAGGTTCGCGGCTTGAAGCTTGTAGTAACAGATGAGGCAAAAGATAAACTGGCTAAAGAAGGTTATGATGAAAAATTTGGAGCTAGACCCCTGCGCCGCTTAATCACAAGAACTATTGAGGACAAGCTCGCAGATATGATGCTTTCCGGTGATCTGGATGGTGCTTTAGGAGTATCTTGCGACTATAAGATGGCAGAGGGCAAGGGAGAGTTCACTTTCGCCTGGATATAAACAACAGACATAACTCTGGCATAACAACAGCAATAATCAGCTAGGGGAGATAGAAGCAGTCGATGAGGCCCGGTTTGATTACAATCATGCAGTCAGGAATGGAGCAAGGATCCTTTGATCAACTGCGCCTTGTTTATGTTATCGGCAATATTGTTTTTATTATGTTGGCTGCTGTTGTCGTTTCTTCTTTGATCAGCATTTATATGAAACACCGCTTTAATAAAACAATGCTACAGTCCTATTATGATTTACTGGGAGAAAAAGTAATCATTACAAAGACTACCGGGAGCGAAGTGAAGGGTGAGTTCCGCAGCGGCAGTGGAGAAGAGGGATTTTGCTACTCTGAAGATTGGATCTATCCAGGCATGTCTGCCCGGGTCACTAATTATACGGACGGGATATATAAAGTTCGTCCCTTATATGTAGATTATCGCGACTTGAGTACAAAAGAGAATCTGGCAGAAATGGATACTGCAGCAAAATGATCTTTGGCTGCACAAGGAGGAGACTGTGTTAAGACTTGATTTGAGCTATCTGCAAGACTTCATCGATGAAGAGGCGATTGACGCCATGGAGCCCTTATTGGCCTCCAGCAGACTGACATTGTATAACCGTACCGGTGCAGGCTCAGAATACACAGGCTGGCTGGATTTACCGGTTAACTATGACAGGGAAGAATTTGCCAGGATCAAGCAGGCAGCCGCCAAAGTCAAGGAGAACTCTGATGTTTTCATTGTCTGTGGCATCGGGGGCTCATATCTTGGAGCCAGAGCCGTTATAGAAGCGCTGTCCGATCCCTTTGCTTCCCTCAGGCCTGCAGGCAGCAGAGAGTACCCGCTGATATTGTTCGCAGGTCATCAGCTTAGCGGCAGTTATCTGAGTCGGCTGCTCTCATCTTTGTCCGATTGTCGCGTTTCAGTAAACATGATCTCGAAATCAGGTACTACAACGGAGCCTGCCATTGCTTTTAGAATAATTGAGGAGTGGATGCGGCAGCGTTACGGGTTGGATGGTGCCAGAGAGAGGATTTTTGCTACTACAGATAAGAACCGGGGCGCCTTGAAGGAACTAGCAGACAACAGAGGTTATCAAACTTTTATTGTCCCTGATGATATTGGTGGACGCTATTCCGTACTATCAGCAGTGGGCTTGCTCCCCATTGCCGTTGCCGGCATTTCGATTGACGACTTGATGGCCGGAGCTGCTCAGGCCAGAGAGCGATACACAGATATCAGGCTGGGCGAAAATGACAGTGACATGTATGCCCTGATCAGAAATATTCTGCAAAAGCGTGGCTTTACCACGGAGATCCTTGTTACCTATGAGCCGGGGCTGCAATATTTCAGCGAATGGTGGAAGCAGCTCTTTGGTGAGAGTGAGGGCAAAGACGGTCGGGGGATTTATCCTGCCAGTGCTAATTTCACTACTGATCTCCACTCATTGGGCCAGTATATTCAGCAGGGGCGTCGTTTTTTGATGGAGACGGTAATCCAGGTTGAGACTGCCAAAGAAGATCTGATTATCCAGGAGAGTGAGGATAATCTTGACGGTCTCAACTATCTGACCGGTAAAAGTATGGGTGAAGTTAACCAGATGGCTCTTTACGGCACTGCCGTAGCTCATGTTGATGGTGGTGTGCCTGTCCAGCTGTTGCATGTTTCTGAACTCTCTGCTTTTGCCATGGGAGAGTTATTGTATTTCTTCGAGAGATCATGCGCAGTCAGCGGATATCTCAACGCGGTTAACCCCTTTAACCAGCCCGGTGTGGAGCAATACAAGAGTAACATGTATGCGCTTTTAGGCAAGCCGGGCTACGAGAAGGAGCGGGTTGCCCTACAGGAGCGACTTTATAGAAAAGATAACGATCAATGAACGATGTTCCCAGAGATGTATTAAGACAAATAGAGAAGCCGGCACGTTATCTGGGCGGAGAATGGAATCAAGTAGATAAGTCTTCCCGTCCGGATCAGGATAAGCTGATTAAATTTGCTTTTTGCTTTCCGGATATCTACGAGATAGGCATGTCCAATCTCGCTTTGCGCATTATTTATCATCAGATTAATCACAGGGAAGATGCCTGGTGTGAGCGGGTGTTTTCACCTGCACCTGATTTTCGTTCCTATTTGAAAGAAAGCGGTCAGCTACTGTTTTCACTGGAGAGTAGACGCAGCTTAAAGGACTTCGATATTCTGGGTATTACATTACAATATGAACTTGCTTATAGTGCGGTTCTGGATCTTTTGGATCTTGGTGGTGTGCCTGTTCGCGCCAGCGAAAGGGGAGAAGAGGATCCCTTTGTCTGGGGAGGCGGACCGGTCGTTGTCAACGTTGAGCCAGTCGCAGAATTCTTTGACCTTTTTGTCTTAGGTGAAGGTGAAGATATCATTGATTCGCTTCTGGACCTATACCGGGAATGGCGGCAAGATCCAAAGAAAAATAGACAGGGCTTCCTTCTGCGGGCTGCTCAGATTCCCGGAATTTACGTGCCTTCCTTTTATGATGTAACTTATCTTACAAATAGAAAAATCGAAGCTATTACACCAAATCGCATAGGCATTCCTGCCATAATTAGAAAACAGATTGTTGACGATCTGGATCAGGCAATGTTCCCGGAGCGCCAGATCGTTCCCAATGTCGAAATAGTGCATGACAGAATGTATCTGGAGCTTTTCCGCGGCTGTCCCCGCGGTTGTCGTTTCTGTCAGGCGGGTATGATCTATCGGCCTGTTAGAGAGCGTTCAATAGCAGAGCTTATCAAACTGGCGCGAATCCTCTACGATGAAACCGGTTATGACGAGATCGGTCTCCTGTCTCTTAGCAGTAGCGATTATTCCGGTATCGACGGTCTGACCAGTGAACTGGTCAGGGATCTTCAGACAAAGAATGTCAATATTTCTTTGCCCTCGTTGCGTCTGGACAGTTTTGATTTTGCTTTGATGGAGAGAATCTCAACTACACGCAAAGCGGGATTAACATTTGCACCGGAGGCCGGCACTCAGCGTCTGCGTGACGTGATAAACAAAAATATCAGCGAAGAGGATCTTCTCTCAGCTGCAAAAATAGCACTCAGCGGCGGCTGGAATCGTCTCAAACTCTATTTCATGTTAGGTCTACCGACCGAGACTGAGGAGGACGTGCAGGGTATTGCTGATCTGACCTTCAAATTGCTGGAAATTCACAGCGAGATCTCCCGCACAGAAAAATTGCGCCGACCCCAGATTACTGTCAGCACCGCCATGTTTATTCCCAAGGCTTTTACACCTTTTCAATGGGTAGCGCAAATTGATCCCGAGCTGATGTCAGAGCGCCAGGAGCTTCTTGCTTCTGCGCTTAAAAGCAAAGTTATCACCTATCAATGGCACGATTTTGACAGTAGTGTTATCGAGGCGGTTTTGGCCAGAGGCGACCGCAGACTGAGTGAAGTGCTTTATCGTGTTTGGCAGTCCGGCGGCTACCGCGAAAGCTGGCGTGAAGGCTTCAGCGTTGAGCGCTGGCAAGAAGCCTTTACTGCACAGGATCTGGATATGAGCTTTTATACAGGCGAACGCCAAAAAGAGGATATCTTGCCTTGGGATCATATTGATGTCGGAGTGTCTAAAGACTATCTTTGGCATGAGTATGAGAAGGCTTTGCGCGGTGAGACTACTCCCGAGTGCCGTGAGGAATGTGGTACCTGCGGGGCTCAGGCCTACGGCTGCGGTGTCTGCGTACATGAATATGCATCTGAAGTTGCAGCTTCTGAAGCAGTTGCGGAGGTTGCAGCGTCTAAAGCAGGAGCTACAGCCAAAGCGTATGACGCTGTCGTCCCAAGTGTCGAACCTGTCCAAATCAGGCTGGAATACAGCAGGAAGGGACCTGCAGCCTGGCTGGGGCATCTGGATATGATGCGTACTATGGAGCGCCTGATTCGTCGGGCCGGGCTTCCTATAGCCTGGAGTGAAGGATTCAACCCTCGTCCCCAGATAGTCTTCGCCTTGCCTGCCGGAGTCGGCGTTGAGTTGGCAGCGGATATTTGTGAGCTTACACTGTTGGCTTCTAGGGAGATTGATCCGGAACAGATGTTGGCAACGTTAAATGAGGCTGCGCCCCGCGGTATCGCCTTCAATAAAATAAAACAAGTGGAAAAAGAAAAGACAAGTCTAATGGCACAGGTAATTGAAGCGGAATACAGTTTTTATGCTCCCGGAATAGGTGCGGCAGTGTCAGATCTATTCGCCACATCAGGATCTCTGCCTGCCATCAAACATGGTAAAAAAGGCCCTAAAGAGATAGATATCAGGCCTATGCTGCTGGGCCTTCTCTCTCTGGATGATGGCAGAGCCACTATCAGAGTCAGTGCAGGCAGCTCTGCGAATCTGAGGCCGGATCTCTTCTTGCAGGCTCTCTGTAAGAAGACCGGATATTCTGAAGAAGCGGCACTGACAGCCAGAATTGTGCGGGAGCGCTTAGTGCTCCGATCTGAAGCAAAAACGGTCTAAATCGTGTATAGTAGTTAAGCATAGGAGAACAAGATGGCGGATAATATTTTTCAATTGCCCGGCTACTACGCAAATGGCATGATTATGCAGCAGAAAGTACGGCATAGAATCACTGGTATCTGCGAGCCGGAGAAAGTAATTTGCATGCAATTGTTTCGGCAGCCTGCCGATGGCCATATGTTTACTGATTTGGAGACTCAATATGGTCTTATCTATGAAGACACAGACAAATCAGACCGTCGCGGACGCTTTAATTTTAGATTGCCTGCCTTGGAAGCTTCGCTTGATCCCTACTCCTTGGTCTTGTTTACAGATGTAGATACTCACAAAATTGAAGATATTTTGGTCGGCGAAGTCTGGTTTACTGCCGGACAGGATAATATGGCTTTGCCAGCCGGAAGTTGCGATATGGCTTTACGGCTTGATCTTACTGCAGTGGTGAATCATGTACGTATTTTCTCCATGTCTTCTGACGGCCTCGATGAGAACATGACGGATTACAGCTATTATCCGGTGGGGTATATCGCGTCCGGCCGTTGGTATCGGGGCAGTTATCCTGAGGAGATGGCGCTGGTTTCCGGCATCGCTTATTCATTCGCGCTTAAGCTGGAAGAACAATTACATCTGCCGATCGGGATGTACGATATTGCCTGCGGCGGTACTAATATTCATAGTTGGCTGCCGCGTGAGATCATTGAGCAGGAGCCTTATTTGAAGAACCATGTAAGGGAACTGCATCAATATCGCGACATAGATAATTGGAACAGCTCAAATCCTGAAAAGAAAAAAGCGCGAACGGATTGGCAGGGCGGTGGCAGCAATGTCGCCAAAACCGGTGACGGCGGCAATGCTGAGAGTATTACCAATGTTGGCAAGGTTACCCAGCGGATGCGACGCTTGAATCTGCAGCAGCAGCTGGAAGTGCCCCAAAGCAAGAATTTTCAGACCCGTAACCAGCCTGCAGTCATGTTTAACCATAAACTGGCGCCCTTCATCGGGTTGGGTGTTAGAGGAATTTTGTGGTATCAGGGTGAAAGCGACGCCTGCAGTCCTGAATACTACGCACGGGCTTTTCCCATCCTGACTTCTGTCCTTAAGGAGATGTTCATTGCTCCTGACGATAAACTCTGCTTGATCTACAGTCAAATAGCGGCATACTGCTATCCGGATGCAGATTTTAAAACCGTTGCGGAATTCAACGAAGTACTTAGTGGCATCAGACGCAAGCTGGCGCTCAAGGCGGGTATGGTAACTATTTCTGATCTGCCCCTTAAGTATGATAAAACCGCAGAAGCTTACCGCTATCCCGCTCACCCGCTGGCCAAAGAAGCGATTGGGAAAAGGATGGCGAATGTAGCCTTTGGTCTGTCTTATGGACAGGATTTACCTTCATCAGCTCCGGAACCGAAATCTGTCGAACTGATCGGCAATAAGTTCATAATCGACTTCGGCAAATTTGGTAAAGCCGCGCAGGGACTTATTTTACGCCCCTGCACGCAAACTCTGGAAGGTTTCGCGATTTGCGGCGAGGACAGAGTCTATGTCCGTGCCAAAGCGAGAATCCTCTATGGTGTTAAAGTTATTGTTTGGCACGATGAACTGGCGGATCCCGTCTCTTTGACTTATGGATACTCCAGCTTTAACCGCGAGGCCAATTTGTGCGGTCCTGATGGTATGCCCGTTCCGGCTTTTCGACTTGACACCGAACCTTCAGAATATTATAAGCCCGAGGTCTGGATGGAATGTGACAGAGTTACAGACTTTGCCTGGCCCCAGCTGATGTCAGATCCAATGCGAGTACCTGAAGGAGACTGGCCTGGAGAACTCCCTTTGTGGAAGGTGAGCTCAGGACGCTGTGAGCTGGCTTTGACCGAAAGCACACAGATTGAGGACAGAAAAATTTTGCAAATCACATACCGCAGTGCTGATGAGAGACCGGTGGTGATTGAGCCCCAATTGACCTATGTCTCCTCCTACCCGCCACTGAATCTTTCCGGTTGGGGAGACCTTCATGTGCTACTATTTAATCCGGATTTACGTGAGAAAAAGATTGCTTTGGAGATGGAGGATGAAAACCAGGTCGTTTACATGTTTTCTGAACGCATCATCCAGCAGCAGCCTTATCTGCAGACGGTAAAGTTTTCTTTATCCTCCGCCCAACTTAATTTGGAGCGTATAGTGCGCATGTCCTTTGCGGTTCAAGATCAGGGAAGCAATGGGAGCTTAGAGTTTGAGAAGATTTATCCACTTAGGAGACTGATATGGCAAGAATAGACAAAATACCTGCTACTTTCGATCCGGCAGCCAAAGAAGATCAAATCTATGAAGAATGGCTGCAGAACAATGCTTTCGCCGCCACTCCCAATCCGAGGAAAGAGCCTTACTGCATCGTGATGCCGCCTCCCAATATCACGGGCGTCCTGCACATGGGGCATGCTCTGGATACGACTATGCAGGATCTCCTTATTCGCTGGCGCAGGCTGGAAGGGTATGAAACCCTATGGCTGCCCGGTACAGATCATGCTGCGATCGCAACTGAAGCCAAGATTGTTGAAAGCATGCGCGAAGAAGGCTTGACCAAAGAGGACCTTGGGCGCGAGGCGTTCTTGGCTCGTGCCTGGGATTGGAAAGAAAAATATGGCGGTGCGATTACCAATCAGCTTGCCAAACTAGGTGCTTCCTGTGACTGGGAACGCGAGCGCTTCACCATGGATGAGAATCTGACTCGCGCTGTACTTGATGTTTTCGTTAGATTGTATGACAAGGGTTTGATTTACCGTGGAGAGCGCATTATCAACTGGTGTCCACACTGTCTGACAACCATATCAGACGCCGAGGTAGAACATACCGATTTGGAAGGCGAATTTTACTACATCCGTTATCCTCTCAGCGATGGCACAGCGGATCTTATACTGGCCACAACCAGACCGGAAACCATGCTGGGAGACACTGCAGTCGCAGTTCACCCTGAAGATGAGCGTTTCCGCAAGTATATAGGCAAGACCGTTATACTGCCTCTGGCAGGCAGAGAACTGCCGATAATTGCTGATCACTATGTTGACCGCGAACTTGGAACAGGCGTCGTAAAGATCACGCCGGCACACGATCCCAACGATTTCGAGATCGGCGAAAGGCACAATCTGCCCATAATCAATATCCTTACTGAAGACGCTTATATGAATGAACAGGCGGGTGTTTATGAAGGTATGCAGGCTTTGGCAGCCAGGGCCAAGATAGTCGAGGATTTGCAAGAAGGCGGTTATCTGGTCAAAACGGAGAAATTGACCCATGCCGTTGGTGCCTGCTATCGCTGTGCAACTTTTGTCGAACCCAGAGTCTCTTTACAGTGGTTCGTTAGGATGGAAGAGCTGGCAAAGCCGGCAATCGAAGTAGTAAAGAACAATGAAGTAAAATTTGTGCCTAAGCGATTCGAGAAGACTTATTTCAACTGGATGGATAATACACGTGACTGGTGTATTTCCCGTCAACTCTGGTGGGGGCATCGCATACCGGTATGGTATTGTGATAATTGCGGAAAAGAGACAGTCACTGTGACCGCTCCGGAGAGCTGTTCTCACTGCGAATCTTCTGCTATTCGTCAGGATGAAGACACTTTGGATACTTGGTTCTCTTCCGCTCTCTGGCCGTTCTCTACTTTGGGTTGGCCCGAACAAACTGAAGAGCTAGAATATTTCTATCCTACGGATGTTCTGGTAACAGGCTACGATATTATTACCTTCTGGGTATCGCGTATGATCTTTTCTGCACTCGAATTTACCGGAATGATTCCTTTTGAATATGTTTTCGTCCATGGTCTGGTACGAGACAGCAAGGGCCGCAAAATGTCCAAATCACTTAACAATGGCATTGACCCGCTAGAAATTATCGATGAATACGGTGCAGATGCTCTGCGTTATGCACTCATCTCCGGCAGTGCTCCCGGCAATGATCAGCGTTTTCAGGATGAAAAGGTTGAAGCAGGCAGGAACTTCATTAATAAAATATGGAATGCCTTGCGATTTGTTGTCATAAATTTCGATGAGGACATGGATTTCTCCTCGGTGGAAAACACGGATTTCGCCATAGAGGATCGCTGGATTCTGGCAGAGCTAAATGATATTATCCGCGAGGTTGGGCGCAATTTGGAGAGCTTTGAGACCGGGCTGGCCCTGGCTAAGCTCTATGCTTTCCTCTGGGATCTATACTGCGACTGGTATATTGAGATAGTCAAGCCCCGACTGCAAGGGGAGGGGAGCTCTCGACTTGCAGCCCAATATGTCCTCAACCATGTATTGCTTGAGACGATCACGATGCTTCATCCTTTCATGCCTTACGCCACGGAAGAAATCTACAAACACCTAGTCCATGAGCCGGGACAGCTAATCAGAGCAAATTGGCCTCTACCCAATGACGAATTTGACTTTGCCGAAGACAAAAAGACAATGCAGATATTGATGGACTCCGTGCGAAGCATCAGAAATGTCCGGGCGGAATACAAGGTACCGCAGAATCAGACCATAGATCTTATGATATTGAGCCGGAATGCAGATGTATTGGCGCTATTTGAGGACAATAAGCAGTTGTTGGAGCGGCTGGCACGCGCGGGCGGGATAGCCTTCCATGCAGAGAAAACCGCGATTCCGGCTGATGCTGTGCAGATCCAATTCGCTGGCGGTGAAATATTTATCGCACTGACGGACCTGGTCAATATTGAGGATGAGATCGAACGCTTGACTAAAGAAGAAATGAGACTGACAAAAGAGATTAAGAGAGCGGAAGACAAGCTCAAGAATGAGAGCTTTGTTAAAAAAGCCCCCGCTCATGTCGTTGATCAGGAGCGGGAGAAAATTGACAAATATGAGAAGATGCTGGCCAATGTCAGAAGCAGGCGCGGCAGCTTGCAGTCAGCCATATAGGATGCAGCAGATATAACGTTGCCGAACAGAAGGACTTAGACGAGTCAGAAAAATGTTAGTGCTATAATTTTAGAGTAAGTTATTCTCTAAATATGTTTTGTGAAAGGAGAACAATATGCCTCTGGTTTCAACTACTGAAATGTTTAAAAAAGCATATGATGGCGGTTATGCTATTGGTGCTTTCAACGTTAACAATATGGAGATCATCCAAGGTATTGTCAACGCAGCTGCCAAGCTTAACGCTCCTCTGATTCTGCAGGTTTCTGCCGGAGCCCGTAAATACGCGAATAATACCTATTTGGTCAAGTTGGTGGAAGCTGCCCTGATTGAATCAGGATTGCCCATCGCTTTGCATCTTGATCATGGTGACAGCTTTGAATTGTGTAAGAGTGTCATTGACGACGGCTTTACCTCTGTCATGATCGATGGGTCTCATCTTCCTTATGAGGAGAACATCGCTCTGGTGCAAAGGGTTGTTGACTATGCTCACAACCATGATCCGTATATTAATGTCGAGGCTGAACTTGGGCGTTTAGAAGGCATTGAGGACGACATCAATGTCAGCGCAGAGGAAGCATCATATACGGATCCCGAACAAGTGGAAGACTTTGTCGGTCGCACGGGCTGTGACTCATTGGCAATTGCGATCGGCACCAGCCACGGAGCTTATAAATTCAAACCGGGTACAAAGCCGGAATTGCGTTTCGACATCTTAGAAGAAATTGAGAAGAGACTACCGGGTTTCCCCATCGTCTTGCATGGTGCCAGCTCAGTAGTCCCCGAGTTTGTTAAGATGATCAATAGCCACGGCGGCGACATGCCGGACGCAATCGGTGTTCCGGAAGATATGTTGCGCAAAGCTGCGCAGATGTCAGTTTGCAAGATAAATATTGACAGTGATCTGCGCCTGGCCATGACCGGCACAATTCGCAGAGTAATGGCGGAAAATCCCGCGGAATTTGATCCGCGCAAATATCTGGGTCCCGCCCGCGACGCTATCGAGGCTATGGTCGCACATAAGATTGTCAATGTCCTCGGCTGCGATGGAAAAGCCTAAACGAAAAGAAGATCAAGGAATAAATGAAACTGAGGCGGCGGAGAGAATCAGCCGCCTCAGTTCACAGCTTCGCATCTATAATCATCAGTATTATGATCTGGACCAGCCAACTGTCTCCGATGCGGAGTATGATCTGTTGCTGCAAGAACTAATCCGATTGGAGGAGCTTTTTCCCCGACTGATCTTGCCCGACTCCCCTACACAAGCTGTCGGTGGACAAGCCGCTCCTTCCTTCTCTCAAGTAAGACATCGTGTCCCTATGTTGTCGCTGCAGGATGTTTTTTCCTGGAGCGGTGTTGAAGACTTTGCCGCCAGAGTCAGACAAGTTGACCCGAAGGCCAGATTTGTCGTTGAAAGAAAAATTGACGGTCTATCACTTAGCATTCGCTATGAAAATGGTGTCATGGTTCAGGCTGCCACCAGAGGAGACGGCGATACCTATGGCGAGGATGTTACACTCAATGCCCGTGAAATTAAGGGTCTTCCGCACAGAATTGATCCCGGGATCGTTGATCTTGAGGTTCGAGGAGAGGTCTATATGCTTAGATCTGATTTCGAGCGGATCAATCACGATCTGGAAGAACGCGGACTCAAGACATACGCTAACCCCCGCAACCTGGCTTCCGGCACCATGCGGCAGCTGAATGCTCAAATAGTCTCTGAGAGGGGACTGGGCATATTTGTCTTCAATATTCAGTTGATGGATCCCAATATGTTTACCACACATTCACAATCTTTAAACTGGCTGACTGAGCAAGGATTTAATGCCAGCCCCGGTTTTGTCATCTGTCAGACAGATGACGAGATTATGGCGGAGATTAATCGCATAGACGTTTTGCGCCATGATCTCGATTATGGGACTGATGGCGCAGTAGTAAAGGTGGACGATCTCGCATTGCGGGACAGCTTAGGGAGGACTAGCAAGGTTCCCCGCTGGGCAGTCGCCTTCAAATACCCTCCTGAAGAAAAAAGCACCAGGCTCCTGGATATAATGGTGCAAGTGGGGCGCACCGGCAGGATCACCCCGATGGCGATCCTGGATCCGGTTCAATTAGGCGGCTCAACCGTAAGTAGAGCTACATTGCACAATCAGGGCTATATCGATAGCCTCGACATCCGGATAGGGGACACAGTGCGTGTGCACAAGAGCGGCGAGATCATACCCGCGGTAATAGCTGTCGAATATGACAAGAGGCCGGAGGGAACAATGCCCTTTAAGTTGCCTGATAACTGCCCGGTCTGTGGTGCCGAAACGGCCTATACAGATGAAGGCGCTGATCTTTTCTGCACGGGGGTAGACTGTCCTGCCCAGCTGGCGCGCCACCTGATCTATTTCGCCTCCCGCTCTGCCATGGATATTGCCGGGCTGGGTGAGGCAAGTGTTGACGCCCTGATGAAACATGGTTATCTGGGCAGTATCGCAGATATTTATAAACTACACGAAGTGCGTTCAGAGCTGATTGAAACAGGCATTATCGGCCGTCAGAAGGCTGTAGACAATCTCTTAGGTGAGATTGAGAAATCCAAGAATAATCCGCTTTACCAATTGCTTGCTGGCCTTGGCATTACAGGGGTCGGACGCCAGACCGCACGCAGCATTGCTGCTTCAATGAACTCAATGGATCAAATCAGATCAGCCACTGCTGAGGAATTTTTGCAGATAGATGATATAGGGCAAATTACAGCTAATAATCTCTTTCAATTTTTTCAGCAGCAGCAAACACAAAATTTGTTGGCACAGTTCAAAGCAGCAGGGGTAAGAATGGCGGACGAAATTACCTTAGGGGATGATCTGCCTTTGAGTGACCTAACCTTTGTTATTACCGGCAGCTTCCCCCAAATATCACGAGATCAATTTACGGGCTTGCTCGAAAGTCAGGGGGGCAGAGTGACGGGGTCAGTGTCTAAGAAGACAGATTATGTTATTGTCGGTGAAAATCCCGGTAGCAAAGCAGATAAGGCTGAGACCTTAGGTGTTAAAATACTAAGTGTAGATGAGTTCAGGGAGTTATTTCCTGCGGCATGGCCAAAATCAGACTAAGACGATTGGTTAGTAGCTCTTTGTTGAAATAATGACAGATTATTCGCCAGCTAAAGAGAAAGCGGACAACTATCCAAACCTTAGGACAAAACGATCTATGATCTGAAATCGAAGGACAAAGCGTCTAGTGGTATGCTAACTACATTAAGGGTTGTTCAGGAGCTGAACTTGAGAGGATTGAGATGAGAACTTATTTTATTATTGGACTCATTATAAGCCTATTGCTTGTTTTTGCCTTGTGCAGGCTGCTGTTTAGTTTGCTACGCGTCAACTGGAACAATAATAATACGAAATGGTTTACCTATCTCTTTCCCGTTGTAATATCCATCTTGATAGCCTGGACTGCGATAACTCAGTTGTATCCACGTTTGCTGGATGTTGTTCATCTGGCTAATGGTCAATACGAATTGATCGAGGTAGAGCTGGCTGAAGAAAATATCAAATTCAACCGGATTGAGATTGATGGCACCAAGTATTACCATATGCCGTTTGCCTATTCCTGGCCCAGCAATGAAAAGCTGCAGATTCTCTCGTCCCCCAATATGAATTATATTATCGGCTATACGGCTGTTGAGGAGGGTACCGAGGAGATTGCTGCTCCACTTATTGCGCCAAATGATTAGCGATATTTCCTACTGCGCAGAAAGGTAGGTATCTGAACACCGGCCTACTTGTTGCCCCTTAAGATTAGCCAGCCCATGCAGAAAGTTGCCAAAAGTCTAAAATCTTTTTCTTTTGAAAAGTATTTTCTCTCCGCAAAATAAATCGTTAAATGCATCACAGTACTGACAGCTGCAGTTTTGATGTGGATGTAATTGATGCGAAGAGATAATTTCATGTTACTTCTGTATTAATTTCTCCCATTATGAATTTTGATCAAAGCAACTAAATTATAATATCTTTCACTTGCATAATTGACTGGAGGTATAAACAATGATCGCAGAAGAACATATTGATATGATTACAGAGCATCGTGACAGTTTCATCTATTTTCAGAGACCCGAAAGCACTAAAGAACCTGCATTTAAGCCGGACGCAGTCGTACAAATATTGCTGACAGCAAGCGACAGCGAACTCTTGGGGAATGTAAACAGGCATCTATGCAAACAGGGGATTATGGGACTATTTGATATGTCGGGCAGAGTCCAATATATTCTTGATGGCCGTAAAGGTGCTAGTTTTGCAGCCAATAAATTTAGCGCATTTTCTGATTTTGCTACGCTTTCTTTTCAGGAGAGCATAGCAGAGGGCGATTGCGCTGTCGATAATTGCATTGATACCATTCTGCGTGGTTATGGATTTAGAACTAGATTACGCGGGTATGCCTTATTAAAGCGAATGCTGCGTCTAACATTCGCTGATCCTGCCTTACTGCGTCCAGCGACAAAGAGGCTGTATCCTCAGATCGCAAAGGAATTTCGGGTAAATCTGCCACAGATTGAGCGTAATATGCGTTATATGACTCAGACCTTGCTGGCGGATGAAGAAGCAGCTCTGTCTCAAGGCGTACCACTTAGCAGCAAAAAATACTGGCTTAGTCAGGACGATAAAGAAGGCAGACCAACAGTAATCACTACGCTGGTAAAACTGCACAATCAAGTTGTGAGTGAATATAAGCTCAGATTGAGCCAAAAATACAAGACAGCATTAAACAAAGAAAAGCGCAGGTGATTTCACCTGCGCTAACTCTTCGTTATTAATAATTAAAAGCGTTATTTAGTTGTTGACTCTCTCTTTCAGGTTCTTACCTGCTTTGAAAACGGGAGCCTTGGATGCCGGAATATGGATCTCTTCCTTGGTGCTCGGGTTACGTCCCTTGCGGGCTGCACGATTACGAACTTCAAATGTGCCAAAGCCTACTAAAACAACCTTGTCACCCTCTGCCAACGTGTCAGTAATGGTGCTCAAAACGGCATTGATTGCCATCTCACTGTCCTTTTTGCTTAACTTTGTTGTTTTTGCTACTGCATCGACTAAATCGGTCTTGTTCATGGAAAACCTCCTTATGATCATGATTCTTACATATTATCAACCATGCTTTTATGTTATGTCAAGCTAAAATGCCCAAATTCCAATGTTATAGGTGCTTTTCTTTCAATATCTTGCGGATTTATTGGTGGTAAGATAGTATTAGTTAACAAAAAACGTTTGAGTTGTGATTAATATGTTTTCCAAAAGAGAGGATGAGTAAATGGCTGCCAAAATAACGAAGGACATGTTAGTTTCAGATGTTATCAAGATGAATGAAAAGCTGGTCCCGATTTTTTTCGCTCATGGACTGCATTGTATAGGTTGTGTGATGGCTGAGCACGAGTCTCTGGAAGAAGCGTCTGAGGCCCACGGTCTCGATGTTGATAGTCTTGTCGAGGATTTGAACAGCTATTTGGAGAAGGGCGAATACTAGTTTTATCACTATGAGTAGACAGCCTGTCCGCAGAATTACTCCCAAAAAGGCTTTCTTAGTCGCCTATGACGTGATAGCTTCTGTTATTGCGCTCCTCTTGGCTTGCTTTATTTTTTATGCTGATACCGGTATTCCGCCTGATATTCTTGAACGCTTCAAAAATACTTGGTATATCTATCTTTTAACCTCGGTCGTTGTTTACTCCTTATTGGGTTTTTATGATCAGATGTGGGCATATGCGGAGAGTTCTACTTATTTGATTCTGATAGCCGGTGTGACATTCCAAATGTTGTTATCTTTGCTAATAACTCAACTTATGGCCCAGAGAATGATCTTCCAGATATATGTCATTTACTGGTTTTTACTACTTACGGCAGTAGTAGCCATTCGTCTTATCTACAGATTGACCAGACCTAAGAATAAACTCCTGGGTTCCTTTTGGGGAGATGCCAATAGAGGTGACGGACGACCCTTGATCCGAGTTATGATTGTCGGTGCAGGCATGGCAGGAAGCCAGTTGATAACTGAATTAAGACGGCAGGGCACCCGTATTCCTATTGCCGCGATAGATGACAATGTATTAAAACAGACTTATAAGGTAAATGGTGTCCCGGTTTTGGGTACCAGAGAAGATATCCCCGGAATTGCAGAAGATCTAAAGATTGATGAGATCATATTGGCTATGCCCAGCGCTTCCAGTAAGACTATTAGAGAAATCATTACTATCTGCCAGAAGACCAAATGTGATATCAAGATCGTACCCTTTTTAAGCAGCAATATTGAGGGTGGGACTAATATCGGCCCGGTTCGTGATATTGATATCGAAGATCTTTTGGGCAGGAACCCTATCAAACTTGACACTCAGGGCATCTGCGACAAAATTAAAGACAAGACTGTGCTGGTGACCGGGGGTGGAGGCTCTATTGGATCAGAATTATGCAGACAAATTGCCACATACAGACCTGAGAGAATTCTTATTTTTGATATCTATGAGAACAATGCCTATTCTTTGCAGCTGGATTTAATAAGCAAATATCCCTTTGTTAAGACCAATATCCTGATTGGCTCAGTCAGAGACAGGACGCGTCTGGAAGAGGTTTTCCAAGAGTGGAGGCCGGATGTTGTCTATCATGCTGCTGCCCATAAACATGTACCTTTAATGGAGGATAATCCAAGTGAGGCCGTGAAGAACAATGTCTTTGGGACGTTCAACGTGGCGGATATTGCAGGGAAGTATGAGGTAGTAAAATTTGTGCTCATCTCTACAGACAAAGCGGTAAATCCTACCAATGTCATGGGTGCAACCAAAAGACTAGCCGAAATAACCACGCTGGCAATGAATGTCAAATATCCGAATACTACTTTTGCTGCTGTCCGGTTTGGCAATGTCTTGAATAGTGATGGCAGCGTGATACCTCTCTTCAAAAAGCAAATTGAAGCAGAGCGCAGAGTCACTGTTACACATCCTGATATTAAACGCTATTTTATGACGATTGCAGAAGCATCATCTTTGGTAATCCAAGCCAGTGTGTATGCCCACGGGGGAGAGATATTTGTCCTTGACATGGGTGAGCCGGTCAAGATAGTTGATCTTGCCGCTGACTTGATCCGCCTAAGTGGCTATGAACCCAATGTAGATATTCCAATCCAGTTTATTGGACTCAGACCAGGCGAGAAGATGGAAGAAGAACTCTTTTTGGATGAAGAGAAAATTCAAACTGCGCATGATGATATATTTATCCTTGATCAGATCAATACCAGCGAAAAACTGGAAGAAGAGTTAATACAACTGGAAACACTGATAAATTGCCCTGCTGCCGGGGGGGCCCTCGATGAACATATGCGCAGCTTGATTAGTTATCTCCATCCTGCTGCGGAATAAGTAGTGACTGGAGCCGATTAAAGTGCAGATCAGCGATTTTCTCAGCTATTATTTTCGCTACCTTATAGGGCCGCTGCTATTTCTTATTGCCTTGTTGTTATTGGTGAGAATGTGGCGAATTCTTCGTTTGCAAATGAAGATCTCTGCCCGCCCTGCTACATATTTCTTCTTACTGCGAGAAAGCCTTAAGGACGAGTCTTTCTCGCCTGTGCGCCTATTTCATACCAATCTCATAGGATCCTCCGGATCTGCCGATATGCGGATTCGCGACAAGGGTGTAAGGCGAAGACACGCACAGCTTTATCTTTACGATGGCTCGTGGTTTTTGGAGCCTGTTACCACACAAACACTGGTGTGGGTCAATGGCAAACAGATTGAAGAAAGAACAGAAATCGTCAACAACGATGTTATCGGATTGGGCACTACCAAATTGACTCTGGTAGACGACAGAAAATATTTGCATGAAGATAATGACTCTTCCTCTATAGAATATCTTACTTCCTCTACTGGCGGACAAGCATTTTCAACTCTTATCCTTTTGCATGCGTTCTATGCCATTTGTATGGGACTATTGCTTTACACCTTGCCGGAAGAGTTTATTCCTCATCGTGGGATGATATTGATTTACAGTGTTATAGTCATTATTTTTTCGGATCTGGTGTTTGCCCTCTTTAAAATCACATTAAAGCAATTCAACGTCGATATATTCCTGGCAGTCATGGCTCTTTATCTGACCGGCTTTATCATACAGAGCAGATTTTCTTTCTGGGACCTTCGTGCTTCCAGTGAGAACCTGGAAAGTGCGATCCAGGCCAGAGTTTCCGGCTGGCAGCAAATCTGCTTTATTATTCTCGTTGGCTTAGCGATGGCTCTTATTCTCAGTCTGATTGTCGCAAATACCAGACTTCTGGAAAAGCTTGGCACTGTCGCCATGATAGGTACAACGCTGCTACTGTTAATAACTTTGATTTTTGGTAGAGGCCAAGCCACTCACGGGGCTGGATTATGGATATACATTGGATCTCGTTCAATTCAACTTACCGAATTCGCCAAAGTGGGCTGGCTGATTGTATTGGCATCTTTTTTTAAGACCAGGCCGCCCCTTAAAGTCCAGATTCGTTTTGCTGTCTGGGCAGGGGTTAATTTTGTCTTGTTATTGTTATTGCCTGATTTGGGCTCGGCCATGATCTTGCTGCCCGTGACTTTAATCGTCTTCACCATAATGACCTCGGAATATCTTCTTACCGGCCTTGTTTTGGCGGTGGGGGCGGGAGCCAGCCTAATAGCTTATCAAAGCATGCCCTATGTACAGAGGCGGATCTTTGGCTGGATTTCTCTGTGGGAGGAAGTTAATCCACAAAACAGCCAGATTGTTTATGCGTTGCAGGCAGTAAGCAGAGGTGGTGCCATCGGACAGGGATTGACCCGCGGATCTCCGAGAGCCATACCTCTGGCGTCGGAAGATATGGTTTTTTCGATTGTCTGCGAGGAGATGGGTCTGATCGCGGGCTTTGCCATAATCATTTTGTTCTTTGTAATCTGGCTGGCAGGAATCACATCTGTAGTTAAAGGACGTGACGGCTTCAGCGCCAGCCTGACCCTGGCATTGACAACAGCCTTTTTTATGGAAGCGATTATTGCCATAGGAGGAACAACAGGCCTGATACCTTTGACGGGGATTACCTTACCCTTTATCGCCCATGGCGGCAGTTCTCTGTTGGCTAAGTTTTTGATGCTGGGTCTGCTGCTGGGTGTTTCCGCTCGCAGGGAGAAAAAAGCGTACCGTAAAGCACCTGTGAAAGAAGCTGAAATTTCTCTCGATTATCGAGATGATAGACAGGCTTATTAGATAAGAGTTGAGCATAAATGAGACAGTTTTTACGTAATCTGAAAATGACAACTGCTTTGCTGGTTCTCTTTGTCGCAGTTTTGCTGGTCGCCCTCTTTATCCAGCAAAAACGCAGCACAGAAGAGCTGTCAGTTGCCGCCGGTGAGAATAAATACGCACTTCAGCAGATATACAGCCGTGCAGGCAGCATAAGCAGCTCAGACGGCGTTGTACTGGCCCACAGTGATGAAGGCGAAAGGGCATATGCAGAGAATTCCGAACTGGCCAGAGCGTGTCTGCATCTGGTAGGAGACTATACGCACAGACTACCCAACAGTGTTGAGTCAATTTATATGCAAGAGCTGCTGGGCAGTTCACGCTCATTTCTAGAACAGCTGAATCTGGATATCAGAGGTCAGGGCTTTGAAGGCAACGATCTGGTACTGACCGTTAACGCAGATTTGATGTTGAAGGCGAGCAGACTGCTGAAAGATTATCGAGGCAGTGTAGTGTTGCTTAATTATGAGACAGGTGATTTGCTGGCTCTGGTTAATTCCCCCACTGTATCCCCTCAAGATGTAATCAATTGGGAGAATATAACTGAGGGTACACTGTTTAATCGCGCTCTTTATGGTCGTTATTATCCCGGTTCAACAATAAAAATGCTGACTACGGCAGCTTTTTTGGAAGATCCTGATCAGGATATGGATATGCAGGTGGTTTGCCTCGGCTCCGAAGAGATTGTTCCTGCGGGAGCCAAGGAAACATTGACGCCTGAGGGGCATGGTACAGTGGAACTCCGCGAAGCTTTCCGGGAAAGCTGTAATGCCTTTTTTGGCAAGCTGGCAATCGCTCTGGGACGCGAAGACTTCACCAATAAAGCTGAAGATTTCGGCTTTAATAAGGATCTTAACCTTGATCATTTCAAAATTGCGCAAAGTCTGCTGGATTTGCAAGAACCGGGTCAAGGCGCCCTCTCTTGGGCGGGAGTTGGTCAGCCGATCGGGCAAGACAGGATCACCATCAGCCCAATGCACCTGGCTGCCATTGCCGGAGCCATTGCTAATGACGGTGTTATGATGAAGCCACGTGTCTTATTACAAGAAATTGATCCGCTCGGCTCCGTAAGATATACAAGGGAAGCAGAAGATTACTTTGTTTGCTGTCAGCCTGGCACTGCAGCTGATCTGGAAGAGCTGATGCTCGAAGTAGTGGATTCAGGTACCGGCAGAAGAGCCAGCAGAGCCGGACTAAAAATTGCCGGCAAGACCGGCACGGCAGAGATGGCAAACGAAGACGGCGAAATAGTGGTTAATTCACTTTTTTCAGGTTATCTGATCTCTGACAGTCATCCGCTGGCTGTTGCGGTAATATTAGAAGGCGAGAACAGAGATGCTGCGACAGTGGCAGCGGACATGCTGCAATATGCTGTCTCAGTGGATATTCCTTAACAAGATTTTCAGTGAGCGTGCTCTGCGGTTTGGAAGCGACTCAGTAATAAGTGCCGACGACTAAAAAATCAAATTTGAACTCATCATATAGCAGGTTGTGTTTAGCAGTATGGAAGAACCCTTAGAAAAATGGCTTGAATCTGCCAGACAGGGTGATGCAGAGGCCAAAGAGGAAATGCTGGAAGCCTTGATGACCAGGCTCTATCCTCTCTGCGTCAAAATGGCCGGAAATAAGTATGATGCTGAAGATTGTCTGCAGAAGTCGCTAATACGGATTTTGGATAATTTGGACAACTTTCATGGCAAATCGTCTTTCTTTACCTGGTGCTATAGGATTACCATAAACATCTGTTACGATTTTCTGCGCAGCAAGTCCAGGTGCAAAGAAGATTTATGGGATGACACGGAGAGAGAATTTCCTGTTCACAGCACGAATACAAAGCAAGCTGCTGAAGAAATTGAGCAGGCTGAAACAATGAAAAAAATCAGGGCAGCCCTGCTAAGATTACCCGACGCATACAGAGATACAGTGATCTTGTTTGAGATTGACGGTTATAGCGTTAAAGAGATAGCAGTAATGCAAGAGATTTCACAGGGGACGGTAAAGTCAAGGCTGAGCAGAGGACGCTCTTTGCTTGCTCTGGAATTAGAAAGCAGTGGGATAGAGATTTTTTGATCCTTAGGATGGCAGCAGATGAGGACTCTGGTGCAAGAATTTGCTGCAGGAATTACTGGCACAAAATAAATAGAGCTAAACGGGAACTATTTGCAGTTTGTTTTCGTCCAATTAGTAGGGAAGAATATTGTGCTCAAGTTATTTAGATAAAGTAACAGTAAGAATATCAGGAATATAGAACATAAGATATGGATGAAAGAAAGAGAAATATTAATAAAGGGCATACGGACCACAGTAAGCAGGCGCCAGAAATTGGCAGCGATGATCATCAGAATCACTCCGGGCAGGATACAAGAGTGGAGAGCGATGAGCATCTGTATCTTGCCGGTCGGGAGATGGAACTGGAAGACAAGGGTAAGGCCTATATGGCTTATTTCCGTGAGCACTCGTCTTATATTGATCAAGAGAGTCTGACTGCGGAGCAACGCCAGCGCATTAAGTCTGCTGTAATGGGTCGCGGCGGTGACTTTATGGGTGAATCGAATGTTCTGGACCTGCAGTCAGTCCGCGGTGGCGGAGTTGTCCCCAAAGAAATGTCTGATCCAGATGCTATTATTGCCCGTGGTGCTAATCTTGGGCCGGACGAGAAATCTTCCTCCGGCGACACGTCCGTCCGCGAGGGAGTTTCCTCCGGCGAGAAAGTGTCTGTCCTGGAAGAAGTTTCCACCGATGAGACTATGTCCGTCAGTGAAGGGGTGTCCGTCCCGGAGGGGATTGCCACCGGTAAGAAGATATCATCAGGTGATAAGAAATCTATAATAAGGAGCCGTTTGCTGCGTAATTCCGTAGTTCCCCTGGCTGCTGTATTGATTGTGTTGATAGGATTTGTCTTTGTCTGGCAAATGTTCAGCAAAGAAATGGCAGGAGATAGAAGCAGCGAGGATGTCATGCCAGAAGCGGTGCAGGAAGTCTTCCTCACCAGCGATGATGAAAACGTTGTAATTGGAACTGATGCGGGCACAGACATCTTTGACTCTCCGGCAGCAACCCAGGCTGCCGAACCGGAAGCGGAGCCGGAAGCTTTGCCTCCGGGTGACGGCACTGTGGCAGACGAAACAGACGAAGCCGGGGGACAAGAGAGGCTTATCAAGGACAGTCGTTATAGCTGGGTTACGGAATTAATGTCGCGGTTAGAAACGGACGGCTGGTACCGGCAACATACTGATCAAAACGCCTCGGCAGTAAAGGATTTTGCCACTGTTGAGAGCACCGAAAACAGCGAACTTGTACTCTCCCGGAGAGATGCTGCCGCCAATGATGAGCTGCACACATTCGGTTACTATGTATTTCAATCTTCTGATTCCTACGACGTCCCTGCTCAAAAAACAAAGCTGGAAGCACTTTTCAAAGAGTATCAATATTCATTCATCAGCGTTAGTGCGGATATTGGGTCTGCGCTTGCAGTCCTTAGGTCAACTGATGCACAATTAGGTCATATCGGTGAACTGGCCGCTCAAGGTATAATGAGCCAGGAGATACAAGAGGCAGTTCAGATTTGGCTGCTGTGGAAATAGCATTAGGAAGACGAGGATTAATTTTGATACCCAGAAAAGTTATGCTGATTGACGGTAACAGCATCATTAACCGTGCTTATTACGGCTTGGCCGGACGCCAGAATCTTACTGCTTCTGATGGGACGCCGACCGGAGCTGTATACGCCTTTTTAAATATGTTACTTAGCTACCGTGACAAGATAGAGCCCGACATGATCTGTACCCTGTTTGATCGCTCAGAACCAACTTTCAGACATGAAGTCTACAAAGAGTACAAGGGTGACCGCAAACCCATGCCGGATGATCTGGCGCAGCAGATACCCCTGGTCAAGGAACTGCTGGATGCCCTCGGCGTGAAGAGATGTGAGCTGACAGGCTATGAAGCAGATGATCTGATTGGAACAATAGCAAAGAAAGCTGCTGCCCGTGGTCATGCTGTCACGATTGTTTCCGGCGACAAAGATCTCTTACAGTTAATCGACGATAAGACGGATGTGCTGATGCCCTTGAGTCGCGGCGGCGTTACTCAGTATGAAGTGATCAATGCAGAAAAACTGAAAGAAAAATACGGTATCACGCCGCAGCAGATTATAGATCTCAAGGCGCTCATGGGTGACAAATCGGACGGCATTCCCGGTATTAGAGGAATCGGTGAGAAGACTGCGCTCCGCTTACTGGCTGAGTATGGCGATCTCGACAGGGTCTTAGCCAATGCTTCCGGGATAAAGGGTGCTTTGGGCGACAAAATTAGAGGCGGCGAGGAGGAGGCCAGGCTTTCTTATGAGCTGGCCACGATCGATACAGACGTTCCTCTGGTTGATCTCGAGCAGGATTTGTCCGACATGCAGGTATCTCAAGCCGATGATCAACTGTTGCGCTTTTTCCTGCGCGTGGACTTCAAGAGCATGATAGAGAGATTTGGCCTTGAGGCAGACTTGGAAGAGTATAATGAGGATGCCAGCCGGAAGAGCTCTTCCTTTGGGGGTGAAATCGCAGTAGCTGCAAGTGAGGAAGAATTCATCAAGCTGGCCAAGGACAGTGATGTAGTTGTCTATTGGGATGAAAAACTCGACAACTATATCAGCTTTATTTCAACTAAAGGTCATGCCCTGCATTTGCCTAAAGACCAAGCACTGGATTACTTTGCTGATTTAACCGGTAATAATCTTATCATCTGGGATTATAAGAGTTTTTTGCGCCATTATCAGCGTCCGGCATATGCTAAGGCTCCTTTTGATCTGCGCATAGCTGCATATCTGCTGGACCAAATCGAAGGCCAGGTGCAGCTGGATCACGTCCTAAGCCGTGTCCTAGGATCAGATTACCGGCCTCATCCGCTAGGCGCCTACAACGAAGACGCTCAGCTTTCTTTGCTCGAAACTGCAGACGGAGATGCAAAAAACCGGATCTCCGGGGCAGAAGAAAACCTGCGCCTTTCCCGGGCGGAGAACATGATTTTGACCAGAGATAAGCAGCTAGCCTCAGCAAAGGGCACAGGGCTTGAAGATCTGCTGGATCTGGAATTCTCCCTGGCCGGTGTGTTGGCAGACATGGAGTCTCAGGGAATCACGATCGATCGGCAAGAACTGGACAGCCAGTCTAGGAATATGACTCTGGACATCGCTGATCTGGAAAAGAAGATTTATGCTTTGGTCGGACATGAATTTAACCTTAATTCACCGCGTCAGCTGGGCACGGTTCTCTTCGAAGAGCTTAAGCTCCCTCCCGGGCGCAAGACAAAAACGGGGCAATACTCCACCGCAGCTGAAGAACTGGAGTCGTTGGTCTTCAGCCATGAGATAGTACCGCTTATTATAGAACATCGCAGTCTTGCTAAGCTGAAATCTACTTTCCTGGACGGCCTGAGTTCAGCAATAGAGCCGGATGGCAGGGTGCGTACCAGTTATCATCAGACACTGACTTCAACGGGGCGTCTCTCCAGCTCAAATCCCAATCTGCAGAATATCCCTATCCGTACAGAACGTGGCCGGGAGATCCGCAATATCTTCGTAGCGTCTTCAGGAAATATTCTGCTTGATGCTGACTATGCTCAAATCGAACTCAGAATTCTGGCTCATCTATCGCAGGATCCGGAGTTGATGGCCGCTTTCCGACAGAATCTGGATGTCCACAGCGTTACTGCGACCTCGCTTTTCAATGTGCCGCTGGAGGAAGTAACATCTGAGCAAAGAAGTGTAGCCAAGACTGTCAATTTTAGCATTGTTTACGGGATCAGCGATTTTGGTCTGGCGCGTGATTTGGGCATTTCCGTACCGCAAGCGCATGACTATATCGCCGCCTATGACGAACGTTACAGTCAGGTCAGAGCCTGGCTCAACGATACAATTAAGAAAGCCTATGAAGATGGCTATGTCGAGACAATGTTGGGAAGAAGACGTTATGTCACGGAGCTGAAGTCCAGCAATATCAACGTGAGAAAATTCGGCGAGCGGGCGGCTGCCAATGCTCCTGTGCAGGGCACGGCCGCCGATTTGATCAAGATCGCCATGGTCAATATAGACGCAGCCTTCAAAGAACGAGAGCTCGATGCACGTCTGGTGCTGCAGGTACATGACGAATTAATCGTCGAGGCAAGTGAAACAGACGCAGAGGCTGCCGCAATAATCCTGCAAAAATTGATGAGCGAGGCGATGGAACTGTCCGTGCCGCTGGTGGCGGAAGTCTCTATGGGGCACAGTTGGGGCGAAGTGAAGTCGTAGTTGCCGTTGACTCAAAGAACGGATAATTCACATTGTTGAGGAGGCTTCCAGGCTGATGTGAATCTGTAGAATTAGGCAGTTATATCAGGCGGCAGATAGAATTAACAGCATTGACGAAGGCGTAGGAGATTATGTTTGTTATTGGGATAACAGGTGGAATAGGCAGCGGCAAGACAACAGTATCAAATATCTTGTCAGAATCCGGTATAAAGGTTATAAGTGCCGATCAAATTTCGCGCAGCGTTACTGCGAAAGACGGCATCGCGATCCCGGAGCTGCAAGAGACCTTTGGAGAAGAATTCATCAAGGACGGCGCCCTCGACCGCAAGCTTACTGCGGCACTGGTTTTTCGGAATCGCAAGGCCTTGGATCTGCTCAATCGAATTGTACACAGACATGTGCTCGACCAGATGGGAGAAGAATTGGACAGGCTGGAGGACAAACGAGTGAAAGCGGTTGCTTTGGACGTACCTATCCCGGTGCGTCAAGGTTTTCTCGACCGCTGCGATGTAGTTTTTACGGTCTGGGCTGATGATGAAATCAGACAGAAGAGGCTGGCAAAAAGAGGTCTCTCCAGAAGCGACGCTCTGCAAAGAATAGCCATGCAGATGAGCAGAGAAGAATACAGGGAAATTGCTGCCGCAGAGATCGTGAACAATGGTAGTATTGATGACCTGCGCCGGCAGGTAGAAGATGTTATCGGAGTTCAGTTGAGGGAGCGGGGGATCAGATATAAGAGTTTTCTGGCAGCGCCGGAGGCGACTTCGGAGGCTGAATCAGTTCAGTCCTGAATGCTGATGCCAAGTCAAAGCACCAGTCGGAGCCTAAGACAGATTCCATAGATCTAAAATAAGTATGAGCGCCACGGCAGACGATTCTTTGTCAGACATTAAAGCGGAATAATATAATATCCCCATCGCGAACCATGTATTCCTTACCCTCAGACCTGTATCTGCCTTTTTCCCTGACTGCGGCCATAGAGGAACCATAGGTAACGAAATCATCATAGGATGCGACCTCAGCCCGGATAAAACCCTTCTCAAAATCACTGTGTATTGTACCCGCGGCCTGAGGAGCCTTAGTCCCTGCGACAATCGTCCAGGCTTTCACCTCTTTAGGCACTGCAAAAGTAAAAAAGGAGATAAGCCCCAGTAGCTTATAGCCGGAACGAATAATCCGCTCCAGCCCGCTGGCCGGCAACTCCAGCTCCTCAAGGAAAAAATCTCTTTCTTCATCATCAAGCTCGGAAATTTCCGCTTCGATTTCCGCGCAGATTTCTATCAGCTCAGCGCCTTCGGCAGCAGCCATATTTTTCATTTTACCTATCTGCGGGTTAGCCGTACCGATTTCCGATTCAGCTACATTGGCCACATAGAGTACAGGCTTGGCCGTGAGAAGAAAGAGGTTGGGGTATAAGTTCACATCCGGGAAAGTGCGAGCCGGCAGTCCGCTCTCCAAATGAGACTGCAAGCTTTGCATATATTCCAACTCCCGGAGCAGGCTCTTGTCACCGCCTTTAGCTGAGCGGGAGATCTTGTCAATTTGCCTTTGCAAATGTTCCAGATCGGCGAAAATTAATTCGATATCTATCGATTCAACGTCGCGTATGGGGTTGATGCTGCCATCGACATGGGCGATATCCGGATCATCAAAACAGCGTATCAGATGGATAATCGCGTCGACTTCGCGGATATTGCCCAGGAATTTGTTGCCCAGTCCTTCACCTCGGCTGGCTCCGCGCACCAGACCTGCGATATCCACTACTTCTAAAATCGCGGGAATGCACTTATCCGGTTGATAGACTTCACACAAATGATCCAATCTGCTGTCAGGCACAGGGACAACTGCGATATTAGGATCAATCGTGGAGAACGGGTAGTTCGCGATTTCAACATTGCTTTTGGTCAGAGCCTTGAACAAAGTGCTTTTGCCTGTATTGGGCAGACCTACAATCCCCAGTTTCATATCAACCCCCGGTACCGGTGTATCTGTTCCTCAGTATAACAGTGTCTAGCACCAAGTTAGTATAGAAGTGTCTAGCACCAAGTTAGTGTAGAAGTGTCTAGCACCAAGTTAGTGCATCAATATCTACATTTGATTTATCATGCAAGGGTGTCAACACATAATATTTGTTGATCTTCTTTTAAATATCATGTCACTTTGCTCCTCTGTAAGAGATATTGAGCCGAAGCAACTTTTGTATATGTAAATGCCTGTGAATTTGGCTAACTTTTACAGTTCGCCCAATTAAACGTTGAAACGGAATAAAACTACATCGCCATCCTGCATCACGTATTCTTTGCCTTCTTTGCGCACTGCCCCTCTTTCTTTGGCTTTATTAATAGAGCCCAGCTCAGCTAAGATTGAGTAGGGTACAACTTCGGCAGCTATGAAACCACGTTCGAAATCGCTATGGATAACTCCCGCAGCTTGCGGAGCTCTGTTGCCCATAAATGTTGTCCAGGCTCTGGTCTCAGTCGGCCCGGAAGTGAGAAAACTGATCAGTCCTAAGGTACTATAGCTGGCCTTAATCAAGCGATCAAGACCGCTTTCTTTCAAGCCGATTTCCGCTAAATAATCTGCGTGCTCTTCGGGCTGCAGCTCCTGGATTTCCGCCTCTATTTGAGCGCTGATGACAATTACTTCTACACCGTCCTTCGCAAAATAATCAGTCAAAGCCTGAGAAAGCTCGTTGCCGACGGCTGCGTCTTCTTCAGAGACATTAGCAACTACCAATATTGGTTTGGATGTAAGAAGAAAGAAGTCTTTCATGAAATGCTTTTCTTCTGCTGTTTCCGGAACATAGTCTCGTGCCGGTTGTTCTTCTTCGAGAAAGGAGAGAAGTTTCTTAATGAGGGCAACTTCCGCCATCAACTTAGAATCTTGGTTTTTGGCCATACGTTCAACCTTCTCCAACCTGCGCTCCAGAAGCTCGATGTCGGACAAGATCAATTCCAGCTCAACAGTCTGAAAGTCTCTTATCGGGTCAATACTGCCGGCGACATGACTGATGTTCATATCTTTGAAACAGCGGCATACATGCACTATCGCGTCTACTTCACGAATGTTTGCTAAGAATTTATTGCCAAGACCTTCACCGTGGCTGGCACCTTTAACTAAACCCGCGATATCAAAAAATTCAATCGTGGCTTTGGTGATTTTGGCGGAATGTTCCAGTTCGGCGAGTATCTCTAAACGCTCATCCGGCACACCCACGACACCGATATTGGGCTCGATGGTACAAAAAGCATAATTTGCTATTTCCGCACCGGCCTTAGTTATCGCATTAAACAAAGTGGATTTACCAACGTTAGGTAATCCCACAATCCCCAGTTTCATTTCTACCTCCACACTGTCGCTCAGGATAGCCCTTCCCGGCATCAAGATTGCAAGAGCTTGGCCTTGAACAGTGTAATATCTTTCCGGCTATAGTTATCACTTGTCTGCCTGTATCAGCCGGTAGTGATAATTATTATAA
>DUPE01000101.1 GCA_012838475.1 Clostridiaceae bacterium
AAATCGGTGCGAAGTACAGTGCCATATACGCCGATATCATGTCTAAGCTCAAGCCTGCTGAAGAAGCTGACGGATTAGGCTGGGATTACGAATGGCAAGAAGGTGATTCCTTTACAGCTGAGCAACTGGACTGGGTTAGAGCTTATGTTGACCAGACAATATTGAAGGATCAAATTGCACCTCTGGTTGACTTCATCTTCAACGAATACGGAACTGCATATGCCAGCTATATCGACAGTGACCCTGAAACTTTGGCAGAAAACGAAGGTCTGCGCACTGCCTGGGCTATGTACATGTGGGGCTTTGGTGACCTGGTTATTGATGACAAGGGCACAGTAGCTGCTGAAGACGCAACTGATGAAGAAAAGGCGGAAGCTGCTGAAGATGATGAAATCGTAGGATATACGATAAATGATGAAGAATGGATTTTCGCTAATGACGAGTATCCTACAGCTGACGATTGGTATGAAGCTCTGATAGCTGCTTATGGCAATCCTTATGATGCCGCTTCTGTTGAAATCGGTACAGACCTGCGTCCGAACGTAACTGAAATTGAGCAAAGCTTTATCCTCGAATGGGGTCCTCAAGATGAAGACGCAGAAGCAGGCGGCGTGCCTAATATCACTGGTATAGTGAAGACAGGTGATACCGAATTTGAAGTTACAGTCACCGGCTACGATGCCTCTGCTGTATATAAGCTCGGCATTCCGGTAACCCCTCTGCACTATTATGGTGATCCTGCCCTGTTCGACTATGACAATAACCAGTTTGGTCTCGAATTCGGCGTTCAGGACACTATCCTGGCCAAGACAGATTTCCCGATGGGTGCCGGAGCGTACAAGTTTGTTAAATATGAGAACAAGACAGTCTTCTTAGAAGCTAATGAGACTTTCTTCAAGGGAGCTCCTAAGATTAAGCACATTCAATTACGTGAAACTAAGAATTCTGACGCTGTTCAGGGTATAGTTGGCGGAACTATTGACACCATTGTTCCATCCATCAATGCAGCGACAGTTGCAGAAATTGGTGAAGCCAACGGCAATGGGGAACTCACCGGAGATGTTATCTCAACACTGCTCTATGACTTCCTCGGCTATGGCTATATCGGCATCAATGCCAACAACGTTAATGTTGGCGGTGATCCTGATTCTGAAGAATCGAAGAATCTGCGCAGAGGTTTTGCAACGATTTATGCTCAAGCACGTAATGTAACTAATGACTCCTACTATGGCGATCGTGCTATGACTATCGAGTATCCGATTTCTAATACCTCCTGGGCTGCACCTCGACCCGCCGATGAAGGATATCAGAGAGCATTCTCTGTTGATGTCGAAGGTAATCCGATTTATACAGAAGGTATGAGCAATGACGAGGAAAAGGCAGCCGCCATTGAAGCTGCAATTGGTTTCTTCAAGGCCGCAGGCTTCACCTTTGATGAGGCAACCGGCATGTTCACCGCTGCTCCTCAGGGTGCCAGAATGAATTACGAAGTAATTATCCCTGCAGATGGTGTTGGCGATCACCCGGCTTACGGAATCATGTCCTCCGCTCAGGAAGCACTCGAAAGTATTGGAATAACTCTTGATATCAATGATCCGGCAGACTCTAACGTCCTGTGGACAAAGCTTGATGCCGGTGAACAGGATATGTGGACAGCCGCTTGGGGTGCCACCATCGATCCTGACATGTATCAGGTCTACTACAGCACCAATTCTCCCGGAATGGGCGGTACAGACAGTAACCACTATCATATCGCCGATGAGGAGCTTGACCAGTGGATTATGGATGCAAGAAGCAGTGCTGACATTGCCTTCCGTAAAGAGATGTACAAAGCCTGCTTAGACAGAATTATTGACTGGGCTGTTGAGATTCCTAACTATCAAAGGAAAGAAGCCGTAATTTTCAGTGCCGAACGCATCAATCTGGATACACTTCCTAAAGACGTGACACCATTCTATACATGGGTTGCTGAACTCTATCTGTTAGAAATGAAGTAATCTTATTTGTTTAATCTTGGTGCAGCTCAGACTGCACCAAGAATTACCACGGAGACGATTTACTATTTAAGTCGCATGAGCTCGCCGCTAGCGGCGAGCTCATGTGCTATGTAGTTGAGTAAAATGAAGGATTGAGAGCATGCGGAAATTTATTTTCAAAAGGTTTTTGATCAGCGTATTCATTCTAATTGCAGTTACGCTGTTGATCTACGTACTGATGCGCAACCTCCCAACCAGTTATGTCTCTAGTATTGCCAGACAGCGAGCTGCAACCGACAAGACAAAAAGTTATCAGGACTGGCTGGATGAACTAGAAGAGATATACCATATGGATGATGGTTATATCGAAGGCTATGTCAATTGGGCAGGAGAAGCCGTCCGAGGGAATTTTGGCGAGAGCTGGCATTTTAAGCAGCCCGTTACGACTGTATTTAAGGATAAGATCTGGTATTCAGTCGTCTTAAATATTATTCAATTTGTACTACATATTGTGATTGCGATTCCGCTGGGGGTTAAAGCGGCTGTCAAACAGTATTCCCGGACGGATTATATGATCACTTTTTTATCTCTGGTAACTATATCGTTTCCGACTTTCTTTTTGGCAGAGATACTCAAATACATATTTTCAACTAAGTTAGGCTGGTTTCCGCTTTACGGCATGATCTCACGTAACCACGAATTCTTCTCACCATTTGGCCAGGCTTTAGATATAAGCTATCACTTTGTTTTACCTGTCGTTGTGCTGGTTTTCCTGAGCATTGGTGGTTTAGTGCGTTATACTCGCACAAATATGCTCGAAGTCCTGAATTCTGACTATATTCGCACAGCTCGTGCGAAAGGTGTTTCCGAGAGCAGGGTCATCAACCACCACGCTTTCCGCAACACTCTGATTCCTGTAGTTACAATCTTAGGAGGATCCTTGCCGAGCTTGTTCTCTGGAGCAATGATTACTGAAACTTTATTCCAGATTGAAGGTATCGGCTACACATCTTATCAGGCCATGACTCAAGGTGATGTGCCCTTTACAATGTTCTATTTGGCTTTTATGGCTATTCTTACTCTGGTAGGAATTTTGATGCAAGATATCCTTTATGCCGTGGTTGATCCACGTGTACGGATTAGTTAGGGGGCAGGTTGAATGAATGACATAGATAACAAAAGAGATAAGCCAACCCTGACGGAACAAGATCTGGCAGCCAAAGAGCGGGAAGAATTGATAAAGGCCGCTGAAGAAGTAATGCAAGAGACTGACGAAGTGTATGCTCTGGATGATGAGCGCAGGATTAAGGTACTATCCCCCAGTGCACTTGTGTTCAGGCGTTTCATTCGTAATCGCCTGGCAGTTATCGGTGTAATTATTCTAATCTTTATGTTCCTCTTTTCTTTTGTAGGTGCGGAACTATCTCCCTATGGCTACCAGCAGATGTTCACTACAACTGAGGAACGTCTGCAAGACTTTGGCGGTGTTCAAGAAAACGAGGATATGCGTTTTTTGATTAAAGAAGGGGCGAATTTTCCCTCAGGTGCCAGAGCATACATGCTTAGGGCTATTGGTGAAGGCAAAGACAGCTACGAATATTCCGGCAATGTCTATGGGATTGAAAAAATTACTGATGACGCCTATATTATTAAAGCCGGCCTTGAGGTCGCAAGCTTTATCCAGCTAGGCAGGAATCTGGTTTTTTCAAGCGAGGAAGATCTACCCGATGGTCTGGAGGCAGTCCTTAGAGATGCTATTGATGCCGGTCAGTCAGAGGTAGAATTTGAGGGCGAACAATATTCGCTTGAGACGGATGGCAGATCCTACAAAATATATTCGGGATCGCCTATTGTCCTTGTCAGCTATAATATTGTAACCTTCGACAGTGCTGAGGCGAACAATAGTTTCGAATTCCAGCTGGCGATAGAACAAGCTGTTACTGAAGGAGCAGGAGAGCGGGAGATTGAAGTTGACGGTGTTAACTATATCGTCAGTGTGGATCAGGAAGGCAGGGCGGAGATTAGCCTTTCTGATGGAACTCTCTACGCTACTCTATCAAGGCATATGGTAAATGCCTTGAATCAGAATCTGCACTTGCCAATAGGATTTGTTGCCGCAGCGCTGGAAGCCATTGAGAACGACGCTGAATCGTTTACCTTTAATCTTAATGGCGTAGAGCGTGAATTTACCTTTGAAATAAGATATCAAAGATACGTCTTGCGCGAGATGCAGACAATTACGATCTATAATATGCGTTCTGCTCCGTCCAGTGAGCATTGGCTGGGGACTGATGCGACCGGGATGGACATGTTCACTCGTTTGATGTATGGCGGCAGGGTTTCATTGCTGGTAGGCTTTGTAGTTGTATTTATTGCATTGATTATAGGCGTTGTGCTCGGTGGACTTGCAGGGTATTTCGGCGGTATTGTTGATGTTATTATCATGCGTCTGGTAGAAATATTTTTCTGTATTCCTACTATGCCCATATTGATCATTATCGGTGCCATTATGGACGAAATGAGAGTTAGTGGTAATTCGAGGCTACTCTATTTAATGATAGTTTTAGGCATTCTCAGTTGGGCCGGAGTCGCTAGAATGGTCAGAGGACAGATCCTCTCGCTGCGTGAACAGGAGTTCATGGTAGCCACTGAAGCCACCGGTATTTCTGTCACCAGACGCATTTTTAGGCATCTGGTGCCAAATGTCATCCCCTTATTGATTGTTTACGCGACGATGAGCTTAGGGTCTACGATTATCACAGAGTCCACTTTGAGCTTCCTGGGCCTTGGAGTCAAATATCCCACAGCGACCTGGGGCAATATCATCAATGGTGTCAGCACATCATATGATATGAATAACTTTCCCTGGCTCTGGATCCCGGCAGGTTTATGTATTGTCATTACCGTGCTAGCCTTCAACTTTGTCGGCGACGGATTACGCGATGCATTTGACCCGAGAATGAAACGGTAGGTGAAGCAGATGGCAAAAGGTACAAAATCAGCCACTAAAAATAAAAAAATTAAGCAAAAGACACAATATCTTTCTGCCCGTGAGCAAAGAGCCATAGCCAAGCATAATCGGGATGTAATGAACAGATTTGAGCGCCTTCGTTCAAGGGAAAACATTTCGGAGACAGAATATTTGAGCGAAATGAAAAATTCTGAGAACGTTATGGAGATCGATAATCTGCATACATATTTCTTTACCGATACCGGCACTGTTAAGGCTGTTGATGGCGTCAGCTTTGACATTCCAATAGGAAAAACAGTTGGGGTTGTCGGTGAATCAGGTTGTGGCAAGTCAGTAACGGCTCTGTCTACAATGCAATTGGTAGCCAGACCAACAGGACAGATCGTTGAGGGTGAGATTAGACTGCGCGCATCAGAAGAAAAAGTCTATGATGTAGCCAAAATGCCTACTGAGATGATGCGCATGATTCGCGGCAATATCATCTCCATGATTTTTCAGGAGCCCATGACCAGCCTTAATCCTGTCTTTAGAGTTGGTGAACAGGTAGATGAAGTTGTAGAACTGCACAATCCCCAAATGACTAAAAGTCAGGTCAAGCAGCGTACAATTGACATGTTTGATCTGGTTAAGATTGCCAACAGCGAAGGCGTATACAAAATGTATCCACATGAGCTGTCGGGCGGTATGAGACAGCGTGCTATGATTGCCATGGCTTTGGCATGCGATCCGGCTTTGATAATTGCTGACGAGCCAACAACTGCGCTGGATGTCACTATCCAGGCACAAATTCTTGATATTTTACGCAGCTTGAAAGATCAGATCAATAGCTCTATTATGCTTATTACTCATGATCTGGGCGTAGTAGCGGAAATGGCGGATTTTGTTGTCGTCATGTATGCCGGGCGTATTGTCGAACGTGGCACAGTACGTGAAGTGTTCCACACACCTGTACATCCTTATACTGTTGGGCTCATGGCTTCGAGACCGGTTATTAACCAAAGAGTCGAACGGCTGTACTCTATTCCCGGGAAAGTGCCTAATCCGATTGATTTACCGGATCATTGTTATTTTATGGATCGCTGTGAATATGCGGTTAAGGGCATTTGTGATGGCGCTTACCCCGGCCTTATTCAATTAACTGATACACACTACGCAGCCTGTCACATAAGGCCTGAGATGCGACTGGCAGGGGAGGAGAGCTAATGTCGACAGCTAACAATAATGCTCAAACGGTGAAAATTTCCGCAGGCAGTATGAATGGAATACATTTGCCTAATGATGATGACACCTTGCTGAAGGTACGCGATCTTAAAACATATTTCCCAGTCAAAGACGGTATTTTGCAAAGAGTTACCGGTTATGTAAAAGCAGTCGATGGAATTTCCTTTGATTTGATGCGCGGCAAGACTCTGGGATTGGTTGGGGAGTCCGGCTGTGGTAAGACTACTGCCGGCAGATCCATATTGCGGCTGACCCCCAAAACCGATGGTGATGTGATCTTCAAAGGCATGGATGTATATGATTTGAGCCGGGAGGAGTTGCGGCGGATCCGCCCGCAGATGCAGATTATCTTTCAGGATCCATTTTCCAGTCTCTCACCCAGGTTGCCGGTCGGTGTCATTATCGGTGAAGCTGTCAAGGAGCACAAGCTGGTACCGGATGATGAATTTGATGACTACATAGATCAGGTTATGATTGATTGCGGTTTGCAGCCCTATCAGCGGAATCGTTATCCTCACGAGTTCTCAGGCGGACAGCGCCAACGCATTGGTATTGCCAGAGCAATTGCTCTCAAACCGGACTTTATTGTTTGTGACGAGCCGGTGTCGGCACTTGACGTATCCGTTCAGGCGCAGATTATTAACTTGCTCATGGACCTACAGGAAAGCCGAGGTCTGTCATATATTTTTATTTCTCATGACCTCTCAGTTGTAGAGCATATCTCAGATGTCATCAGTGTTATGTATCTGGGCAAATTGGTTGAAACCGGCAGCAAGGAAGATATTTTCAGAAATCCTTTGCATCCGTATACGCAAGCGCTCTTTAGTGCTATACCGGTACCTGATCCTGATTATGTAGCGGATAAGATTCCGATCGAAGGAACAATTCCCTCACCATCTAATCCTCCTCTCGGGTGTAAGTTCCATACCAGATGCCCAAAGGTCATGGATATATGTAAAGTTGAGCCGCCTCCACCTACTTATGAGGTTGAAGATGGTCATTATACGATTTGCCATCTCTACGAAGGTCATAAGATTGCTGATTACGAAACAGATTCAGAAGTGTAAGTGCGAAAAAAGCTTAGTGATTGTCATTAAATTTAGACAGCTAGAGAAATATGTCAAGAGAAAAAGATAAGTTAGATGATGGGCGTGTAATTGCCAATATGGATGTAGAAGGAATGCCCTGGACAAGGCCTTCGCTCTTTGATACTGCTGCCGGCAGATTTGCCCGTAAGGATTTCCGCGAAATGAAAGAGAAGCGGCTGGCACGTGAAGAGCAAGGTCTGGCATCACCGGTCCGGGAATATTCCCAAAAAGATATCAGGACTTTTACCCGTAATTCGATTTTGAGCGCTTTGCTGGTAGCGGGCGTCTATATTGCAGGCTTTGTTTTGTTTATTCTTTTTTGTGTCTATGTCTGGCTCCGCTAGGGTAGCGGCAGATCCTCATATATTTTCAGAAAAACTGACAATCCGGAGACCGGCTCAAATGAGCCGGGTTTTTAGGGTTGTGGCGGAGTGAGCGTAATCACAACTATCTCAGGGCGATTCCAAAAACGTATGTGAGGAGAGACAGTCCCCAGTCCACTGGAGATAAAAAGATGATTCTCACCTGTGTTGTAAAGGCCCTTCATATACACATCATTGCTTCTTGTTTCGGGAAACCATACGCCGTCCATCCATATTGCACCCAAAAAAGGCAGCCTTATCTGGCCTCCATGTGTTTCCCCCGACAGTATCAGGTCAAATCCTGAATCTTCAAACTTCGGCAAATTAGGTATATGTGCCATTAGAATGCTGAAATGATCGGGATCGGCGACAACCTCATTAGCCAGATTATAGCTTTCCCAGAAGTACACCGAATTTATTCCATAGATATCAATTGTTGTAGTGCCGCTCTGTAATGTTTCCTGATCAAAGGCCAGCACATGGATGCCGAAGGAGGAGAGCAGATCGTGAAAGTCGTCATCATTATCATGTTCACCTGTTACAAAATAAATCGGCGTAGAATCCTCAGCCAGGGTCTGCATGAGATTAATAGCTACTTCTTTCCCCTCACTGTCACCTCCTGAGTAAAGATCGCCAGTGACCAGGATAGCATCTGCCGGTCTGGAACGAATCCTCTCGACCAGGCGCTTATTATCCTTACCAAAACTCTTGCCGTGCAGGTCAGTGATCTGGATTAAGTTGATCTCGTCTTCTATTCTGACGTCCGACAGATGGAGGTGATTCACTTTGATGGAATCCAAATTAAACCGCCAGAAGAAAATCGCTGCCGCGACGAGGATAAATAATATTGTCAACGAAGTAAAAATTTTCTTACGCGTTTGCTGTTTTGAGTGTTTAATTTTGTAGGGTCTTATAGCCATTTGATTTCATTTCAGCCTTTGCTTCAAATTTGCTCAATAAGAGAGTCGACATATTCTATGGCAGAGAGCAATGGCTCATCAGTCGTAATGTCAACACCGGCTAAAGCGGCTAATTTGATCGGATCAAGTGTTCCTCCCGCTGCCAGAGTTTTCAGCCAGTCTGACACTGCCTCTTTCTCTCCTTGAGCAATACGCATGCTGACGGCTGTAGCAACTGTCAGCCCGGCACTGTATGTGTATGGGTAGAGACCCATATAGTAATGAGGCTGCCGCATCCAGGTCCTCTCAGCACCGGGGTTGAGTCTCACATCCTCACCCCAAAAATCGCTCAGTACTCTGGCTTTAATCTCGTCAAAGTCATCTGCGACTAAATTCTTACCGCCTTCAGCTGCTGAGTAGACTTCTCTTTGATATACACCCTCCAAGAGATGGGTGACAAAGTTGTGATAATAAGTATTTGCAGCCATCAGGGCTGCCGATATTTGTTTATATTCCGGATCTGACATCAGATACTGAGTCAGAAATAATTCATGTATCGTTGAAGGCGCTTCGATGAAGTATGTCGAAGGAGTCATAACCAGGGCTCGATTCTTCTCCTGAGAGAGTATCGATTGCGTAGCGTGGCCAAGTTCATGTGCCAGAGTGTATACATCAGCAATATTGTTTTGCCAGTTAACCAGAATATAGGGATGATGACCATAGGGCTGAGCACAGAAGGCGCCGGTGGCTTTGCCCTTGTTTTCCGCAAAGTCGATCCAGCGGTCTCGGAAGGCAATGTCAATAATATCCTGATATGGCTTACCCACCGCGCTGACCGCAGACATGATCATGTCACGTGCCTGTGCTCTGGAAACCGCCGGGTAACCCTCGGGGATTGGGGCCAGTTTCAAGTCAGCCCAGGTCATTTCCGCTAATCCGTATTTTTCCTGGATCTTTTTTGCATAACGGCGCATGGGCGCGGAAAGCTTTTCACTGATAAGATCGAGTTGGCGGTTATATAGATCAGAACTGACATTATGTTCAGCCAAAAGATAGTCGGTAACAGAATCAAAGCCGCGCAGACGTGCTAACATTACTTCTTTTTGCACCTGAGCGTTATATGCAGTGGCGATAGTGTGTCTGTACTTACCCAGAACATCCGAGAAGGCCTGAAAGGCTTGATGACGAATGTCATAGTCAGGTTCATACTGATATTTTTCTTCGAAGAGACTGAAGGAGAGAGGAAATTCTTTTCCATTGACATTAAAGGAGCCAAAATCCATATCAGCTAATTTGGCAGCGGAATAACTCTCCTCAGGCAGATCCATTACTGATCCGGATAATGCGGCCAACACTCTTTCTGTTTCCGGGTGCAGACGGTGCTTCTTATCCCGGATGATTTCTTCCAGAAATGCTCCAAATTCTTCTGATTTTGCTGCCTCAGCCAATACTTCGTCATCCAGCTCAGACAGTTCGCTCTGGAAGAACGATAATTCGGAAGTAAACTCAGATAGAAGACTGGACATTTTCTTGGCTCTCACCGCTTTTTGGGCATCAGTATGATCAGCAGCATAATCCAGATGTGCATAAGTGGCATAAGGGCTGGCTAAAGCATAAATGTCATCAGCATCGGACACTGCCTGTAAAATCAGAGGGATACTGTCTGAGCGCCTAAGCTTCCCCTCATATTTTGCACTAAAAGCCCGGGCAAGACCGGCGATCTTATCACCTGACTCTTCCCACGCTTCATCATTGGGGAATAAATCGGAAAGATCCCAGGTGTCTTGTACGGGCACATCTTTTCTGTCTAGTTCGGCCATGATTTCCTCCATTGCTACCGTGACTTCATTGATTATTCTATCCTTAATGGGCTCAGCTGTCATTTACAAGAGAAAATAGCAGGCTCGCCAGTACGTTTTGCCGCGATTGGCAGAGGCAAAAAAAGCGTGGTCGTTAAGAAGGTGATAGTAGTGCCGTGGAAAAATTAGCGTGCCCGTCGAGATGATGTCAATAGCGACATGACAAAATCAGCGTGCTCGTCAAGCAAATGATAATATTGCAGAGTCGCATTCATCGGTTCGCCAATTTAATTACAACAGCGCTGTAGCATAATTCAAAGAATTCTCAACGAAATGATAATGTTATAGTTGAAAGCCGATACAATCAGATGTATTGTGATAGTACAATATGTGCAAATGATTCTGAAAAATTGAATATCTAATACCAGATTTTTAATAATCATCAGATTGTTTAGTTTTGAGAATTATTTGTCGGTCAAAGCTTGAGTGTAAATGCAAGAGTATGATTTGCTGTTTTGACCGGAACGCGAGGGAACAGATGCGAGAATTCGATGTGCAATTGTTGACTGATGCAGTTCGCAGGATGGCGGCTCAGAGTAATCAGATATTGTCTCCTGATGTGTATGCAGGACTTGTCAGAGCCAGAGAATCCGAGGATGGCTTGACTGCCCAATCAATTCTCGACGACATACTGAGAAATGCAGATCTGGCTGCCGGGAAAGCCATGCCTATTTGTCAAGATACAGGCATGGCTTTAGTATTTCTGCAAGTAGGGCGTGATATCCATTTCCAGGGTGATCCCTATGAGGCCATTCAAGAAGGAGTTCGCCAGGCATATGAAGAGAACTATCTGCGTAAATCAATCGTCAAGGATCCTCTACGCAGAATAAATACAGGTGATAATACACCCGCAATGATCTATACAGAATTGATTGCGGGAAATCAGGTCAAGGTAAGCTTCGCAGCTAAGGGCTTTGGCAGTGAGAATATGAGCCAACTAGCCATGCTGAAGCCTGCTGACGGCGTTGAGGGTGTCAAGAGGTTCATACTAAAGGCAGCCCGTGAGGCCGGCCCCAATGCCTGTCCACCTATAGTTATAGGGGTCGGCATTGGTGGCAATTTTGACAAATCCGCGCTCCTGGCTAAGCAAGCCTTAATGCGTCCTTTGGATGTTCGTAACTGTGATCCTTTTTACGCAGCGTTAGAAGATGAGCTGCTGGAGCAGGTCAACAACTCAGGTATAGGTCCGATGGGCCTAGGCGGCCGCACGAGCGCACTGGCAGTATCTATTGAGGTATTGCCCACTCATATTGCGGGGCTGCCCGTTGCGGTAAACATAAACTGTCATGCTACCCGACATGCAGAAGAGGTTCTTTGATGATTAAGAAGGTAAACACACCATTAAACGAAGAATCCGCCAGATCTCTCCGTATAGGCGACAGAGTTTTGCTCTCCGGTACGGTATATACTGCCAGAGACGCAGGGCATGAACGTTTGTACAATGCTTTGCTGCGTGGCGAGGATCTGCCATTCCCTTTGCAGGGAGCTGTCATTTTTTATGTTGGTCCTTCTCCTGCGAAACCGGGCTCAGTAATTGGATCTGCAGGGCCTACTACATCATATCGGATGGATTCATACACGCCAATGCTTTTAGAGCATGGCCTAAAAGGTATGATTGGCAAGGGACAGCGCAATGAAGAAGTTAAAGCTGCAATCAAAGAATTCGGGGCTGTATATTTTGCGGCTGTTGGCGGTGCCGGGGCTTTATTAGCTGAAAGAATCACAGACGCAAAAATTATCGCTTTCGAAGATCTGGGCACAGAAGCTCTGCGGCAGCTCGAGGTAGTGGATTTTCCTTTGATTGTAGCCGGTGATGCTGAAGGCAGAGATCTCTATATAGAAGGGCCTGAGGAATACCGAGCGCAACACGAAATAGATGCAGACAATTATGGTGGACAATTACAATGACGAAAGGGCAAGCAGAGCTTCCTTTGTATCGCGGTCTGGCTGCAGAATTATCAGAGCAAATATCTGCAGGCAAGATACCGGCAGGAACTAAACTTCCCACTATTCGACAATTTGCCAAGGACAAGCAAATATCTGTAGGTACTGCCAAGCATACTTATGAGGTGCTGGCTGATTCCGGTCTGATCAGCACAAAGCAAGGTAGCGGCAGTTATGTTGCCAGCCTTGAATCTGCTGAGCCTGTTAGCAGAAAGGAACAAGCTTTGGAGTCTATTGATAATATGTTCCAACAACTAACAGAGTTGGATTTTCCTGTTCGGGAGATCCGGATTTTTCTGGAGTTAAAGCTCCGACAATTGGAAGAAAGACTAAGAAATGTCAAAGTGGCGGTAGTGGGAGAGTCCCCCGAGGGGCGTTCCGTAATTCTGAATAGCCTCGACTCAATACCGAATGTTGATTACGTCTGGTTCATATTATCTAATCTGCGGGAGCAGCCTCAAAGATTGGCAGCAGACTTTGATTTTGTTGTTTGTGAAGAGAAACATATTGATGAGCTTAGACAAATTGTCCAGGGAGAAGTTCCGGTAATGCAGTTAGCTTTGACATTGACTGCTGATACTATCGCCAAGATCGGACGAATTCCCCTTCAAACCAAAGTAGGTGTAATAAGTCTCAGCAATAATTTCCTCCAGAAAATGAAAGACGATTTTTACCGCTATGTGAATTGTGATATAGAAGCAGAATGCTTTTTGTATAGTGAATCTGCTGACTTTGGTGAATTCCTTCAAAGTCAAGATATCGTTCTTGTGCCGCCCCATTGCACAGAATTAATATCCCGCACTGAAGAACAGATGCTTAAGGATGCCAGAGCACAAAATGTAGAATTTTTGCGCTACGATCTCAAAGTTGATCGCGGCTCATGGCTGTATATAGCTGACGCGGCAGAAGAAGTCTACAACAAGGCGAAGCAAAAGTTGAATCGTAGATAGGATGGGCTAATGGATAAAGCTAAAATTGTTATCGGAGTAATTGGTGCGGATGTTCACGCGGTTGGCAATCGCATACTAGAATATGCTTTTAGTTCAGCCGGTTTTGATGTGACAAACCTGGGTGTAATGGTGTCTCAGGAGGAGTTCATTGCCGCTGCTATTGAGACCGATGCGGATGCAATCCTGGTTTCATCGCTTTATGGGCATGGTGAACTTGATGTGCGAGGCTTAAGAGAGAAATGTGACGAGTCCGGTCTGGAAGGAATTCTCTTATATGTTGGCGGCAATATTGTTGTTGGCAAGCAGCCCTTCGCCGAAGTGGAAAAGAGATTTAAGAAAATGGGTTTCGACCGTGTTTTTGCCCCGGGCACGCCTCCCGAAGTGGATATATATTTTCTCAAGAAAGATTTGGGCACACTTACCGAAGCAGAACGCGAAGCCGGCAAGGAGATTGAGCAGTATAACGAACATGCGGAGGTAGGCTATGCAGGCAGTTCTACTGATTGATTTTGGCAGCACCTATACCAAGCTGACTGCGGTTGATCTAGATAAAGAAGAGTTTCTTGGCAATGCAAACTCCTTCACCACTGTAGAGACGGATATAAATGATGGTTTGGCGCGGGCTCTGGCAGCATTGAAAACTAGAACAGGTGAGCTCGAGTTCAGAGAGCAGCTCGCGTGCTCTTCGGCTGCCGGCGGCTTGCGCATGGTTGTATCGGGGCTAATGCCGGAACTGACTGCAGAAGCTGCTCGCAGTGCTGCCCTCGGTGCAGGAGCAAAAGTAGTTCGCACTTATTCACATACGCTGACGAGCCCCGATCTCGCTGAGATCAGGGAGATCGAACCGGAGATTTTTCTTATCACAGGTGGTACTGATGGCGGTAACAAAGAAGTTATTTTGAGTAATGCCCGTGCTTTAGCTACAACAGATTTGCAATGTCCCTTTGTGTACGCCGGCAATCGAGTTATCGCCGATGAAGTCAGCGAGATCTTGAAGGAATTTGATCTCACAGTCTGCCCGAACGTAATGCCTAGATTGGGAGAGCTGAATATTGAACCTGTACAGGAGAGAATTAGGGAGCTTTTCCTGGAGAGTATTGTCTATGCCAAGGGATTATCGCAGGTCGAAGAGCTAATATCAAATATCATGATGCCCACCCCCCAGGCTATGCTTAAAGCTATGGAGCTTCTAGCCCGAGGCAGCGGAAGGGTAGAGGGCATTGGCGATCTATTAGCTATTGACCTGGGAGGCGCGACTACAGATGTGTATTCCATGGCCAGCGGTTCACCCCGGTTGTCATCCACGGTAATTAAAGGCTTGCCTGAACCTTATGCAAGGCGTACTGTCGAGGGTGATATTGGCATGCGTTACAGTGTTGACGGCATTATCGCAGCTGCAGGAATTGAGAGAGTGAAGGAGATTTCAGGTCTTGACAGTGACAGTATTTCTCACTGGTGTGAGACGCTGAGGGCAGATCCGGCCCAGTTGCCTGATCAGGAGGAAATTGAAGCTTTGGACTTTGCTCTGTCCTGCCTGGCTGTAGAAACAGCGGTAACTCGACACGCCGGTCATCTGGAGGAATTCTATACGCCGATGGGACAAGTTTTCGCTCAAAGCGGAAAAGACCTGAGAGGCGTCAGAAAAATCATAGCCACGGGTGGATCTCTGATTTACTCGTCAACGCTCAACAATATTTTGTCGTACGCTTTATACAATCCTCAGGACCCCGGCTCGCTTAAACCGGAGAAAGCGGACTATCTAATTGATAAAAATTATATCCTCTCCGCGATGGGAGTACTGTCAGAAAGGTATCCGGACATCGCCTTGAAGATCATGAGAAAGGAGCTGCTGCATGAGTGAACTCAGAGCAAAAAAGCTTAGTATGGATGATTTCACCGCCATACGAAAGGAAATTCTTACCCAGTGGCCTACGGGACGGGATGTCGATTTTGAGGAGGCGGTGGCGTACCATAAAGCTCTGCCCGAAAACAAGATTTTCAGCTATAAGCTGAACCAAGCCAAGGAAGACGGCACTACCTTGATTCAGCCGCGTGCAGGAGTTGCACTGATCCCACAGCACGTAAAGCTGTTGACTTATCTTCAGGACGAAGGTGAGGCCGATTTGCTTCCTACTACGATTGACAGCTATACGCGCCAAAACCGCTACAAAGAAGCTGAAATCGGCATCGAGGAATCTGTCCGGGAGAACAAATCGATGTTGAACGGTTTTCCGGCTGTAAATCATGGCGTCTTCGGCTGCAGGCAAATTATAGACAATCTGGATATCCCGGTGCAGATCAGGCACGGGACGCCTGATGCCAGACTGCTGACTGAGATCTGCTATGCAGGAGGTTTTACCAGTTATGAGGGAGGGGGCATCTCCTATAATATTCCCTACGCAAAATCAGTTGCTTTGGAGACTACAATCCGTGACTGGCAATATGTTGACCGCCTGACGGGCTTGTATGAAGAGGCGGGTTGCCCTATTAATCGTGAGCCCTATGGTCCACTGACGGGAACTTTGGTACCTCCTTTCATATCTCATGCTGTCGCCATTATTGAGAGCATACTTGCTGCAGAACAGGGTGTGCGAAACATTTCAGTCGGGTATGGTCAATGCGGTAACCTGGTGCAGGATGTTGCCGCTATTCAGACGCTGCAATCTTTGACAGATGAATATCTGCACAGATTCGGCTACGGCGATGTACAAGTGACCACTGTTCTCCATCAATGGATGGGAGGCTTTCCACAGGATGAAGCGAAAGCGTATGCTGTGATTGCCTGGGGCAGCTCAGCGGCTGCCTTGTCCCACGCAACCAAGGTTATTGTCAAAACCCCTCATGAAGCCATGGGAGTCCCAACCATGGAAGCCAATGCTGCCGGACTGCGTACAACCAGGCAGACTATCTCGATGTTGGATGATCAAACTCTCAACACCTATGGACTCAAGGACGAGAAGGTCATCATAGCTGCTGAAACCAGAGCCGTTCTGGACAAAGTTCTTGAGCTTGGCGAAGGCGATATCGCCCAAGGTGCGATCCGGTCTTTTGAAGCCGGGATTTTGGATATTCCCTTTGCTCCCAGTCGCTTCAATGCAGGTAAAATGTTGCCGGCCCGTGACAATGAAGGCTGTATTCGTCTGTTCGATCCCGGAAATGTCCCGCTGCCCCCGGAGCTGCTTGATTTTCATAAGCAAAAAATTGAGGAGAGAGCTCATTTCGAGAATAGAACAGCTTCATTTCAGATGGTAATTGACGATGTGTATGCTATCAGTAAAGGGCGTTTGGTGGGGAGACCTCGTAAGAGGGTTTGATTGAATAGAATAATTTGGGGTCTGTTAAGATCCTTCAATATAAAGGAGAAAATTTATGCTTATTAAGAAGATGATCTGTTCCCAAGGACTTACCGGCTTCTATTTTGATGATCAATTAGCGATTAGAAAGGGCGCAGTCACTGATGGTTTCCGTTATACCGGTGAACCTGTCACACCCGGGTACTCCTCGGTGCGTCAGCAAGGTGAATCAATATCAGTGATGATTGTGCTTGATGACAATCAAATAGCCTGGGGAGACTGTGCAGCGGTACAGTACTCCGGAGCCGGCGGGAGAGATCCTCTTTTCCTGGCGGCAGACTTTATTCCTACAATAGAGGAATATGTCGCTCCTCTTTTCGTAGATCGTGAGATCACCTCTTTTCGAGAGATGGCTGCCGAACTGGATGATATCCGTGTCGAAGGCAGAAAATTGCATACTGCCATTTGTTATGGAGTCAGTCAGGCTCTCCTTGATGCTGTTGCCCGTTCAAAGCATATGATGATGTGTGAGGTTATCGCCGAGGAATACGATTTGAATATATCTGACGCAATGATTCCGATTTTCAGTCAGTCCGGTGATGCCCGCTATGAAAATGCCGACAAAATGATTATCAAGGGAGTACCTGTTCTGCCACATGCACTAATTAATAATTTGGATAAATTGGGCCAGGAGGGTGAGAAATTACTGGCTTACATTAAGTGGCTGGTCAAGCGTATCCGGGAGATCAGACCGGAGGAATCCTATCAACCTATAATTCACATTGATGTCTACGGCACAATTGGTCTTGCCTTCGGTCATGATAATATCGACGCCATGGCTGACTATCTGGCAGAGCTTGGGGAAGCTGCCAAACCATTCAGCCTTAAGATTGAGGGACCCCTTGACGCCGGCAACCGTGATGACCAGATAAAATATTTGTCAGCTCTGACAGCTGAACTTGACCGCCGTGAAATAGAGGTTGAACTGGTTGCTGATGAGTGGTGCAATAATTTTGAGGATGTATGTGCCTTCGTGGATGCACGTGCAGGTCATATGGTGCAAGTTAAGACGCCGGATCTGGGGGGGCTTGACCATACTATCGCGGCGATGCGCTACTGCAAGGAAAATGGCATAGGCGCGTATCAGGGCGGCACATGTAACGAAACAGATCGTTCTGCCCAGATTTGTGTCCATGTTGCCATGGCGGTTGCAGCAGATCAGCTATTGGCGAAACCCGGTATGGGTGTCGATGAAGGCATCATGATCGCTTACAATGAAATGCAAAGAATTCTGGTACTGCTTGAAGCGAAGGTTTAAGCTAAATATCCGCGTCCGGAAGGTATTGCACCGATCCGGTACTCTGTGGGATAGACTTTGCCACCGGCTCCTGACAGACATTGTGCTAAAATAATTTAATTGAAAGCAGGTATAAACTATGTCATATTCCGCGCGTATGCAGAAGAATCATCTTTACTCTGTGCTTTTATCTCCGCGGGGAATGCCGCGTCTCGCTGACCAAGGGGTTCAGATCGCTCAGCAGTATCTAAGTCCGTTCGATCTGCTTATCGGACTGATTGGGGACAGCGGATCGGGTAAGAGCATACTAATTAAGGGTATGTTCCCCGGCTTGGAACTCACTAATGATGATGAAGGAGTTAATGTCAGGCCGCTGCCAATTATGGATCTGGATGACACGGGATTTTTTAGTCCTCATACTTATCATATTGATGTCCGCTTCGAAACAGCTTTTTATCAGATGCATGAATTGGCAGCTGCTATTAATGAAGCGCTAAACCGCAAGAAAAGAGTAATAGTTGAACACTTTGATCTTGTTTATCCTTATCTGGGCAGAAATGCTCATCTTTTGCTGGGTTTGGGGGAGGAGATCATCGTCACTAGACCTAATATTTTCGGGCCGGAGCCCGATCATATTAAAAAAATCGTCTACAAATCAATCCCCTTCCGCAGGATGACACATACAGCTGAAGACTTGGTGTCTTACTCTCTTAGAGATTATCAGGTCTACCGCTATGAGCACGCGGAAGTGCGGCATGGGTTTATTCTTGCTTTTGATGAGAAGCCTGAGATCGATCTGCGTGAGCTGGAGGAGAAAGTAAAGGTCATGATCGCCAGAGACCTGCCGGTTTCTTATCTCGATGATTCTCACATTATGATAGGCGATCAGATACATTTTTGTACCGGCCCCAGAATGCATGTGGAGCGAACCGGAGAAATTGAAAACTTCCAGCTTTATCACGAATTTATTCGCGAACAGATCACCGGCCGCTATATGATGGTGGGATTAGTGGCAGTTGAAAATGAATTTAAGCTCAGTGAGCTAAATCAGCTTACTTTGCCCGGATAAGCGCACTGCTCACGAGAGCTGTTATCGCAGAGGTAGACTATGGATATTAAACGGCGAGCCAGTGCCGGAACATTGGAATCCAGTGATGTGCTGATCAGCGTGCGCCCTGCTGACAAACTTATCCTCAAGATTGAATCTCCGGTATTTGCCCAGTATGGAGAACAGATTGAAAAAGTTTGTCGGGAAGTATTGGCTGCTTTTAACATTACCAGTGGCGAGATTCACTTGCAGGATCAAGGAGCTTTGGACTGTACGATCAAGGCACGGTTGGAAACTGCAGTTAGACGTTCCCTGAGCCAGGATGATTGATATGATAAGATCTTTACTCTTTATACCCGGGAATAGTCCTGTGATGCTTCAGAACGGTGCAGTCTTGCCGGCGGATGCCCTGATCTTAGATCTGGAAGATGCTGTCGCCACAGATCAGAAAGACGCCGCCAGGACGCTGGTAGCTTCCGCCCTGCACACTGTTGACTATCCTAAGGAAATAATTGTTCGCATCAACTCCTTTGACAGCGACTATTGGCAACAAGATCTGGAAGAGATTATTCCTTTACGTCCGCAGGCAATCATGCCGACCAAATGTAGCGACAGCTCGACGATCAGAAGTATAGCGGAGAAAATTTCCGAGCTGGAGAGGCAAAGTAACATTGGGGAAGGCACAGTCAAACTCATCCCTCTAATAGAGACTGCTCGCGGCGTCCTTAATGCTTATGAAATAGCAAGCGCTTCGCCCAGAATAGTCGCATTATTGCTGGGAGGAGAAGACCTGACAGCAGATCTGCAATGCGAACGTACGAAAGGCGGCAAAGAGATTTTCTACAGCAGGTCAAGTATAGTCATAGCTGCCAGAGCCGCCGGAGTCGAGCCCATAGATACTCCCTTTACAGATGTTGATGATGACGAAGGCTTAATCGAGGATGCAAAGCTGGCGTTGAGCCTGGGATTTTCCGGTAAAGCTGTTATTTCACCGCGTCATCTGGCTGCAATTAATGAGATTTTTAGCCCCCAAGCGGAGGCTGTGAAATATGCCCGCGAAGTAATATCAGCGATAGAAGGCGCCAAGAAGGCGGGTAAGGGCGTAGCCTCCTTGCATGGCAAAATGATTGATGCACCTATTGTCTCCCGGGCTAAACGAGTGCTGGAGCAGGCCAGGCGACTGGGCCTCCCTTTGGAGGATTGATCGCATGAATCAGAAAGTAGTAAGTTCCATCACAGAAGCTTTGCACCGGACAGAGATCAAAGATGGCATGACTTTGTCTTTCCACCATCATCTGCGCAACGGAGATTATGTATTGAATCTTGTTATGGCTGCAGTCCGCGAGCTGGGTCTGAAGGATATGACGATAAATGCCAGCGCAATTTTTGATTGTCACCTTCCTCTCGTGGATCTGATTAGAGACAACACAGTCACTGCGCTAGAGTGCAATTATATGGGTGCCCTGGTCGGCAGGTCAATATCCGCAGGAATTTTGGAGAAACCGGTAATTTTTCGTACTCACGGTGGTCGGCCCGCAGATTTAGAAAGGGGCAAGGCACATATTGATATCGCCTTCATCGCCGCGCCAACTACTGATACACAGGGGAATATCAGCGGCAAATACGGACCGTCAGCTTGCGGCTCATTAGGTTATGCCTTCTCTGATGCCCGCTATGCTGACAAGGTAGTAGCAGTGACAGATAATTTGGCACCTTATCCGTTGACTGATTTCTCGATTCCAGAGACAGAGGTCGATTATGTGGTTCCTGTAGAGCAGATAGGTGATCCGGCAGGTATTGTTTCCGGAACAACCAGAATTACCCGTGACCCGATCGGGTTGCTGATGGCTGATATGGCGGCAGAAGCAATCTCTGCTTCCGGGCTGCTGCAAGATGGTTTTTCTTTCCAGACCGGTGCCGGAGGTGCTTCACTTGCCGCAGCCTTCGCCTTGGAGAAGATAATGCTGAGAGAAGGAATTAGAGGCAGTTTTGCTTCCGGCGGCATCACGTCTCAACTGGTCGACATGCAAAAGAAAGGATGCTTTGAGACTTTACTTGATGTGCAGTGCTTCGATCTGGGCGCGGTAGAGTCCATCAGAGATAATCCTCAGCATCGAGAGATTTCAGCCAGCCGGTATGCCAGCCCCTGTACAGACGACGCTGTCGTGGACAGTCTGGACGTAGTCATTCTAGGTGCGACCGAGGTGGATACTTCATTTAATGTCAATGTGCACACGAATTCACAAGGTCTGATTATGGGCGGCTCGGGAGGACATAGTGATACTGCCGCCGGTGCAAAACTGGCGATTATCATCGCCCCGTTGATGCGCGCCAGAATTCCTCTGATAGTAGATCACATGCATACGATTTCGACTCCGGGAGAGACAGTTGATATGCTCGTCACCCAATACGGTATCGCTGTCAATCCGAACCAAGTCGAGCTCGCAGACCGTTTGCGGCAAAATCGTCTGAAAGTCATCTCGGTTGAAGAGTTGCAAGAGATAGCAGAGAATATTTGCGGCAAGCCGAAGGCGCTTAAAAATGAAGGGCGGATCGTTGCTGAGGTACATTACCGGGATGGCAGCATCATCGATACGATTAGACAAGCTTGCAGCTGAGGATGTGACTTGAGAGCCAAGGCTGTAGAACGTAAATCCATGCTCAACTCCGTTAAGTCCATACACAGCCTTTGGAAATACATGCGCAGCCTCTCATAAATCTATTGTTTCCTTGAGGCAAGACAAAAGAGGATAAGCCTGACCGAGGCGAGAACAGTAACGACGCGAAAGAGCATTATCACTGACAGGCGATCATTGTGAGAATTTGTCACCTCAGGGCAGAACAGGCCAGAGTGAAAATTCCCCCGATCATATAGAATACCGAGAGGATTATATGCAGATTAACCAGCTAAACCTTGCTTCAAATGACTATGAGAAATGGCGGCAACTTCTGCTCAGTACCGGACTGCACCCGGAAGAGAATCTGGACGAAACCTGGGGTTTGTTTGAGTCAGGCAAGCTGATAGCTACCGGTTCCAGGCAAGGC
>DUPE01000135.1 GCA_012838475.1 Clostridiaceae bacterium
CTATGGATGTCTGCCCCTTTGTGCCAATCCGAAATGTAGATATGGACACTTGTATTCAGCTTGCCGGTGAAGTAGGCGAGATAATCGCAGCAGACTACGAAATCCCGATATTTCTTTACGAGAGATCCGCCAGTTCGCCGGGCAGAGAGAATCTAGCTGTTGTCCGCAAAGGTGAGTTTGAAGGTATGAAGGAAAAGATGCTTCAAGCAGAGTGGAAACCGGACTTTGGACCTGACCAGCCGCATGAGTCAGCAGGAGTAACCGCAGTAGGCGCGCGTATGCCCCTGATTGCATACAATATTAACCTCGGTACGCCTGATCTCGAAATTGCCAACAAAATTGCCCGCAGAGTTCGACATGGGGGTGGTGGTCTTCGCTATATCAAAGCGATGGGAGTCGCCTTGCAAGAAAGAAATATCGTCCAGGTTTCGATGAATATGACCGACTTCACGGGAAGTTCACTCTATCAAATTATGGAGATGGTGAAGGCTGAGGCCAGACGCTTCGGTGTTAATGTTGTCGGCAGTGAGATCGTAGGCCTGGCACCCCTGGAAGCGTTGACAAACGCTGCTGCAGATTATTTGCAACTGGAAGATTTCCGACTGAATCAGGTTATCGAGGCCCGACTGCTGGATCCTGAGGAATAATCAGAACAGGCCTTCCGTTGAGACGGGTTGCCCACTGCCGGATCCTGAGGAATAATCAGAAACGATCTTTATTTTAGACGAGACTGTCTGCCCACTGCCGGGGCCAAGGAACATGCAGTCCGATGGTTTTACAGGACAGTCTTATGTATAGGAATTATAGGTATGGGAACAAAAGGGAGCAGGCTCATAAGTCATATCCGTCTTTGTCTTCTGCAAGAGCCATTAGAACTATCTGAGGTAAGAAATGGAAAATAGAGAAAAATTAGTAATTCGTTCGAGAGCAATCTTTACTGCCGACGAGAAATACCCAACACTCCTTGACGGCTATATCGTGATCGACGATGGTAAGATCACAAAGATTGAGAGCGGCGACCTGCCACAAACATCATTTGCTCCGGAAAATGAAGTGTTAGATGTAGGAGAGGATCTTGTTTTGCCCGGTTTCGTAGATCCGCATACACATTTGGTGCACGGCGGCTCACGCGAGTTGGAGCTGGACATGAAGCTGGCCGGCAAATCCTATATGGAGATCCACGAGATCGGTGGCATCAGAAGTACCGTACAAGCGACCAGGAGCATGAACGAAGAAGAGCTTTATAACAAGGCCAAGGCAAGCCTTGATCGCATGCTGACCTTTGGCACGACTACTGTTGAGGCCAAGAGCGGCTACGGATTAGATAAAGAGACCGAGATTCGTTGCCTCGAAGTGGGGCAACGTCTGAACCGTGAGCATCCTGCCGACGTTGTCGGCACCTATATGGGTGCGCACGCTTTGCCGCCAGAATCCACCGCTAATACCAAAGGATATGTTGAATTCATGCTGACTGAGGTCATGCCGGAGATCAAAGAACGTAAGTTGGCTGAGTTTTGTGACATCTTTTGCGAAGAGGGCATCTTTGATATCGAAACCTCCCGTTATTATATGCAGAAGGCCAAAGAGATGGGGTTTTTGTTGAAGGCGCATGCAGATGAGATTGTTCCTTTAGGCGGGGCAGAGCTTGCTGCAGAGATGGGTGCAGTATCGGCTGAGCACTTAATGGCTATTTCTGATCGAGGCATTGAAATGCTTGCTGAGTCGGGTACAGTTGCGGTGCTGCTGCCGGCCACGACCTTCTTTCTGATGGCAGATAAATACGCCCCGGCCAGAAAGATGCTTGCGGCTGGCGTTAAAGTGGCACTGGCAACCGATTATAACCCGGGCAGCAGCCCGACTGAGAATATTCAGGTCGCCATGTCTCATGCCTGCTTTGGTATGGGGATGCAGCCGGAGGATATTTTGCATGCTGTGACGATTAATGCGGCGCATGCGATCAAGAGAGAAAGAACAGCAGGCTCAATCAGCATTGGCAAAAACGCTGATATCCTGATAACTGATGTAAAATCGCCTGCCGAATTAATTTATCGTTTCGGCGTCAACCATATTGTCAGAGTCTATAAGAGGGGACGTCTGGCTGCCGAACAAGGGAGAGTATGTTATGAGTAAACTGATTGATATGGATGTCAAAAGTCTATTGGAGCTGACAGGAAGTGACGCACCGACACCGGGAGGAGGCAGCATGTCTGCATTGGCCGGGGCAATAGGCGCGCAGTTGGGCAGAATGGTCTATCACCTGACGGATGGCAAGAAGTCATGGCAGGAACTGGACAGTCAGACGCAGGCGGACTTATCGCGTGATTATCAAGCTTTGTCAAGGCTGGTTGTTGAACTGGAATCTATGGTGGATGAAGATGCCAAAGCCTATAATTCCTACATGGAAGCATTGAGGCTGCCCAAAGATACACAAGTGCAGATTGCAACCCGCAAGCAGGCGATGCAGGATGCCAGTCTCAGCTCGATGGAGATGCCCCTGCAGATTGCTGTCAAAGGCATAACAGTTCTAAGTCATCTGGGTAATCTGGCACGCTACGGCAATAGAAATGCCATGTCCGATATCGGTTCGGCAGCCCATATGGCAGGAGCTTGTGTTGAAGGCGCAATTTTGAATGTCAGGATCAATCTTCCCGGTATCTCTGACGAGGAAACGGTAAGTTCAACTCTGAAGCAAGCCACCGATATTATAGTGAAGAAAAATTTGCTCATAACTGAGATATTAGCCTCAGTTGACGAGCGCATGGATTGCCGGCTGTAAAACCGGAATTATTACGCTTTATCGCAGATGCTTTGCCCAATTAGATCGTCATAGGCTGTTTCTTCGCCCCAAAGGGTCGCGTGAATGTTCACTGAAATTTTCAGTGCCCCGCCGCCCAATATATAAATGCCGCCGGAAGTTTATACATAGCCCAATATATAAATGCATTTTAAACTTAAGCCATTCCTTTTGTGCTTGCAATAATACAATGACTTTAATAGAATAATTGTAATCAGGGGAGCCAACAAGAGGCTGAGAGGACTTAGGTCGACCCTAATAACCTGATCCGGGTAATACCGGCGGAGGGAGAACATACGGCATTGTTTTTGTCCTCCGCTTAGTTGGAGGTTTTTCTATGTCAATGATGTTTGTATCTGATTTATCTGCAGCGGCGTACGCAATCTCCGGGAAAGTAGCTGCTGGCTCAGATCTGAGCGCCTTCAACAAAAAATCTGACCATAAATTGGCTGCCGGTACGCTCATTAATTGGCGGGAAGTGTGCTATCCGACCGTGTGTAATTATGGTTGGATATTTAGCATGGCTGCAGTTACAAAAATGAGAGATAGGCTGAGGTTCGCAGGTGAGAAATAAACTAAAGAGGATTTTGCCGCCTTTGGTGGTGTTGGCAGTGCTTCTGGGGCTGATTCAGATCCTTACTGTGTCAGGTGTTATTAGAGAGTTTGTTTTGCCTCGCCCCTCTGCCGTTTGGCGCGCCCTCATCACGGATACGGAGTTGCTTTGGGGGCATCTCAAAGAAACACTGTTTGTGTCTTTGCTGGGATTTTTATTGAGTATGGTTCTGGGGATATTAGTTGCCTTACTGATGGACACCTACAATCTTATTTACAGGGCGCTTTATCCTCTCCTGGTGATTTCGCAGACAATTCCCACAATGATCATTACGCCCGTTATTGTGCTGATGTTTGGCTATGGTATGGTTCCTCGATTGGTGGTAGTTGTTTTGGTCTGCTTCTTTCCCATAGCGATCAATCTGCTGCAAGGTTTTACGGCAGTTGATCAAGATCAGATCCGACTGATGCATACGCTGGGTGCGAATCGTGCCAAGATTCTCTGGCATGTCAAATTTCCATCCAGCCTACTCCATCTTTTTTCGGGCATTCGCATCGCCGCTACTTATTGCGTAATGGCAGCGGTTTTAGCGGAATGGTCGGGCGGTGGAACCGGACTTGGTATTTATATGCTGCGCACCAAGAGATCATACGCTTTTGACCGTATGTTCGCCTCGATCATCTTGATTGTCGGCCTGAGTCTGTTACTTTACTATTTAGTGATTATTGTTGAGCGCTTGGCCACGCCGTGGCTTAGAGCTAAACCGAAGGAATAACTGGAGAAATGAAATGAAAAATATCGGAAAAAACTTTATTGTTATCTTGCTTATTTTAGCAATGGGTCTGCTGGTTGTGGGCTGTCAGAGTGCCGATACTCCGCCCGAGAGTATTGATGTTTCAGCCGGAGATGAAAATGGCGTGACAGATCCCGGCCCCGTGCAGCCGGAGAAAATAATTTTTGCTTTAGACTGGACGCCTAACACGAATCACTCAGGTCTGTATTTGGCTGCACAACAGGGCTTTTATGCAGAAGAAGGTCTTGAGGTTCTCTTTCAGGAATCAGATATGAATTTCATCGAGATGGTGGCAACAGAGAGCGCGTCTTTTGGCATGGCCGGGCAGGAACAAGTTCTACAGGCCAGAGCTTCATCGGCCCAAATCCCCATTGTAGCGGTGGCTGCGGTTATTCAACACAACACTTCCGGTTTCGCCTCTCCTGTAGAACGCAATATCAAGTCACCCGCAGATTTCGAGGGGATGACGTACAGCGGCTGGGGAACCGAGCTGGAACTGGCATTCATTAAGACACTGATGGAGAAGGTGAACGCTGATTATGATCAGGTGAATATTATCAATCAGTCCGCCAGTAATTTTATCGCCAGCATGGAGATGGAAGCGGACTTTGCCTGGATCTACTGGGGCTGGGACGGAGTCAACACCGAGGTGCAAGACTACCCGATCGACTTTATTCTCCTGCAAGATATCGATCCCAGGCTGGATTTTTATTCTCCTGTCCTCATAACCAATGAGACTGTAATCAGCGAGAATCCCGAGTTGATCGAGCGTTTCCTGCGAGCGACCGCGAAGGGCTATCAGTTGGCAATCGAAGAGCCTGAACTGGCTGTCGATGCCATCATGGCGGCAGCGCCTGAACTTGACGAAGAGCTCTTGCTCAAAAGTCAGATATGGCTCAATGATCAATATATTGATGACGCTCCCCGTTGGGGCGAAATGAAACCGGAGATCTGGTCAAATTTTAAAGACTGGATGCTGGAGCACAACACCTTAGAGAGTGATCTGGATGCGAGTGCAGCCTTTAGCAATGAGTACTTACCATAATACTAATAACTAATATGATAATTTGTCAGAGGTGAAGGCGCTTATCTGACAATGAAGCGGACGGAGATTTGACGAAACCAGTCAGAGGGGCAGTCAAGATTAGCAGAGACGAAGGCGCTTACATAACAATGAAGCGGACGGAGATTTGACGAAACCAGTCAAAGGGGCAGTCAAGATTAGCAGGGACGAAGGCGCTTACATAACAATGAAGCGGACGGAGATTTGGCGGAACCAGTCAGAGGGGCAGTCAAGATTAGCAGGGACGAAGGCGCTTACATAACAATGATGCGGCCTGAAACCGGGAGATACCCGGCTGAAAACAAAGTGAGAAACAAGTATTAAACCGGGAAAACCGGACAGACAAAATTAGAAGGTAAGTTGAGAAACAAGTGGAAAATCAGGCAAAAGAGCAGCCAATCATACGTGATAATATAGTTTTGCAGGCAAAAGATCTGGGGCGATCCTTTGAACCCGGTGTTTGGACGTTCAAACACTTGAATTTAGTGCTGGAGCGAGGCGAGTTTGCCGCCATACTTGGGCTCTCCGGCAGCGGCAAAACCACACTCTTCAACCTTCTTGCAGGCTTAGACAAGTCTGATGAAGGCTGTGTCGAAGTCAAAGAGGCGATAGGCTATATGATGCAGAAGGATTTGCTGCTGCCTTGGAAACGAGTGGTCAACAATATTGCCTTGCCACTAACGATGCGAGGCATGTCAAAAAAAGACTCGCAGGCAGAGGTCGAGAAGCATCTGGCAGCTTTCGGTCTTGAAGGTCTGGAGAGGAGATGGCCGGCGCAGCTCTCCGGGGGCGAAAGACAGCGGGCAGCTCTATTGCGC